>NZ_CP058986.1:1091250-1455000 GCF_019278525.1 Polaribacter sp. HaHaR_3_91
AAAAAGTACCTGCTGTTGGAGGAACACGTATATCTGATAATATTTGATTATCTGAAATACTCTTATAATACGTTGCATTAAAACTTAACCTATTGTTTAAGAAGCTAGAATCGAAACCAAACTCCCAACTATTTGTAAATTCTGGTTCTAAAGCTGCGTTACCAACATCTACTCCGTTGTATGCATAACCTGTACTACCAAGTCCATTAATTTGAGTTACCAAGTAACTTTCTAATTGACCAATTGGTGCATCTTTACCTACTTGAGCCCAAGTACTTCTTAATTTTAAATAATTTAATCCATTACCTTCAGATTTAATATCAAATAAATCTGTAAGAACAGCAGATCCTCCTACGGAAGGGTAAAAGAAAGATCTACTCTTTGACGGTAGTGTAGAAGACCAGTCATTTCTACCAGTAACATTTAAAAATAATGCATCTTTATATCCTAATTTTATTTCTCCGAAAACACCCACATTTCTTTTTCTAGCAATACGCTCTAATATGGTTTGATTTTCTGTTGAAACATTACTGATATTATAAATACCTGGAGCTAAAAAACCATTACCAGTTAAGTAGTCTGTTTTTACATTACTATCTTCTATAGTATTACCGGCTAATAAGTTCAATTCAAATTTTTCTGATAATTTTTTAGTATAAGTAGCTATAAAATTTGAAGTGTATTTTTTATACAATCTTTCGTATTGAGAGATATAACCTTCATCTCTAGATTCGTTTAAAGAACCATTTGCGGTTATTCTTCTACTATGTTGATCGTAAATATCTGCACCAAACTTATAGGATAGATTTAAATTTTCATTAATAGCATAATCTAATCCAATAGAACCAATAAATCTATTTAATTCATTTGTATTAGGGCTGTTATCTAAACTCCAATAAACATTGTCAGTTTGTTGACCTGTATAAAAACCCTTTTGAGCTCCGTCTAGATCTGTATAATCATTAATATTTACATTAGAAGGATAATTTAATAAACTAGTAATACTACCACCAGTTGCATTTCCTTGTAGGGTACTTTTAATATTTGTTCTAACGTAATTACCTAAAACAGATAAAGTAAGTTTTTCTGAAATTTTCGAATTTTGATTAATTCTAAAAGTAGTTTTATTGTAAGAAGTAGATGGTATAATCCCTTGATTATCTAAATTCCCTATAGAAAAATACGTATTTCCTTTAGCATTACCACCTGTATAACTTGCAAAGTAGTTTTGCGAAATTCCCGTTTTATAAAAGTCTTTTATATGGTTATATGTTTTTGTACCAGGCGATATTGCTTCTCCCCAAGAAAGTGGACTTTCTAAATTATAATTAATACTTCCATCGGTCTGAACAATTTGTTCACCTTGACCATACATTTGTTGAATGTCTGGGGTTCCCATAACATTGTCTACAGAAAGAGATGAAGAAAGAAAAACTTTACTCATACCTTCTTTTCCTCTTTTGGTAGTAATAATAACAGCTCCTTCTGCGGCTTGTATACCATATAAAGCAGCAGCGGCAGGCCCTTTAAGAACCGTAATGCTTTCAATATCTTCTGGGTTTAAATCAGATGCTCTATTTGTACTTGCAACTTCAGAACTAGAATCGGTAGAATTGTCTATCGGTAATCCATCAACAATCATTAGTGGTTGGTTATTTCCTGTTATAGAAGTACCTCCACGAATCATAATTACAGCAGAAGACCCAGGTGCACCACCAGAACTAGTAACTGTAACACCAGAAACTTTTCCTTGTAAAGAGTTTACCATATTACTTTGGTTTCCTTCTAAAAGTTCTTCAGATTTTAATGCTTGCGCGGCAAAACCTAAAGATTTTTTTTGTCTTTTAACACCGAAAGAAGTTACTACTACCTCATTTAATATATTAGTGTCTTCTTCTAATACAACGTTTAATGTAGCAGAATTTACTTGAACTTCTTTTCTTTTAAAACCTAAAGAAGTAAAAACAATTGTTTCTCCTTTTTTTGCTGTAATAGAATACATTCCATTAAAATCGGTACTTGTACCTATTTTAGTGCCTTTAATTAACACACTTACTCCTGGTAATTCTCCCGTGTTATCTGTTACTTTTCCTTTGACATTAATTTCTTGAGATTGAATATTTAATGTAACCATAAAGATAAGTGAAACTGTAAAAAAAAGTTTTTTTATCATAAAAATGTTTTGTTGGTTAATATTTTGATAAAATTAGCTAAAAAAAAGATAATTCTCTTAAAAAAATTAATAAAACAGCAAGAAAAAACAAAAAACAGCATTAAGTGTGCAAAAAATCATAAAAAATTGAGAATCTTCTAAAAAGACACCTAAAATTAAGTGTTATTAAAAATTGCATAAAGACTGTACTTCTTAAAAGAAACATTCTATTTATTTTAACCATTAACTACTGTGTGTTTTCTTATTTTTGTAAGAATAAGCATAAATTACTATTTCAACTTTTAAAAATCTATACTAAAATCATTTAATATGACTACAAATATTGTAAAAACTACCTGGAAAGAAAACATGCAATTTGAATCTGATAATCCGAGTGGGTTAAATTTAACAATGGATGCTGGCGAAGAAAGTGGAGGAGAGGGAAAAGGGTACAGACCGAAAGCCTTAATGTTAGCCTCTTTAGCTGGTTGTTCTGGTTTAGATGTAGTTTCATTATTAACAAAAATGCGTGCAGAAGTTGCAGATTTTAAAATTGATATAACAGCAGAGTTAACAGATGAGCATCCAAAGTTTTATAATAAAGTAAAAGTAGATTATCATTTTACTGATACAGATTTAAAGCCAGAAAAAATTCAGAAAGCAGTAAACTTATCGGTAACAAAATATTGTGGTGTTATGGAGATGTTTCGTCAATTTGCTGAGGTAGAAATTGAAATTCATTTACATAAAATTGAGAACTAAGCGATAAATTAGCTATGAGATGGACGTTAAAACCAAAAGCGGATAAAGAAAAGGTAGAAAAATTAGCAAAAGAGTTGCAGGTAGATAAAACTATAGCTGAAATTCTATGTCAAAGAAATATTGAAACTTTTGAGGATGCTAAAAATTATTTTCGTCCAAGTTTAGATGAAATTCATGATCCTTTTTTAATGAAAGACATGGATCTCGCAGTTACTAGAATTGAAAAAGCAATTGCTAATAATGAAAATATTTTAGTTTTTGGTGATTATGATGTAGACGGAACTACAGCAGTTTCTTTGGTTGCATCTTATTTAAAAACGATTCATCCAAATATTGCCACTTATATACCTGATAGGTACGCCGAAGGTTATGGCGTTTCCTATATGGGAATTGATTTTGCACATGACAATGATTTTTCTTTAATTATTGCCTTAGATTGCGGAATAAAAGCTATTGATAAAGTTGCCTACGCAACCGAAAAAAATGTAGATTTTATTATTTGCGATCACCATAAACCTGGTGATGAAATTCCGAAAGCAGTAGCTGTTTTAAATGCAAAAAGAGAAGATTGTACCTATCCTTTCGATGAACTTTGTGGGTGTGGAGTTGGGTTTAAATTGATTCAGGCTTTGGGTAGTTCTAGAGGTCAAACAATAGAAGATTTTATTCCGTACTTAGATTTGGTTGCTACGGCAATTGCTGCAGATATTGTACCTATGAATGGCGAAAATAGAGTTTTGGCGTATCATGGTTTACATGTAATTAATCAAAGTCCGAGAAACGGAATAAAGGCAATTATTCATCAAACGAAAAAAACAGAACTTACCATTACCGATGTTGTATTTACTATTGCACCAAGAATAAATGCTGCAGGTAGAATGAAACATGGTAATTATGCAGTAGAATTATTAACGGAAATGGATTTTGACTCGGCAGTGGAGTTTGCTGCTGCTATAGAAATTTTTAATGCTGATAGAAAAGATTTAGATAAGAAAATTACAGATCAAGCTTTAATACAGATTATTGATAATGAGGAAGAAGACCGTTTTACATCGGTGGTTTTTCAAGAAGATTGGCATAAAGGTGTTATTGGTATTGTTGCTTCTCGTTTAATAGAAAAGTATTACAGACCCACCTTAGTTTTTACCAAAAGTGGCGATAAATTAGCGGCTTCCGCACGTTCTGTAAAAGGTTTTGATGTTTATAATGCATTGCATGCTTGTGAAGATTTTATAGAACAATTTGGGGGACATAAATATGCAGCGGGTTTAACTTTAGCACCAGAAAACTACGAGAATTTTAAAAATAAGTTTGAAGAAGTTGTAAAAGCTACAATTGATAAAGAGTTGTTAACTCCTGAGATTTCTATAGATGCAGAAATAGATTTGTTAGAAATTACACCTAAGTTTTTTAGAATCATTCAGCAAATGGCCCCTTTTGGTCCTATGAATATGCGACCGACTTTTAAAACAAGTTGCGTAAGAGATAATGGTTACGGAAAACAGGTTGGTGCAGATAAAACGCACTTAAAACTCAATGTTTTTCAAGGTGATAATAAAAGAACTTTTAATTCAATTGGTTTTGGTTTGGGTGATAAAATGGAATTTGTTCAGAATGATTTTGATATTGTCTACGGTTTAGATGAAAACATATGGAATGGTAATAAATCGATTCAATTGTTATTGAAAGACTTGAAGTAGAAATAAATGTCATTCCGATAGAGAGATGTAGGAACGATGAGGGATCTAAAGTTTCTATATAAATATTCATTTTAATAAAAAACCCACTCCTAAATTAGAAGTGGGAAAATTGCTATGAAAAAGAAAATGATAAGAAAGTATCTTACCATAATCATTAAGACGATTGTTTTTATTAAAACTTACACTTTATTTTAAAATATTTTAAATTAATTTTCTATAGACATCAAAACCATCCTCAATTCCATAAAAGAAAAAGATTTGTCTACTTTTTCTTTTAGGTCTGTTAAGCTTTTAAACTCGGTGTCTTCTATGGCATTTACCATTTTCTTGTATTTCTTAATATCTATCAATTCTAAAATATCAATATCACCAGAGGGAATATAACTCGCCAAATGGCTTTCTACAGTTCCAGAAGTTAGACTTCTTTCTTTAGCAATATCTTTTATAGAAAGGCCAGATTTAAACAACTCAAAAGTAATTTGTTTGGTAGGTTTCTTATCTTCTTTTTTTTGTTCGTTTAATTTATTGATTCCGTTTTTTCTACAATAATCTTCTATGGCTTCTAAAATTTGTTCACCATATTTTTTTACACGAGTTTTTCCCATTCCAACAGTGCTTAGCAAAGCTTTTTCTGTTCTTGGTAAGTCATCGCACATGGCGTATAAAGTTTCTTGTGTAAAAATTTGAAAATGAGGAATTCCTAAATCTTTTGAAATTTCATCTCTTAATTCACGTAATTTTAAGGCTAAAATAGGGTCGCGTTTAGAGGCTACTGTTTTCTTTTTAGCGGGTGATGATTTTTGTAAAACGGCATTTGCTCTTACTTTTAAATAGTCTTGCACTTTAAAACCATTATTTATTTTTTGAAGCGCAAACAATTTTTCTAATAGCTTTTCTTGTAAGTTGTCAAATTGTTTGGTAAAATCACTTTTTACTGTTTTATTATCTGTTGAAAACTGAATTGCATTTAAAGGTTTTAGAATATTTCCTTTTGTTTGTGTTACAAAATAATCAACGGCTTTGGTAAAGCGTTCTTGAATTTGAGAACTATTTTCTGGTAGT
The DNA here is from genome assembly GCF_019278525.1 of Polaribacter sp. HaHaR_3_91. Lineage (NCBI taxonomy): Bacteria > Pseudomonadati > Bacteroidota > Flavobacteriia > Flavobacteriales > Flavobacteriaceae > Polaribacter > Polaribacter sp. HaHaR_3_91. The sequence goes on from NZ_CP058986.1 coordinate 1,096,927, forward strand.
ATATTGTCTTCACAAATTTGCGCTAATTGATTTTTAAATCCGTTAGAAACTTTCATTAAAGCTACAACACCATCATCTTTTATAGTTTGTAAATGATCTATAACATCTCCTTTGATACTTGTATGATTCTTGTAAAAAATATCTATCAATCTAGAAACGGGATATAAAAATGGCTGGTAATCGAATAACTCAGAAATTAAATTCAGCTGAAAGTGTTTTTCAGATTCGTTCAAAACACGTTCATCTGGGTGATTTTCTTCTACACTTTCATTAAAAATACTAACTGTTCTGTCATTAATAATTGCACTGCTGGTAATTGGTGTTTTTAAAACCAAACCCTCTAAAGAAGTACACCTACTTAAGGCAACATACGTTTGTCCGTGTGCAAAAGAAGCTTCTGCATCTATAATGGCTTTTTCGAAGGTTAAACCCTGACTTTTATGAATGGTAATTGCCCAAGCCAATCGCAAAGGGATTTGAGAAAAAGAACCAATTACATCTTCTTTAATTTCTTTAGTTTCGTCGTTTATAGAATAATTTACATTATCCCAAGTTTCTCTTTCCGTAACAATCTCATCAATTTCATTGGGACATTGTACCGTTACATTTTGTAACGAAATATCGGTTATAATTCCTATTTTTCCGTTGTAATACCTTTTTTCTGGTGATGAATCATTTTTGATAAACATTACCTGTGCTCCCATTTTCAATTCTAACTTTTCATCATTAGGGAAAGCATTATCATTGAATTTACCAGAAACATCAGCTTTAAAAAAGTAACTTTTGGTATTGAGTTTATTTAATTCTGAACTGTTAATTAAATTGGCTCTATTGTTATGTGTTGTTAAGGTAATGTAACCGTCATCTTTAGTAGGAGAGAAGGTAGGGTCGTAATTTCTATTTAAAATTTCAGCAGATTTTTCTGATAAAGTATCGGTTCTAATTTCATTTAAGATGGTAATAAAATCTTCATTTTTCTGACGGTAAATATGTTTTAATTCTATGGAAACAACATCGGCTTCTTGATACGCTTTAGAGCTAAAAAAGTAAACGGTATTGTAATGTTGTTGCAATAAACTCCATTCATTTGGCCTTACAACGGGTGCTAATTGTTGTAAATCTCCAATCATTAAAACTTGTGCACCTCCAAAAACTTTGTTTCTGTTTTTATAACGACGCATTACTTGATCTATTCCGTCTAGCAAATCGGCACGAACCATAGAAATTTCATCAATAATTATTAAATCTAACGATTTGATGATATCTATTTTAGTTTTAGAAAACTTACGTTGCTGGTTTGTATTTGCAATCTGATCTGGTAAGATAGGACCAAAAGGCATTTGAAAAAAAGAATGAATCGTTACTCCTTTTGCATTAATTGCTGCAACACCAGTTGGTGCAACAATAACCATTCTTTTTAAAGATTCCTTTTTAATTTGATGTAAAAAAGTAGTTTTTCCTGTACCTGCTTTTCCGGTGATAAAAAGATTTCTATCTGTTTTATCTATAAATTGTAAGGCAAGTTCTAATTCAGGATTTTTTGACATTTTTACTTTTTTTTGCAAGGTAATAAATAGCCGTTAAAACAAATTAAACGATTTCAATTTATTTGTATGAACTAAGTAGATTTTATAGGTTGTTCTTTTTTTAAAGAAGTTTTTTAATAATATTAAAATATTTAAAAGGGATGTATTTTAAAGGTAAATCTATCCATGTTGGGTTAGTAACAACGGCTCTTTTATGGCTAAAAGCAAAAAAACTATTTTGTCCGTGATAATTTCCTAATCCACTATTTCCTACACCTCCAAAAGGTAAATTGTGGTTGCTTACATGCATTAACGTATCATTAATACAAGCTCCACCAGATGAGGTTTTTGCTAAAATATCTTTCGCATTTTTATTTTTTCCAAAATAATAGAAAGCCAAAGGTTTTTCATTTTTATTGATGTAATCTATAGTTTCATCAATATGATTAAAACTCATTACAGGTAATATTGGTCCGAATATTTCTGATTGCATGATTTTAAAATCTGCCTGAACATTATCTATAATAGTAGGTGCAATAAACTTCTCTTTCATATCGATTTCTCCACCTGTATGTATTGTTCCTTCGTTTAATAAACCACTTAATCGCTTTACTGCATCTTCATTTACAATACGTGGATAAAAACGACTTTGTTTAATATCATCACCGTACATCAACTTGATGTTTTCTGCAATTTTGTCTAATAATTCAGTTTTAATAGATTCATGGGCAAAAAGATAATCTGGAGCAATACATGTTTGTCCGGCATTAATTAATTTACCCCAAATAATACGCTTTGCAGCAATATCAATATTGGCATCTGCGTCTACAATACACGGACTTTTTCCGCCCAATTCTAAAACTACAGGTGTTAGATTTTCTGCAGCAGCTTTCATAACTACTTTACCAACTTTAGGACTTCCTGTAAAGAAAATGATATCGAAACGTTGTGCAAATAATATGGTGTTGGTTTCTCTTCCGCCATGCACAACACTTATATAATTAGAATCAAAATTTTCTAAAATCATTTCTTCCATTACTTTAGCAACAGTTGGTGTGTCTGGAGATGGTTTTAATACGCTACAGCAACCTGCCGAAATTGCGCCAACTAAAGTATTTATAAGTAGTTGAAAAGGATAATTCCAAGGAGCAACAATTAATGCTGTACCTAATGGTTCGTATATAATTTTACTAGAAGCAGGAATTAAATGAAGTGGAGAAGTAACTCTTTTGGGAGCTGCCCATTTTTTTATATGTTTAATATGGTTGTCAATTTCACCGATAACAATACTTATTTCTGTTAAATATGCTTCTTCTGGTGATTTGTGTAAATCTTGCCACAAAGCAGTTTCAATTTTTTGTTGATATTGAAGAATGGCTTTTTTTAACGTTTTTAATTGTGTTAATCGAAAGCTAATATCTTTTGTTTTATGTGTGTCAAAAAATGACTTGTGTGCTGCTATGTTTTTTAGAATTATTTCTTTTGATGTTTCTTTCATGGTAATATATCTAATTACTGTTTGTTGAAATATTTAAGAATTGTAAAAGCATTCTTTATCACTAAATTTAATAGAAATTAGTGGATTATGACTTTTAAATGCTACTATTATTTTTGTCGTGATGTAATTTTATTTATTACAGCAAAAATTGAGTTATACTATTTAAACTTTATAAGATGAAAAACTATAGATTCCTAGTTGTTACTAAATCTCTCTGTATGAAATATTGTCATTATATAAGAATTTTCAAATAAGTCTAGCCCTGATTGAGCGGTCTGTTTGAGCTCTTTTTGGAAGAATGACAAAAAAGCGAGTAGCGAAAGCAGGAAATAGCTTCAAATAAAAAAACCTTTCTGATTTCTCAAAAAGGTTTTGAATATCTAAAAAGCCAAATTACTCGACTTTATTTTATCTTGTTTCAAAAAGAAACTACATTTCTAATGCTTTTGCTGGATTGTTGTCCATTAATAACTCAACTGGGTTTTCTAAAGCCTCTTTAACAGCCACTAAGAAACCAACAGATTCTCTACCATCTACAATTCTATGATCGTAAGATAAAGCAACATACATAATTGGCTGAATTACAATTCCACCATTAACTGCCATTGGTCTGTTTACAATGTTGTGCATTCCTAAAATTCCACTCTGAGGAGGATTTAAAATAGGAGTAGATAGCATAGAACCAAATACACCACCATTGGTAATTGTAAAAGTTCCACCAGTCATTTCATCAATAGTAATTTGACCGTCTCTAGCTCTAATTGCCAAACGTTTTACTTCAGATTCTACACCTCTAAAAGATAAATTTTCTGCATTTCTAATTACAGGAACCATTAAACCTTTTGGTCCAGAAACTGCTATTGAAATATCTTGAAAATCATTTTTAATTTGGTAATCTCCATCAATCATAGAGTTTACATCTGGAAATAATTTTAAAGCTCTAACAACCGCTAAAGTAAAGAAAGACATAAAGCCTAATCCTACGCCGTGTCTCGCTTTAAAAGCTTCTTTATATTCTGTTCGTAAGTCAAAAATTGGTTGCATGTTTACTTCGTTAAAAGTAGTTAACATAGCCGTTTCGCTTTTTACAGCTACTAAACGTTCTGCAACTTTTCTACGTAACATAGACATTTTCTTGCGTTCTGTACCTCTAGAACCACTTGCTGGTTGCGTTCCCATAGAAGGTACTGCTTTTACAGCATCGTCTTTGGTAATTCTACCGTCTTTTCCACTACCTTTTACAGCAGAAGGAGCAATTCCTTTTTCTGCTAAAACTTTTTTAGCTGCAGGAGAAGCTGTTCCGGTTGCGTAAGTAGCAGCTTTAGGAGCTTCTTTTACTTCAACTTTCTTTTCTTCTTTAGGCGCTTCTGTTTTTGCAGGAGCATCACCTTCTGGTTTTGCCGCGCTTGTATCAATTAAACAAACTACTGCACCAACAGCAACTGCATCACCTTCTTCTGCTTTTAAAGTGATAATTCCGCTTTCTTCAGCAGGCAATTCTAAGGTTGCTTTGTCAGAATCTACTTCTGCAATTGGTTGATCTTTTTCAACATAATCACCATCTTCAACTAACCAAGTTGCAATTTCTACTTCTGTAATTGATTCTCCTGGAGAAGGAACTTTCATTTCTAAAACACTCATGCTTTCTTAATTTATTAATACCAAAATTAATACGGTACTCTATTTAATTATTTTATATTTTCTTTTAACTATTTTGGCGTTTTAACAGGCTTTCCATTATATCTTTTTTACTTCTGTTCTCGATACAAATTTGCAAAAGAGCAAATTGACTCGAACTGACAGTAAAAAAGGATGTCATTTCAATCCTTAACGCGACTTACTCTGTATCAAAAACACTGTCAATAACAGCTTTATGACGTTTTTTAAATCTTGTACTAGAACCAGCTGCAGGTACTGCGTAGTATTTACGAGAACGAACTGTTAGTTTAACTAACTCCATGCGTTCTAACATATAACTCCAAGCTCCCATGTTTCTTGGTTCTTCTTGTGCCCAAATGTATTCTTCTACATTAGGATATCTATCTATTACTTTCTGTATTTTTTCTAAATGTAAAGGGAATAATTGCTCTATTCTTACCAAAGCAATATCATCTCTTTTTAAATTTTCTCTTTCTTCAAGTAAATCATAATAGAATTTACCCATACAGAAAACTATTTTCTTTACTTTTTTAGGTGCTAGTGTGTCGTCTATAACTTCTTGAAATTCACTAGTAGCTAAATCTTGAATCGTATTAACTGCTTTCGGATGACGTAATAAACTTTTAGGTGTAAATACAATTAAAGGTTTTCTATACGTACGTTTCATTTGTCTACGTAACAAATGATAAAAGTTAGAAGGTGTTGTACAATTTGCAACCGTCATATTATCTATGGCACATAATTGTAAGTAACGTTCTATTCTTGCAGATGAATGCTCAGAACCTTGCCCTTCATAACCGTGAGGTAATAATACTACAATTCCGTTTTGTAACTTCCATTTATCTTCTGCTGCAGAAATATATTGGTCAAACATAATTTGTGCACCGTTAGAGAAATCTCCAAACTGTGCCTCCCAAATTGTTAATGTATTTGGGTTTGCCATGGCGTAACCATAATCAAAACCAAGTACACCGTATTCAGACAATAACGAATTGTAGATCGTCATTTGTCCTTTATTATTAGGGTTTGTATTTAGTAAGTTGATACGTTCTTCTGTAACCTCATCACGTAAGATAGCGTGTCTGTGAGAAAATGTACCTCTTTCTACATCTTGTCCAGAAATACGAATGTTGTATCCTTCTTCCATTAAACTTCCGTAGGCCAACGTTTCTGCCATTCCCCAGTCTAAGTTATTCGTTTCAAAAGTCATTTTAGCTCTACCAGCTAAAATACGTTCTGCTTTTCTAACAAAGTTAGCTCCTTCAGGAACTGTAGAAACTACTTTTGCAATACCTTTTAATTTATCTTCATCATATTTTGTGTCGTTGGTAAGCAACATTGCATCTAAATCTTCACGCTCGTATCCTTCCCAAGTAGATTGCATAAATTCTCTTACAATCGATTTTTCCACTTTTTTGGCTTCATCAAATTCTCTTTCAAGCATTTCTTTGAATTCCGTAGTAATTTCTTTTAAATAAGAACCATCTATAGAACCCTCTGCAAGTAATTGTGCAGCATAAATATCTTTAGGATTTTTATGCTTAGAGATTGCTTTATATAATGTAGGTTGTGTAAAACGAGGTTCATCACCTTCATTATGCCCATATTTTCTATAGCCTAATAAATCGATAAAAATATCTTGTTTAAACTTCATTCTAAATTCTAACGCCATTTCCATAGCATGACAAACAGCTTCTGTATCGTCTGCATTTACATGCAATACTGGCGATAAAGTTACTTTTGCTACATCTGTACAGTACGTACTAGAACGTGCATCTAAATAATTAGTTGTAAAACCAATTTGATTATTAACGACAATGTGAATTGTACCACCTGTTTTATAACCATTCAATTTTGCCATCTGAGTTACCTCATATGCAATACCTTGACCTGCAATTGCAGCATCTCCATGAATTATAATTGGTAATATTTTGCTAGCATCACCATTATATTTTCTATCTATTTTAGCTCTTGTAATTCCTTCTGTTACTGCAGCTACAGTTTCTAAGTGAGAAGGATTTGGAACTAAATTCATTTTTATTTCGTTACCATCTCTAAAAGTTTTACTTAACGTTAAACCTAAATGGTACTTTACATCTCCATCGATGTCTTCATCTTCGAAATCTTTCCCCTCAAATTCACTAAATAAATCTCTAACAGGTTTTTTAAAGATGTTAACCAACGTATTTAAACGCCCTCTGTGAGCCATTCCTAAAACACATTCTTTAACTCCGTATTTTTCTGCGGCATCTCTTAAGATAACGCTCATACCTGGAATTAAGGTTTCTCCACCTTCTAAAGAAAAACGTTTCTGACCAACGTATTTAGTCTGCAAGAAACTCTCAAAAGTTACTGCTTGGTTTAGTTTTCCTAAAATATATTTTTTAGCCTCTATAGAGTAGTTTGGGTGGTTGTCGTTTTTATTAAAACGTTCATGCCACCATTTTAATTTTTCTGGGTTACGCATATACATGTATTCTACACCAATAGAATCACAGTAAATACGTTGTAAGTTTTTTATAATCTCAGAAAGTTTTGCTTTTCCTAAGCCTAAAACTTCACCTGCAGAAAATTCTTTGTCTAAATCGATTTCGGAAAGGCCAAAGTTTTCAAGATCTAAAGTAGGGTAATACTGTCTTCTATCTCTAACCGGGTTTGTTTTTGTAAATAAATGACCACGTGTTCTATAGCCATTAATTAAATCGACAACAAAAAATTCTTTACGAACTTCTTGAGGTATTTCTGATGAAACTTCTTCTTCTTTTAAAGAATAATTCTCATTTGCTAAATCATATCCCTGAAAGAAGCTTCTCCAGCTTGGTTCTACGGCATCTGGGTTTATCAAATACTTATCATATAAATCAGCTATAAAGCCTGTGTGTGCTGCGTTTAAAAACGAAAATTTATCCATATTATAGTTTCTACTTTTTTAAAGTATGTAATGCAGAATCAAAAATACAAATTTTGTAGTAAACCCGTATTATTTATTGATAATAATACAAAATACTTTTTTTTGTATTTTTTTAATTTTTTTTTAAAAATTGTTTGGTGAAGTTAAAAAAGGATGTATATTTGCACTCGCAAAACACATTTATGTGTCGCAAACTCCTTCTTAGCTCAGTTGGTTAGAGCATCTGACTGTTAATCAGAGGGTCCAAGGTTCGAGTCCTTGAGAGGGAGCAAAAAAGTCTTATCTTTATTGATAAGGCTTTTTTTTTGTTATAAACTTTTTTAGATTTCGTTTCAGTGAATCTAGGGGTAAAGGGATTATGTCTAATAGTTGTAGGGTTTAATAATTCGCTATAATTATTAGGATGGCTACAATTTTTGGTGACTATGCGTTCATTTTAGTATAGCTGAATAAATAGAGGAAGTAGTTAAGTATTGTGTGTAAATATTAGAAAGTTTAAATTATGATGTTGTAGTTTTTTTACTAGGCAGAAAATACTTTCTTTTTAGTGTAAAAAAATATGAAGAAACATTTGTGCAACTAATAAAAAGATTTATATTTGCACTCGCAAAACACATTTATGTGTCGCAAACTCCTTCTTAGCTCAGTTGGTTAGAGCATCTGACTGTTAATCAGAGGGTCCAAGGTTCGAGTCCTTGAGAGGGAGCAAAAAAAGTCTTATCTTTATTGATAAGGCTTTTTTTTATGCTTATATTTTTATTGATTTTAGACCGTTGTGGAGTGGTTGATTGTGTTGATTAATTTTATTTGAAGTGCAAAATACGCCGTTAAAAATTTATACGCCAACTAAAAGCAAATGGGTGAATCCGATAGATAGTTTTTGGAAATTTGAAAAAGGGGTAGAAAAAGAATAGGTAAACAGTTAATTTGTGTAGTTTATGTTGATGCTTACTTCTGTTTTTTTTATAATGAATATTGCGTGAAGGATAGTAGTGAAAAGTCCGCAGTGAGGCACGATCGAGGACTTGTAATGGATAGCCTGACCATTTTGAAGCTAAATCGTTTGTTGTTATAAATGATGTTCTTTTAAAAATGGGCACGCCCAAAATATTGTTACTATTTTAAAGTAAAAAAAAACTCATCAATAATTTAATTGATGAGTTTTGATATATTCTCGTTACAATTCCAAAAATACGGAATCATTAGAGTTGATAGTTTGGATAAATTACATAGCAACTAAATCGCCAGTAACATCTTTAGAAGGTAATTCTGTTTTACCCATTAAAAATAAATCTACTTGTCTTGCTGCTTCTCTTCCTTCAGAAATTGCCCAAACAATTAAAGACTGTCCGCGACGCATATCTCCTGCTGTAAAGATGTTTTTTACATTGGTTTGATATTTACCGTATTCTGCTTTGTAGTTAGAACGAGCATCTGTCTTAAGGCCTAATTTATCTGCTAAAGTGCTTTCTGGGCCTGTAAATCCTAATGCTAGTAAAGCTAAGTCGCAAGGCCATGTTTTTTCTGTACCTGCAATCTCTATTAGCTGAGGTCTTTGACCTGGAACCATTTTCCATTCTACATTAACTGTTTTTAAAGCAGTTAATTTTCCGTCTGAATCTTTAACAAACTCTTTGGTATTAATTAACCAATTACGCTCTGCACCTTCTTTGTGAGAAGAAGAAGTTTTTAATTGTAAAGGCCAAAAAGGCCAAGGAGTTGTTGGTGAACGGTGTCCTGGAGGTTTTGGCATAATTTCAAAGTTTACCACAGATTTTGCTCCGTGTCTGTTTGAGGTCCCAATACAATCAGATCCTGTATCTCCACCACCAATTACAATTACATCTTTATCTGTAGCTAGTATTTGGTTTTTTACTTCTTTACCAAATACAACTTTTGTTTGTTGTGTTAAGAAATCCATTGCTTGTACTACACCATCGGCATCAATACCAGGAGTTGGTAAGCTGCGTCTTTCTGTTGCACCGCCACATAATACAATGCTGTCAAAAGCTTTTAAATCTTTTACACTATAGTTAACGCCAACGTTTACATTTGTTTTAAATATAATTCCTTCTGCTTCTAAAATAGCAATTCTTCTATCGATAATTCCTTTTTCTAATTTAAAATTAGGAATTCCGTAACGTAATAAACCACCAACTTCATCATCTCTTTCAAAAACAGTTACTGTATGACCGGCTCTGTTTAATTGTTGTGCTGCTGCTAATCCTGCAGGACCAGAACCAACAATTGCAATTGTTTTTCCTGTTCTGTTTTTAGGAGGTTGTGGTTTTATCCATCCTTCTTTAAAGGCGCGTTCTACAATATTTTTTTCAATATTTTCAATAGAAACTGGGTCTTCAATAATACCTAGCACACATGATTGTTCGCATGGAGCAGGGCATAAGCGACCTGTGAATTCTGGAAAATTGTTTGTAGAATGTAGTATCCATGATGCTTTTTTCCATTCACCTTGGTGTACCATATGATTGAAATCTGGAATTAGATTTCCTAATGGACAACCACTATGGCAAAAAGGAATACCACAATCCATACAACGTGATCCTTGTTTTGTTATTTCTTCTTCAGAAAGAGGAACTGTAAATTCTTTATAATTTTTTACACGATCTTTTACAGCAGTGTATGTTTCATCCTGTCTTTCAAATTCTTTAAATCCTGTTATTTTTCCCATGACATTATGCTATTGTTAGTTCTTCGAACATTGGTTCTTCTGTTTCTATACGTTTTAAGGCTTTCTTGTATTCAGTTGGCATTACTTTTACAAAGTTTTTTAAACTTGTGTCCCAATCTGCTAACAATTCTGCACCTTTTTTACTGTCTGTATATAAAACATGTTTTTCTATTGTTGCTTTTAATTCGGCAGCAACTTCTTCAGAGATTTCTTCGAACTCAATAGTTTCTGTATTACAAAGTCCGTTTATAAATGTATTGTTAGGGTCATATACATAAGCGATACCACCACTCATACCTGCAGCAAAATTTCTACCTGTTTTACCTAAAACAACTACTTTACCACCGGTCATATATTCACAACAGTGATCTCCAACTCCTTCTACAACTGCTGTTGCACCAGAGTTACGAACTGCAAAACGTTCTCCTGCAATTCCGTTTATATACGCTTCACCGGCTACGGCCCCAAACATACAAACGTTACCAACAATAATATTATTTTCTGCTAAAAAGTCTGCTTTTGCGGGTTTCTTAATAATTAATTTGGCTCCAGATAAACCTTTACCTAAATAATCATTTGTGTTACCGTCTAAGATAAATGTTAATCCATGAGCACCAAATGCTCCAAAACTTTGACCTGCAGATCCTGTAAAGTTGATGTTTAATGTGTCTTCTGGTAAACCTAAGTGACCATAGATTTTAGAGATTTCATGACTTACAATGGCTCCAACAGTACGATTTGTATTTTTAATTGGATATGCTAAATTCATTTTTTCTTTTCTATATAAAGCTCTGTGAGAATCTTTTAATATAGTAAAGTCTAAAACTCCTTCTAAGTTGTGGTCTTGCTTTTCAGTATTCTTAACAATCATGCTTCTATAAGCAGTTGGTCTGTGTAAAATACTAGATAAATCTAAACCTTTTGCTTTATAGTGATTTATTGCTTTGTTTGCGTTAATTTTATGAGTCTGGCCCACCATTTCATCTAGTGTTCTAAAGCCTAGTTGCGCCATAATTGCTCTTAATTCTTCTGCAATATAGAAGAAGAAGTTAATTACGTGTTCTGGTGTTCCTTTAAAGTTTTTACGTAACTCTTTATCTTGAGTAGCAATACCAACCGGACAAGTGTTTAAGTGACATTTACGCATCATGATACAACCTGAAGCAACTAAAGGAGCGGTTGCAAAACCAAACTCTTCAGCACCTAGTAAAGCTGCAATAGCAACATCACGACCTGTTTTTAATTGTCCGTCACATTCTACAACAATTCTACTTCTTAAATCATTAAGAACTAAAGTTTGTTGTGCTTCAGCTAAACCAAGTTCCCAAGGTAAACCAGCGTGTTTTAATGAGGTAAGAGGAGATGCTCCGGTACCACCATCGTAACCAGCAATTAGTACAACATCTGCTTTTGCTTTGGCAACACCTGCGGCAATAGTACCAACACCAACTTCAGAAACTAACTTTACATTAATTCTAGCGTCTCTGTTTGCATTCTTTAAATCGTAGATTAATTGTGCTAAATCTTCAATAGAATAAATATCGTGGTGTGGAGGAGGAGAAATCAATCCAACAAAAGGAGTTGAGTTTCTTGCAGCTGCAATCCAAGGTAAAACTTTGGCTCCGGGTAATTGACCACCTTCACCAGGTTTTGCTCCTTGAGCCATTTTAATTTGTATTTCTTTTGCGCTTGATAGGTAATGAGAAGTTACTCCAAATCTACCAGAAGCTACTTGCTTAATGGCAGAGTTTCTGCTGTCTCCATTAATATCTTTTTGAAAACGTTTTCTGTCTTCACCACCTTCACCAGAATTAGATTTTCCTCCAATTCTATTCATGGCAATCGCTAAATTTTCATGTGCTTCTCTAGAGATAGATCCGTAAGACATGGCACCCGTTTTAAAACGTTTTACAATGTCTGTCCAAGGTTCTACTTCTTCTAATGGAATAGGGTCTAAGTTGTCGAACTGAAACAAACCACGAATTGTCATTAAACTTTCTGACTGTTCGTTGATTGTTTTGGCGTATACATCATAACTCGCTTGATCACTTAAACGTACAGCTTGCTGTAATTTTGCAACTGTTGTTGGATTAAATAAGTGGCGTTCACCATTTCTTCTCCATCTGTAATCTCCACCAACATTTAAACCTAAGTTTTTGTCAATTTGATTGTCTGGATATGCTTGTTTATAGCGTTGATCAATTTCTTTTTCAACTTCATATAAACCAATACCTTCAATTCTTGAGGCTGTATAAGGGAAGTATTTTTCTACAAATTGCGAGTTAAAACCTACAATTTCGAAAATTTGAGAACCTCTATAAGAATGTAGTGTAGAGATTCCAATTTTGTTCATTACTTTTAAAATTCCTTTACCAATCGCTTGGTTGAAATTATCTACAGCTTTTTGCTCGTCCATACCAGTTATGAAGCCTTCTTTAACTTGCATTCTGATAATTTCATTAACCATATATGGGTTTACAGCACTAGCGCCATAACCAAATAAAGTTGCAAAATGATGTGGTTCACGTGGTTCTGCAGATTCAATAATAATATCGAAATAAGAACGCTTACGTAAACGGTTTAATTGATGATTTACAAAAGAACATGCTAATAAAGCAGGAATAGGAGCAAACTCTTGGTTTACACCACGGTCAGATAATATAATGATGTTATTTTTTTCTTCAATTGCTTTTTCAACCTGAATAACAATTGCGTCTAAAGCATCCTCAAGTCCGTTTAATCCTTGTGCTTTTGGATATAAAATTTCAATAGTTTTTGCTTTGAAACTTTCAATATCTATATTTCTTATTTTTTCTAAATCGGCATTAGAAATAACAGGGTTCTGAATTCTTAATTTTCTACACTGTCTGTTTGTAATGCTGAAAATATTTCTATCTTTTCCTAAATTTAAACTAATATCAGTTACAATTTCTTCACGAATACCATCTAAAGGTGGGTTGGTAACTTGTGCGAAAAGTTGTTTAAAGTAGTTTGAGATTAATTGGGGTCTGTCTGATAAAACGGCTAAAGGTGTATCAATTCCCATTGATCCTAAAGCTTCTTTACCAACAATTGCCATTGGTGTAATTACTTCTTGAATATCTTCAAAAGTATAATTAAATAAACGTTGACGCGTTTTTACATCAATGGTTTCAATTGGGCAAGTTTCACCGTTATAAGGAACATCTTTTAAGTGTAAACGAGATTTGTCTAACCATTTTTGATACGGTCTTTCAGAAACAATTTTACTTTTTATTTCTTCATCCTGAATAATTCTACCTTCATTCATGTCTACCAAGAACATTTTTCCTGGTTCCAATCTTCCGTGTTCTTTTACGTCTTCTGGCGCAACATCTACAACACCAATTTCTGATGACATAATTAAGCTACCACTTTTTGTAACCGTATATCTAGATGGTCTTAAACCATTTCTATCTAATAAGGCTCCAATATAATCTCCATCTGTAAAAGGTACAGAAGCAGGTCCATCCCAAGGCTCCATAATACAGCCGTTGTATTCGTAAAAAGCTTTACGCTCTTTAGACATGGTTTTATGTTTTTCCCAAGCTTCAGGAATCATCATCATCATAATTTCTGGTAATGAACGACCGGTGTGAGTTAATAGTTCAACAACCATATCCATAGAAGCAGAATCTGATTTTCCTGGTAATATAATTGGGAATAATTTGTCTATTTGTGGTCCAAAAACATCACTTTTCATGATTTCTTCTCGAACTCTCATTCTACTAACATTACCACGTAAAGTGTTAATTTCACCATTCTGACACATGTGTCTAAATGGTTGTGCTAACTCCCAAGTTGGCATTGTATTGGTAGAAAAACGTTGGTGTACTAATGCCAAACGTGTTACTAAATCTATTTCTTGTAAATCTTTATAGTAAGGTCCAATATCTTCTGGCATAATAATACCTTTGTAGATGATTGTAGTAGTAGATAAACTTGGAATGTAAAAATATTTACTTTCAGAAATTTTAGATTTTCTGATGGTATGTTCTGCTATTTTTCTAGCAGCATATAATTTAGCTTTAAAGGTAGCTTCTTCAATTTCTTCGGTTTTACCGATAAATAATTGTTCAATAATAGGTTCTGATGCTAAAGCAATTTCTCCTAATTGAGAAGGGTCTACAGGAACTTCTCTCCATCCTAAAATGGCAAGTCCTTGTTGTTTTATTTCTTTTTCAAATGTGGTTTTACAGAAATTATATTGGTTGTCTACTTTTGGAAGAAACACCATTCCAACAGCATATTCGCGTTGTTCGGGTATAGGAAAATTACAGACTCGTTTAAAATAGTCATGAGGTATGTCTATTAAAATTCCAGCTCCATCTCCTGTCTTTCCATCTGCACTAACACCTCCTCTATGTTCTAGTTTTACTAGAATTTCTAGGGCGTCATGTATAATTTGATTTGTTTTATCTCCATTCAAATTACAGATAAAACCAGCACCGCAATTTTCGTGTTCAAACTCTGGTAAGTATAATCCTTGTTTCTCCATATTGTGTTCAATTATATATACAAATCTATGTATTTTATTGAAAAGGATTCAGTATTCTCGCTGTTTTAATGTGATTTTTATGATGAAAACAATAAAACCGTGTAAAAAAATTACTTATGACAATCTAAGGGAATTTTATTATCATATTCATAAAATAAGAAAAAAGTCCACAAATTTTTAAATTTGCAGACTTTTAACGTCATTTTAATTAAGTGACTAGTGCTCGTTTAAACGAAAATCAGGGTATGCATCCATACCGTGTTCATGAACATCTAATCCTTCTAATTCTTCTTTTTCACTAACTCTAATTCCCATTGTTTTCTTTAGAGTGTATATAATGATAAACGAAGTTACTAAGCAAAATACTGCATAAGAAGCTACTCCGATTAGTTGGCTAATAAATTGATCTACACCTGCAAGGTTACCAAATAAACCTACTGCTAAAGTTCCCCAAATACCACATATTAAGTGAACAGCAATAGCACCAACTGGGTCATCTAATTTTAATTTATCTATTAGGCTAACCGCAAAAACAATAATTACACCAGCAATAGCGCCAATTAAAATAGCGTCTGTAGGAGACATTTGATCTGCTCCCGCGGTAATACCAACTAATCCTCCTAAAATACCATTTAAGAACATTGTTAAATCTAAATTTTTATACATTATAGTAGAAACGATAGCGGCTACAACTCCACCTGCAGCTGCAGATAAACAAGTAGTTACTAAAGTTAAAGATGTTAATCCAGGATCTGCAGATAAAACAGAACCACCATTAAAACCAAACCATCCTAACCAAAGTATTAAAACACCAGCGGTTGCTAAAGGTATGTTATGACCAGGGATTGCTTGTATTTCTCCTTTTTTGAATTTTCCTATTCTAGCTCCTAATAAGCAAACAGCTACTACAGCTGCCCATCCACCAACGGAGTGTACTAATGTAGATCCTGCAAAATCGTAAAAAGGTGTTGATAATTGATCTAAAAATCCACCACCCCATTTCCAAGAACCTGCAATTGGGTAAACGATACCTACGTATATTACGGCGAATATCATAAATGGAAGTATTTTCATTCTTTCGGCAACAGCACCAGAAACTATGGTTGCAGCAGTTGCAGCAAACATTCCTTGAAATAAGAAATCAGTCCAGTAAGTGTAACCTTCATTGTAAGTAAGGTCTAAAGCGCCTTCTGCTGTTAATGGAGATGATAGTCCAAATCCTGCAAAACCAAAAATTCCAGATGAACCTTCTGCGAAGCCAGGGTACATTAAATTGAAACCTACTAATGCATATAGTAAAAGTCCGGTTGTGATGATGAATATATTTTTAAAAAGAATGTTAAGTGTGTTTTTCTGTCTTGTTAAACCAATTTCTAAAAATGCAAAACCTAAATGCATAAAGAAAACTAGTGCTGTACAGATCATCATCCATACATTGTTAATTGTTAATAATTCCATGTGTTTTTTATTTTGATTTTTTCTTTAAAGTTTCACCACCTTTTTCTCCGGTTCTTATTCTGTATACTTCCGTTACGTCTGATACGAAAATCTTACCATCACCAACATCTCCTGTGGCAGCCGATTTAAGTAAAGCGTCTATGGTTATTTGTTCAAAATCATCATTTACTACTATGGATACGTGTCTACGTTGTATGTCGCTAGTGCTATAGCTTACGCCTCTGTATACGTGTCCTTCTTTTTCGTTTCCTAAACCAGTAACGTCCCAATAAGAAAAGAAATTTACATCTACTGCGTGTAATGCTTCTTTTACAGCGCTGAATTTGGATTTTCTTATAATCGCTTCTATTTTTTTCATGATATAGTTAATTGTTAATTATTTATTTAGTTTATTCTTTTTTGTATGAAAATCACATAACTTACTTTAGCAAGTTATGTGATTTTTTAAGAATAATAATAACTAAACTGTTTTTTGATATTTTATTTATCGTCAAATTCTCTTTGTCTAACTCCTGGGTATGCGATAGATCCGTGTTCATGAACATCCAATCCTTCGATTTCTACCTCTTTACTTACACGTAATCCCATTGTTGCTTTTAAGATTCCAAGAACAATAAATGATAAACCAATTGCCCAAGCAGCGTATGCTAATACTCCAGTTGCTTGAACTCCTAATTGACCAGCGCCACCACCATTGAATAATCCAATAGCTGTGTCTCCGTCAACTCCCCAAAGACCAATAACTAAAGTTCCCCATGCACCGGCAACACCATGTACAGAAGCGGCTCCAATAGCATCGTCAATTTTTAATTTCTTTTCTATAAATTCAATTGCAAATACTACAAGAATACCTCCAATTAAACCTGCTAATACAGCACCTCCGGCAGTCATGTTACCACAACCAGCAGTAATACTAACTAATCCTGCAAGTACACCATTTAAAGTTTGACCTAAGTTTGGTTTACCGTACCAGATCCAAGTAGTTATTAATGCTCCTAATCCACCAGCAGCAGCTGATAAGTTTGTGATTAATACTACGTTTGATGCAGCAATTGAGTCAGCGCCACCCCAAGCTAGTTGAGATCCACCATTAAAACCAAACCATCCAAACCAAAGGATAAATACACCTAAAGTTGCTAATATTTGATTATGACCAGGAATAGGTAATACTTTTCCGTCTACATATTTTCCAATTCTTGGACCTACCATAAAAGCGGCAACTAAAGCAGCCCATCCACCAACAGAGTGTACAATTGAAGAACCTGCAAAATCGATGAATCCCATTTCTGTTAACCATCCGCTACCTTGCCATTGCCATCCTCCAGAAATTGGATAAATAACAGCAGTCATTACAATAGAGAAAATAATGTATGTAGAGTATTTTGTTCTACCTGCAATTGCACCAGAAACTATAGTTGCAGTTGTTGCAGCAAACATAGTTTGGAAAAATAAATCTGCTCCTTCGCCTTGAAATAAACCGCTCCAGAAGAACCATCCGTTAGAAGTGTCTCCGTACATTAAAGAGTATCCTACTAACCAAAATGTTAATGAGCCTACACATATATCTAATAAATTTTTCATTGCAATGTTAACTGCATTCTTAGATCTTGTCATTCCAGATTCTACTAATGTAAATCCTGCTTGCATTAAGAATACTAAGATACCTGCGATAAGCATCCAAAGCATTCCCATGTCTCCATTTATTTGTTCAACAGCTTTTGAAATTTCTGTTGCTGGAGCGTCTTGAAATAATGTTAAAAATAAACTCATATTTATATAGTGTTAGTTAGTGATGTATTTTGATGTTCTTTTCTTAGAAAGAGTATACTGCTGCTAAAGTAGCTCCAGTCATGTTTTTTTCTGATCCTACGAAACCAGGTATAATCATATCGTCTGAAGTGTCATATCTTATTTCTGGAATAATTTTTAAGCTTTCTGTTAAAGATAAGTTTCCTGTTAAAGTAAAAGCAGAAACATTTGTGTCTCCAGCTCCAGAAGTGTAAGTGAAAAATTCAGGTCTTAATCCTAGAGAAAATTTGTCTGAAAATGAGTTTTGTAAATATAGTGCAACACCTTGGTAACCTGCGTCAGCATCACTAGAGTTAGAATATGCAGCATTTAAACCTAAGTAGAATGATTCAGATAAATCAAAACCACCTGTATAGTCTAAGTATAATACGTCTGTAAAACCAAAACCATCAGAACCATAAGCTAAGTTAAAGTATTGACCTTTGTATCCTGTTTGAAATCCTAATTGATATTCGTCAGTTGGGTTAGATCCTGCGACAACTCCATGAGGATTTGTTAAAGCTAGCATAAAAGATAAATCTTCAGAAACAGCGTAATCTGCTTTTATACCTGTGTGAGAAAATGGACCTGCATTAAATAAATAAGATACAGAGTAGTTGAAGTTTCCTGCAGGAGAAATTACTTCGTAACCATAAAAAGTATTAAATTGTCCTAATGTTAGTGTTAATTTATCTGTTGCGTTATAGTAAGCATATAATTGATTGATTGCTCCTTGGTATGCGTTTGCTGCGTTTGCTCTAGGCCCGTAAGCTAAATCAGCAACAACTCCTGCTTTACCTTTTTCATAAGAAAAAATTGTATTTACCATACCTAAACCAAAGCCGTTTGCTGGGACATCAGATAAAACACCGACAGATCCTAAAGAGCCACTTTTAAGATTGCTACTGTGGTATACATCTACTGTACCGCTTAATGTAAAAGTTCCTTTGTCTTCGTTTTCTTGAGCTGTAGTTATTAGGCTAGTAGCTAATAATAATGTGAAAATTACTTTTTTCATAATGTTTGTTCTTTTAGTGTTAAGTGATTTTTATATTAATTGAACTTGGTCAAAAGTAAATATTAAATTTAAACTGACAAGGGGGTGGTTTTTCAGAATAGGGTGTTTTTGATGTTGTACCCTCAAAAAAATAGGGTTGAAACTGAGATAACTTCATTTTATGGTTTTTGAAGGGTTTGAAATATCGGGTATGTAAAAATGTGTGTCATAATTTTAGGATATCCATAAAAATGTGCCTTTTGTGAAAAAAAAAGCAATTATTGTATATTCGCACCTATGAAATATTCATTTTCTTATATAGTTAGGTTACAATTTCTTGGTTTCCGATTTTCAGGATGGCAAAAACAAACAAATGCTAAAACTTTGCACGATATGGTAGATAAAACCTTGTCTTTTGTTTTTGAAGAGACTAATTATAAGACCATTGGGGTAGGTAGGACGGATGCTAAAGTTTCTGCAAATACCTATTATATTCAGATGTTTACAGATAAAATAGTGGAGGAGGGTATTTTTATAACTTCTCTAAATGCTAATTTTTCTCCAGACTTTAGGGCGATTTCTATACAAAAGGTAGCTAGAGGTTTTAATGTAATTAACGCCCCGAAGATTAAAGAGTACCATTATTACTTCTCTTTTGGAGAGAAAAACCATCCTTTTTCTGCGCCTTTTATTGTAAATGTTAATGAAAATCTAGATTTAGAAACGATGCAAGAAGCGGCGAAGTTGTTTGTTGGTGAGCATTATTTTCATAAGTATTGTACAAGGCCTTCAGAAAAAACGATGTTTAAAAGAATAATTGACTCGTGTGAAATTATAGAGAACGATGTTTTAACGGCTAATTTTTTTCCAGAGACGTCTTATATATTTAAGGTGAGAGGTAAAGGTTTTTTGCGTTACCAGATTCGATTAATGATGGCGACGTTGTTTGAGGTTGGAAAAGGAAATTTAGATTTGCAATTTATTGAAGATTCTTTAAAAGAAGATAATGATAGAAAGTATATGAGAAATAATGCGCCTTCCTCTGGTTTGCAATTGTATGATATTGAGTTGGAGTTGTAAAAATGATAGTTTTCGTTTTGTAACTAGCGAAAGTTGTTAAGAGTGAATTTAGAATGACAGGGTTGGTTAACTAAAAAAGACCTGTGAGTGAGGTTTGGGGTTAGTGTAAAATAGTTTTAGATAGGAGGAGGGTTTGATCTGAAGGGTTGAGGCTAAAAGAAAAATCCATCTTAGGAGAAGATGGATTTTTGTACCTTATATATAAGGAGTGATTTAACCTTTGATAATTCCACGAGAAATTACAATTTTCTGAATCTCGGAAGTACCTTCATAAATCTGTGTAATTTTAGCGTCTCGCATTAAACGTTCTACATGGTAGTCTTTTACAAAACCATTTCCTCCGTGTATTTGAACCGCTTCTACGGTGTGTTCCATAGCTACTTTACTGGCGTAGAGTTTTGCCATTGCGCTAGACATGTCGTAGTTATTACCTTGGTCTTTGTCCCAAGCTGCTTTTGTAACCAACATTCTTGCTGCTTCTATTTCTGTGTGCATATCTGCTAATTTAAAAGCAATTGCTTGGTGATTGCAAATTTCAGTACCGAATGCTTTACGTTGTTTAGAGTATTTTAAAGCTAATTCGTACGCGCCAGCTGCAATACCTAAAGCTTGTGCTGCAATACCGATTCTTCCTCCAGAAAGTGTTTTCATAGCAAACTTAAAACCAAAACCATCTTCTCCAATTCTGTTTTCTTTTGGTACTTTTACATCATTAAATTGTAATGTATGTGTGTCAGAGCCACGGATTCCTAATTTGTCTTCTTTTGGTCCTACGTGAAAACCTTCGGTTCCTTTTTCTACTATAAAAGCATTGATGCCTCTGTGTCCTTTTTCTCTATCTGTTTGCGCAATTACTAAATAAACATCTGCACGTCCACCGCTTGTGATCCAGTTTTTTGTTCCGTTAATTATGTAGTGATCTCCTTTGTCTATTGCGGTTGTTGCTTGAGATGTTGCGTCGGAACCTGCTTCTGGCTCGCTTAGGCAAAAAGCGCCAACAAATTCTCCTGTTGCTAATTTTGTTAAATATTTTTGTTTTTGTGCTTCACTGGCATATGCTTCTAACCCGTAACATACTAAAGAGTTATTTACGGAAACAATTACAGAAGCAGATGCATCAATTTTAGAAAGTTCTTCCATTATTAATACGTAAGAAATGGCGTCCATACCGCTTCCTCCGTATTTTGGATCTACCATAATTCCTAGAAAACCAAGATCTCCCATTTTTTTGACTAGTTCATTTGGGAATTCTTGCTTGTTGTCTCTTTCTATTACACCTGGTAATAATTCTGTTTGTGCAAAATCTCTTGCAGCATCACGAATCATGATGTGTTCTTCTGTTAAACTAAAATCCATGTATCTTTATTGTTATATTCGTAAAATCTTGTTTCAAAGATATCGATTTCGTAACATATTATCAATAAGGTTTTATTATTTTTACAGATATGAATATAGGTGAAGTTTTTATAATAGGATTAATGTCTGGAACGTCTCTAGATGGTATCGATTTGGTGTATGTGAAGTTTGATAAAAATAAGTATCAAGATTTTAGTATTTTATACTCGAAAACTGTTTCGTATTCAGAGAAATGGAAAGCTACTTTACAAGATGCTATTCATTTTTCTTCGGATGATTTAAATATTTTAGATGTCGATTACGGAGAACTACTTGGTAAAGAGATTACTGCTTTTGTTGATGAGTTTCAGATTGAAAAAATCGATTTTATTGCATCTCATGGCCACACGGTTTTGCATCAACCAGAAAATGGAATTACACTTCAGGTGGGAGATGGGCAAACAATTGCAGATGCAACAGGTCAAAAAGTTATTTGTGATTTTAGAACACAAGATGTCAATTTAGGCGGACAAGGAGCGCCTTTGGTGCCAATTGGAGATGAGTTGCTTTTTTCTGATTACGATTATTGTTTAAATCTAGGTGGTTTTTCTAATATTTCCTTTCATGAGAATGGAAAAAGAATTGCGTATGATGTTTGTCCTGTGAATATTGTCCTGAATAAATACGCTAAAGAATTAGGTTTTGAGTATGACGATAAAGGAATGATTGCTGCCAACGGAACTTATTTAATGCAATTAGAGTCTGATTTAAGGTTGTTAGAGTATTATCAGCAAAAACCACCAAAATCTTTGGGTTTAGAATGGGTTCAAAAAGAAATTTTTCCAAGATTAGAATCGGTGAAACGAAAACCGGAAGATTTATTAAGAACATTTACAGATCATGTTGCTTGGGCGTTGGCAGAAGTGTTGCCTAAAAATGCAAGGGTTTTGGTTACTGGTGGCGGTGCTTTTAATGAGTATTTAATAAATAAGGTAAAGGAGGAAAAAGAAATAGATCTTATTGTTCCTCATCAGCAACTTATAAATTTTAAAGAAGCACTTATTTTTGCTTTTTTAGGTTTATTAAAAAGTGAAAATAAAGTAAATTGTTTAAGTTCTGTAACGGGTGCAAGCAAAGATCATTCTTCTGGAGAGGTTTTTTATCCAAAGTTATAAAATATGTATTTGTAAAGTGAGTGTTTCAAGTGGTTTTAGAAGTTAATTCTTATTAAAATAAAAAATTTGAACAATCGTTTTTTTACTGTAAGTTTGTATAGTATCAGTATAATAAGAAATTAATAAAATTTTAAAATGAATCAACTTTAACTTTTCCCCTGAAGGGGATTTTATAGCAAAAATAAAATTGTTTGAAAAAACAAAAAGCAGAGTTAATTTATTTAAAATTTTATAATGAAAGAATTATTAAAAATATACGAGAATAAGCAACCAGAAATAGTTTTTAATTGGAAAGATCCAGAAACGGAAGCAGAAGGTTGGGTGGTTATTAACTCTTTAAGGGGCGGTGCTGCTGGCGGTGGTACAAGAATGAGAAAAGGGTTAAATATGAATGAGGTTTTGTCTCTGGCAAAAACAATGGAGGTGAAATTTACAGTTTCTGGTCCTGCAATTGGAGGTGCAAAATCGGGTATTAATTTTGATCCGAGCGATCCGAGAAAAAGAGGTGTTTTAGAACGTTGGTATAAAGCGGTTACGCCGTTGTTAAAACATTATTACGGAACCGGTGGAGATTTAAATGTTGATGCAGATAAAGATGTGATTCCGATTACAGAAAGTTGTGGTGTTTGGCATCCGCAAGAAGGAATTTTTAACGGACATTTTAAACCAACAGAAGCAGATAAAATAAATAGAATTGGTCAGTTACGTATGGGGGTAATTAAGGTGATTGAAGATAAAGCTTTTTCGCCAGATTTGTCTAGAAAATATACGGTTGCAGATATGTTAACTGGTTATGGAGTAGCAGAAGCAGTGAAACATTATTATGCTATTTATGGAGGAGAAATAGAAGGAAAAAGAGCAATTATTCAAGGGTTTGGAAATGTAGGTGCTGCGGCAGCTTATTATTTAACACAGTTGGGTGCTAAGGTTGTAGGAATTATTGATAGAAATGGAGGGGTTATAAGTGAAGAGGGATTTACGATGCAAGAAATGACAGCTTTGTTTTTGATGAAGAATGGAAATCAGTTAGTTTCTGGTGATATGATTCCTTTTGAAGAGATTAATGAAAAAATATGGAGTTTGCCTGCTGAGATATTTGTGCCAGCTGCAGCTTCGAGATTGGTTTCTCAAGATCAGGTTCAGCGTATGATAGACACAGGGTTAGAAGTGATTTCTCCGGGAGCAAATGTTCCGTTTGCAGACAAAGAAATTTTCTTTGGTCCAATTATGGAGTATACAGATAATCATTTAAGTTTATTGCCAGATTTTATTTCAAATTGTGGTATTGCAAGGGTTTTTGCGTATTTAATGGAAGCAAAAGTGGCTTTACCAATGCAGGATAAAGCAATTTTTAATGATACCTCAAATATTATAAAGAAAGCGTTGCAGAGAACTTTTAAAAGGAGTGCGTCTAAAACAAAAATTTGTTCAACTGCATTTGAAATTGCTTTAAAACAATTAATTTAAAGTAAATAGTTAGATTTGTATTCTGAAATTCGGTTGTAGATTACAATAAAACGCTGTTGATTGGATGTTTTTATCAAAAGGCATTACAATTAACATGTTAGATGTTAATTGTAGAGTGCGCAGCGGGTTCGTAAATAAAATAATTTAAAGAATGTCATTTTGTATTATGGCATTTTTTTTGATGTAAAATAAAAGCGATTATTTTAAGTTGAAACAATTTAAAAATAGAAAGGTCGTTACTTAAATAGAACTTAAAATAGAATTAAATGTTGTTATTTTTTCAAGAGAATAAAGAAGTTTTAGAAGAGGTTGTTTCAGAAGAAAAAACACTTTCTATCTATAAATTAATTATGGATGGTGGTTTAGGAGGGCAAATAATCTTAGCACTACTTTTTGTGTTGTTGGCTATTGCGATGTATATTTATTTTGAAAGATTCTTTGCTATAAAAGCAGCATCAAAAATGGATGAAAATTTTATGAATCAAATTAAGGATTTTGTTTCTAATGGGAAATTAGAGTCTGCAGATGCGCTTTGTAAGAGTAAAAATACACCAACAGCAAGATTAATTGGAAAAGGAATTTCTAGAATAGGAAAGCCTTTAGATGATATTAATACGGCTATTGAAACAGCAGGGAAGTTAGAGGTGTATCAGTTAGAGAAAAATGTAAGTGTTTTGGCAACGATTGCAGGTGCGGCACCAATGATTGGTTTTTTAGGAACTGTAATCGGTATGATTGTTGCAATTCATGAAATTGCAAATGCAGGTGGCCAAATAGATATTAAATTACTTTCCGATGGTTTGTATACTGCAATGACAACTACAGTTGGAGGGTTAATTGTGGGTATTATTGCGTACATAACTTATAATCATTTAGTGGTAAGAACAGATAAGGTAATTTATCAAATGGAAGCAAAATCTGTTGAGTTTTTAGATTTATTAAACGAGCCAGCATAAGTAGTTTTAAATTCAAAGTTTGAAAAATAATATTTTATGAATTTACGCGGAAGAAATAAAGTAGATCCTACATTCAATATGTCATCAATGACAGATATTGTTTTTCTATTGTTGATATTTTTTATGCTTACCTCTACGTTGGTTACTGTAAGTGCCATTGATGTTTTGTTACCAAAGGCAGGAGGGAAGACAGAGAATAATAAATCTGTTGCAGTATCTATCACAAATGAATCGTTGTTTTATATTGATAAAACAAAAGTGAGTTCAGCAAGTTTGGAAAGTGAAATTCTAAAAAGTGTTGGAGCCGATAAAAAGAAGACTATTATTATTAGAGGAGATAAAGATGTGCCTTATAAAAATGTAATGCAGGTAATTGATATTGCGAATAAGAACAAGTTAAAAATGATTTTAGCTGTAAAAGGCAAATAAAATGCAAATACTAAATACAACACATAAACGTAAATCTGCTGTAATTACAGCGGTTATTCTGGTGCTTATTATCTTCGGAATTCTAAATTACGGAATGCGTTATTTAGATCCTCCAGAAGAATATGGTTTGGCTATTAATTTTGGAACTTCAGAAGTTGGAAGTGGAGAACCAGTAGAAGATACAAAGAAAATTTCTGCTCCAGAAGTCGTTGAAGAGGAGGTTGAGGAAAAAGAGGTGGTTGAAGAAGTTGTAAAAGAAACTCCGCAAGAAGTAATTAAAGAAGATATTATTACAGAAGAGACTTCTAAAGACATTCCTGTTGTAGAAAAGATAAAAGAAGTAGTTAAAGAGCCAGTAAAAAAGGTTGTAGAAAAAAAGGTAGAAGTTGTAGAACCTGTTGAAAAGGAGGTTGTAAAAGAAATTCCGAAAGAAAAGCCAAAACCATCTAAAGCAACTCAAGATGCGTTAAATAATTTATTAAACGGAAATTCTTCGGATGGAAAACCACAAGGAGAAGGAGATGATGCAAAGCCAGGTGTAAAAGGAAAAGAAACTGGAGATCCGGCTTCTTCTAAATACTATGGAAATACAGGAAGTGGTGATGGAGGTGATTATAATTTAGCGGGTAGAAGAGCGCTTTCTACACCAAAAGTTCAACCCGATTGTCAGGAAGAAGGGACTGTGGTGGTACAAATTCAAGTTAATAAAAATGGAAAAGTAATTTTTACAAAACCAGGATATAAAGGAAGTACTAATACAGCTCCCTGCCTACTTAAGGCAGCAAAAGAGGCAGCTCTAAGAACTACTTGGAATCCTGATGAAAAAGCACCCGCAAACCAAGTTGGGACAATTATTTATAAGTTTACCTTGTCTAAATAATCACGTATTTTACAACATGAATTATCAACAAACATTAGATTGGATGTTTGCACAATTACCGATGTACCAAAGAGAAGGTAAAACAGCATTCAAAAAAGACTTAACCAACACTTTAGCGCTTTCAAAAGAATTGGGTTTTCCAGAAAAAAAGTTTAAATCAATTCACGTTGGAGGTACTAACGGAAAAGGTTCTACAAGTCATATGTTGGCTTCTATTTTGCAAGAAGCCGGTTATAAAGTAGGTTTGTATACTTCACCTCACTTAAAAAACTTTACCGAAAGAATTAGTATTAATGGAGTTGAAATTTCAGAAAAGAAAGTTTTATCCTTTATAAAACAACACAAATATTTTTTAGAAACACAAAGATTGTCCTTTTTTGAAATGACGGTAGGTTTGGCTTTTGATTATTTCGCAGAAGAAAAAGTAGACATTGCTATTATAGAAGTTGGTTTAGGAGGGAGATTAGATTCTACAAACATTATTACTCCAGAGGTTTCTGTAATTACGAACATCGGTTTAGATCATACGCAGTTTTTAGGAGAAACATTACCAGAAATTGCTTTTGAAAAAGCAGGTATTATTAAAAACAAGGTTCCGGTTGTAATAGGAGAAGAACAAGAAGCTGTAAAAAGTGTCTTTATCGCTAAAGCGGAAGCGTGCAAGGCGCTTATTTCTTTTGCTTCGGATGATGCTAAAAACTATAAAACAGATTTGTTGGGCGATTATCAGCAAAAAAATACAAAAACAGCTGTTGCGGCCATTCAAAAATTGACAGGTTTTAAAATATCAACAGAAAATATTGAAAAAGGATTATTGAATGTTGTAAAAAACACCAATTTAAAAGGTAGATGGCAGATTTTACAAGAGAACCCAAAAGTAATTTGTGATACTGCTCATAATAAAGATGGGTTGCATATTGTACTCGATCAATTAAAAAAAGAAACCTTTAAAAGAATACATTTTGTTTTAGGTGTGGTTTCTGATAAGAAATTAGAAGAGGTTTTACCGCTTTTTCCAAAGGAAGCTGAGTACTATTTTTGTAAGCCGGATATTCCAAGAGGTATGTCTGAAGTTGTTTTGCAAGAACAAGCAAAAGAATTTGGTTTAATTGGAAAAAAATATCCTTCAGTAAAAGTTGCTTTTGAAGATGCGTTACTGAATGCAAATCAGGAAGATATCATTTATGTAGGAGGAAGTACTTTTGTTGTTGCTGAAATTATTTAAATAAAATATCATTTTTTACTTGGTAGAACTAAAATAAGTTTTATATTTGCAACCGCTTAGGGCAATTAGCTCAGTTGGTTCAGAGCATCTCGTTTACACCGAGAGGGTCGGGGGTTCGAATCCCTCATTGCCCACTAAAGCAAAATCCTTTACATTTATGTGAAGGATTTTTTGTTTTTAATAGATTTTTAAATAAAAATAAAATTATTTTTCATTTTGTTTGGTAGATCTAAATAAAGTATTATATTTGCAGCCGCTTAGGGCAATTAGCTCAGTTGGTTCAGAGCATCTCGTTTACACCGAGAGGGTCGGGGGTTCGAATCCCTCATTGCCCACCAAAGCAAAATCCTTCACATTTATGTGAAGGATTTTTTGTTTTTAATGGTTTTTGATAAAGAGTCCAATGATTCTTTTATTATATTTGTTTCTTTATAAAAAATAGCTAAAAAATTTCTTAATGGATATAAAATTGTCAGGAAAAAAGATACTTGTTACAGGAGGTGCTGGTTTTATCGGTTCTAATTTGTGCGAGGCTTTACTTGAAAAGAAGAATACAGTAGTTTGTTTAGATAATTTTTCTACAGGGAAAAGAGAGAATTTAGTTTCGCTTATAGAAAACCCAAATTTCACTTTAGTTGAAGGAGATATTAGAAATTTAGAAGATTGTATGTTGGCAGCTTCTGGTGTAGATTATGTTTTGCATCAAGCAGCTTTAGGTTCAGTTCCTAGATCTATAAAAGATCCTATTACAACAAATGACGTTAATGTTTCTGGTTTTCTAAATATGTTAGTCGCAGCAAGAGATAACAATGTAAAAAGATTTGTGTTTGCAGCAAGTTCTTCTACCTACGGAGATTCAGAATCGTTACCAAAAGTAGAAGATGTTATAGGGAAACCATTATCTCCTTATGCAGTTACCAAATATGTAAATGAATTGTATGCAGATGTTTTTGGTAAAACGTATGGCTTAGAAACAATTGGGTTAAGATATTTTAATGTTTTTGGAAGAAAGCAAGATGCTAACGGAGCGTATGCAGCAGTAATACCTAAGTTTGTAAATCAGTTTATGAGTTTAGAATCTCCGGTTATCAACGGAGATGGTTCTTTTTCTAGAGACTTTACATATATAGACAATGTTATTCAGGCAAACTTATTAAGTTTAGTTGCGGATAAAGAAGCTGCTAATGAAATTTATAATGTTGCCTTTGGAGATAGAAACACTTTAATCGATTTATGTGATTCTTTAAAAGAGTTTTTATCAAATTATAATCCAAAAATTAAGGATGTAGAAGTTGTTTTTGGTCCTAATAGAATTGGAGATATTCCGCATTCTCATGCAGATATATCAAAAGCTAAGAAATTATTAAATTATACCCCAGAGTTCTCTTTAAAAGAAGGATTAAAAGAATCGATAGATTGGTATTGGGAAAACTTAAATAAATGAGTAAAATTAAAATAGGTATTATTGGTTTAGGCTATGTTGGCTTACCATTAGCGAGGCTTTTTGCAACAAAATTTTCTGTTGTTGGTTTTGATATCAATCAAACTAGAGTAGAAGAACTTGGGCAAGGAAAAGATGTTACTAGAGAGATTTCTAAAGAACTTTTAGATAAAGTAGTTCTTACCGAAAATAACAATGATGTAGGATTATTTTTTACATCAGAATTAGAAGATTTAAAGGATTGTAATTATTTTGTAGTTACGGTTCCTACGCCAGTAGATAAAAATAACAGACCTGTTTTAACGCCTTTAATAAAAGCGAGTGAAACTGTTGGAAGTGTTATTAAAAAAGGAGATATCGTAATTTATGAATCTACGGTGTATCCTGGTGCAACAGAAGAAGATTGTGTGCCTATTTTAGAAAGAGTTTCTGGTTTAGTTTTTAATAAAGACTTTTTTGTAGGATATTCTCCAGAAAGAATAAATCCGGGTGATAAAAAGCACACAGTAGAAAAAATATTAAAAGTTACTTCTGGCTCTACGAAAGAAGTTGGTGAAAAAGTGAATGATTTATATGCGTCTGTAATTACAGCAGGTACACATTTAGCGCCTTCAATAAAAGTTGCAGAAGCAGCAAAAGTAATCGAAAACTCTCAGAGAGATATTAATATTGCATTTGTAAATGAGTTGGCTAAGATTTTTGGGTTGATGGATATCAATACACAAGATGTTTTAGAAGCTGCAGGAACAAAATGGAACTTTTTACCTTTTAAACCAGGTTTAGTTGGTGGACATTGTATTGGTGTTGATCCTTATTATTTAGCTCAAAAAGCACAAGAATATGGCTATCATCCAGAAATTATTTTAGCAGGTAGAAGAGTCAATGACGGTATGGGTAGATATGTAGCATCGGAAGTTGCTAAGTTGATGATTCAGAGAGATATTGAGGTAAAAGGAGCTGAAGTTTTAGTTTTGGGAATCACTTTTAAAGAGAATTGTCCGGATGTTAGAAACACAAAGGCAGTCGATCTTATTTATGAATTAAAGGATTACGGAGCAAACGTAACTATTTTTGATCCTCATGCAAATTCAAACGAAGTTGAAAGAGAATATCAGTTAGCGTCTAATATTATTTTACCAAAAAAGAAATTTGATGCTGTCATTTTAGTTGTGGCACACAAAGAATTTCTTAGTTTGGATTTTGCAGAACTTAAAAAAGAAAAATCAATTGTATACGATGTGAAGAATTTTTTAGATTCTAAACACGTAGATAAGTCACTATAAAGAAATGAAAAATTTTGCATTAATAGGTGCTGCAGGATATATTGCGCCAAGACATTTAAAAGCGATTAAGGAAACCAATAATCAGCTAATAGCAGCTTTAGATAAGTTTGATAGTGTTGGAGTAATGGATAGTTTTTTTCCGAAAGCAGATTTTTTTGTAGAATTCGAAAGATTTGATCGCCATATAGAAAAGTTAAAAAGAGGAGGAACGCATTTAGATTATGTAAGTATTTGTACACCAAATTATTTACATGATTCTCATATTAGAATGGCTTTAAGAAGAGGAGCTGATGCTATTTGTGAAAAACCTTTAGTTTTAAATCCTTGGAATGTTGATGCTTTAAAAGATATCGAAAAAGAGTCTGGGCAAAAAATAAATACAATTTTACAATTAAGATTACACCCAAGTATTATTGCTTTAAAAAACAAGGTAGCGTTAGAAAATAAAGTAGGTAAATACGATGTAGATTTAACATATATTACTTCTAGAGGTAAATGGTATGATATTTCTTGGAAAGGAGATGAAAGTAAATCAGGAGGAATTGCAACAAACATTGGAGTCCATTTTTACGACATGCTTTCATGGATTTTTGGAGAAGTTCAAGAAAATATAGTACATCTTAGAGAGAAAGATAAAT
This sequence comes from Polaribacter sp. HaHaR_3_91, assembly GCF_019278525.1. Classification (NCBI taxonomy): domain Bacteria; kingdom Pseudomonadati; phylum Bacteroidota; class Flavobacteriia; order Flavobacteriales; family Flavobacteriaceae; genus Polaribacter; species Polaribacter sp. HaHaR_3_91. Next base: position 1,127,878 of record NZ_CP058986.1, read on the forward strand.
CAGCGGGATATTTAGAGTTTAAAAATGCCAGAGTACGTTGGTTTTTATCAATTAATGAAGAAGATTTACCGCAAGAAATAAAAGAAAAAGGACAAAGAACTTTTAGATCCATCACTATAGATGATCAAGAATTAGAGTTTAGTGCTGGTTTTACAGATTTACATACCAAGAGTTACGAGCAAATATTAAAAGGAAACGGATTTGGATTGAAAGAGTCTGAAGAGTCTATTAAAATTGTTCATAATATTAGAAATACAGCGATTAGTGCATTAGGAGAAAAACACCTGTTTGTTAAGTAAAAAAGGATTTTCTAAATCAAAATCAGTTTATTTACAAGTATATCTAATTAGTCGTTACTAACTGTAAAGATGTTTCCTTGAAAATGAAGGGATAACATCAAATTATTTTGAATAAAAATAATGAAAAAAAAGAATCTATTAATTTTCGGAACAAGACCAGAAGCTATTAAAATGGCACCTTTAGTAAATCAGTTTTTAGCTGATAAAAGGTTTGAAACAAAGGTTTGTGTTACAGGTCAACATAGAGAAATGTTAGATCAGGTTTTAAGTTTTTTTGATATTACTCCAGATTTCGATTTGTGTTTAATGAAGCCTAATCAGAACTTATACAACTTAACAGGAGAAGTAATTTCTGGGTTAAAACCTATTTTAGAATCATTTAATCCCGATTATGTTTTTGTGCATGGAGATACTACCACTACGATGGCAGCAAGTATCGCTGGTTTTTATTCCGGAGCAAAGGTTTGTCATGTAGAAGCTGGTTTAAGAACCCATAATATGTTGTCTCCTTTTCCGGAAGAAATGAATCGTCAGGTGGCAAGTAGAGTTGCAACGTATCATTTTGCACCTACCATTAAATCAAAAGAAAATCTTTTAGAAGAAAATGTATCCGAAGAAAATATTTTAATTACAGGAAACACGGTTATTGATGCTTTGTTAGAAAGTTCTAGTAGAGTAAGTAATTTAGATAATGAGGATGTTAAAGAAATTAAAAGTAAGATTAATTTTGATAAGAAAATCATTTTAGTAACGGGACATAGAAGAGAAAATCACGGAGAAGGATTTATAAATATTTGTGCTGCACTTAAAGAAATCGCACTTAATAATCCAAATGTAGAGGTTGTATATCCGGTTCATTTAAACCCGAATGTATTAAAGCCCGTAAATGAATTGTTAGGCGATGTTAGTAATATTTATTTAGTAAAACCATTATCATATCCATCCTTTGTTTGGTTGATGAATCAATCGTATTTAATAATCACAGATAGTGGAGGTGTTCAAGAAGAAGCACCTAGTTTAGGGAAACCTGTTTTAGTGATGCGAGATACCACAGAAAGACCAGAAGCTGTAGAAGCAGGAACTGTTATTTTAGTGGGTACAGATTGCAATAAGATTGTAAAGGAAACACAAGCGTTGCTAGATGATTCAAAAAAATATCAATCAATGAGTTCTTTACACAATCCGTACGGAGATGGAAAAGCGTGCAAAAGGATTATTGAATTTATTTTAAATTTAGAATAATGAAACAAGTAGAAGTTGTAACAGTAGGTTTAGGTTATATTGGTTTGCCTACATCAGCATTAATAGCACAAAACGGCATTCAAGTTCATGGTGTAGATGTTAATCAGCATGTGGTAGATACAATTAACCAAGGTAAAATACATATCATAGAGCCAAGTTTAGATATTGCTGTAGAAGAAGCTGTGAAAAAAGGTTTTTTAACTGCGGATATAAAACCAGTGGAAGCTGCTACTTATTTAATTGTGGTACCTACTCCTTTTAAAGGAAACCATGAGCCAGATATTTCTTATGTGGAATTGGCAACAAAGAATATTATTCCGTTTTTAAAAGAAGACGATTTATATATTATAGAATCTACTTCGCCAATTGGTACTACAGAAAAAATGAGAAGACTTATTTACGATGTAAGACCAGAGTTAAAAGATAAACTAAACATTGCCTATTGTCCGGAAAGAGTTTTGCCAGGAAATGTAATGCATGAATTGGTTTATAATGATAGAGTTATTGGTGGTGTAGATGAAAAATCTACCCAAAAAGCAATTCATTTTTACAAGCAATTTGTAAAAGGAGCGTTGCATGCTACAAATGCAAGAACGGCAGAAATGTGTAAGTTAACAGAGAATTCATCTAGAGATGTACAGATTGCATTTGCCAATGAGCTTTCATTAATTTGTGATAAAGCGGATATAAATGTTTGGGAGTTAATTAATTTAGCAAACAAACATCCAAGAGTAAATATATTGCAACCAGGTTGTGGCGTTGGAGGGCATTGCATTGCTGTAGATCCTTATTTTATTGTCTCAGATTACCCAATGGAATCTAAGATTATAGGTACGGCTCGTGAGGTAAATAATTACAAGTCTTTTTGGTGTGCAGAAAAGATTCAGAATGAGAAATTAAAATTTGAATTAAAGCATGGTAGAAAACCAAGTATTGCCTTAATGGGATTGGCTTTTAAACCAAATATTGATGATTTACGTGAATCTCCAGCAAAATATATTGCCCAAAAAGTTTTACAAAACACAAACAATGAAGAGTACTTTATTGTTGAACCTAATATTACCGAACATAATGTTTATAAAATTACAAATTATAAAGAAGCTTTTAAAAAGGCAGATATTATAGTTTATCTAGTTGCTCATAACGAATTTAAAACATTACCAACAGATAGTGATAAAGTTGTTTTAGATTTTTGTGGAATTATTAAATACTAAGCTCATTAAACTGTGCTAATTATTAAATAATTATTTTGAAGGAGTTTTGTTGGATTTTGTAGAATTTCATTGTTTTTTAAGTCTAAAGAGATTTATGATTTTTATGATTTTTAAGTAGTATTATTTGCTGTGTTTAGAAAAGGTAAATCTCTTTTTTGCTACTAATAAAAATATATTTATGTAATTGTTAATTAGGAGTGTAGGTGTTTTTTTGTTTCATTAAAACTAAAGAAACTAAAGAAAAAACTAGTGTATATTAAATTATTAAATAATTAACATATATTTGCTCAAAAAAAAAGAAACTTATGAAAGTTGGGATAACCTTTAGTGCTTTTGATTTATTTCATGCAGGACATGTAAAAATGTTAGAAGATGCAAAAGAACAATGTGATTATTTAATTTGTGGTATACAGACAGATCCTACTTTAGATCGTCCGGAAAAGAATATGCCAGTACAGTCAGTCGTAGAAAGATACATTCAACTAAAAGGGTGTAAATACGTAGATGAGATTGTTCCTTATGCAACAGAGCAAGATTTAGAAGATATTTTAAGATCTTTTAAAATAGATGTTAGAGTTATAGGAGATGAGTACGCTAGCAAACAATTTACAGGTAGAAAGTATTGTGAAGAAAAAGGAATCGACTTATACTTCAATAAAAGAGAACACCGTTTTTCTAGTAGTGGGCTTCGTAAAGAGGTACAAGAAAAAGAGAATTTAAAAAAGAAAGAGAAATAAGTGTTTTACATATTCTGGTGAAAAGATTTCATTTTTAGAATGATTTAATATTTCGCCAATAATAGCGTGAAAACACCTATTTACCGTGGAATAATTTAATTTATATTTGCAAAAAAGATGAAAAAACTAATCATAGTATCAGGATATTTTAACCCAATTCATAAAGGACATTTGGAGTATTTTAATAATGCAAAGGCATTGGCAGATGAGTTGTTTGTAATTGTAAATAGTGATCTTCAAAGAGGGTTAAAAGGTTCTAAAGAATTTCAAAAAGAAGAAGAGCGTTTATTTATTGTAGAGAACATTAAATCTGTAGATAAAGCGATGATTTCTGTAGATAGCGATAGAACCGTTTGTGCTTCTATACGTGCTATTCATGAAAAGTATGGAAAAGAGTATCAAATAGGTTTTGCAAATGGAGGAGATCAAGACAATAACTCTATCCCTGAAGCACCTGTTTGTAAAGAATTAAATATTGACTTGATTGATGGTTTGGGAGATAAAATACAATCATCTTCGTGGTTGTTAAAAAATAATTAGAAAGAAAAACACTTATTTTAAGTGTTTTTTTATGACGATATCTTAAATAAAATTGAATATTAAAAAATAAAAAGAATTATGAATATTGCTGTAGTTGGTTCTGGTTATGTTGGTTTAGTATCTGGTACTTGTTTCGCAGAAATGGGGAACAAAGTTACTTGTGTAGATATAGATCAGAAGAAAATTCAAAAATTAGAGGAAGGAATCATTCCTATTTTTGAACCAGGTTTAGAACAAATGGTTTTAAAGAATGTAAAAAATAAAAATTTATTTTTTACTACGAAACTAGGAGAAGCTATCAGTGATGCAGAAATTGTTTTTATTGCAGTTGGTACGCCAATGGGAGATGATGGTTCTGCAGATTTACAATATGTTTTAGCTGTTGCTAAATCTATTGGTGAAACCATGCAAAAAAGATTAATAGTTGTTGATAAATCTACAGTGCCAATTGGTACAGCAGACAAAGTAAAAGCTACTATTCAGGCAGAGTTAGATAAAAGAGGATCTGATTTAGAGTTTAGCGTAGTATCTAATCCAGAATTTTTAAAAGAAGGAGCAGCTATCGATGATTTTATGAAACCTGATAGAGTAGTTATCGGTGCAGATTCTGACTATGCTTTTGATTTAATGAAGCAATTGTATTCACCTTTCTTTAGAACGCATGATCGTTTTATAACGATGGATATTCGTTCTGCAGAAATGACAAAATATGCTGCAAACACAATGTTGGCTACAAAAATTTCATTTATGAATGAGATTGCTAATATTTGTGAAAGAGTTGGTGCAGACGCAAACATGGTTCGTATAGGTATTGGTTCAGACAAACGTATTGGGTATAGTTTTATATATCCAGGTGCAGGTTATGGTGGTTCTTGTTTTCCTAAAGATGTAAAAGCGTTAAAGAAAATAGCCGAAGAAAACGGATATAAAGCAAACTTAATAGAATCTGTAGAGAATGTAAATGATGCTCAGAAATTAGTAATTGCCAACAAGATTGTAAAACGTTTTGGAGAAGATTTATCAGGTATGACTTTTGGTTTATGGGGATTGGCTTTTAAACCGGGTACAGATGATATGAGGGAAGCACCAGCAATTTATATTGTTAAAGAATTAGAAAAAAGAGGTGCAAAAGTAAAAGCCTATGATCCTAAAGCAATTGAGGAGTCAAAAGAATTTTACTTAAAAGATGCTAAAAATATAACCTATTGTACTTCTAAATACGAAGTTTTACAAGACTCAGATGCATTAATTTTGTTAACAGAATGGAAAGAATTTAGATCTCCAGATTTTGTAGAAATTAAACAACAATTAAAGAATCCGATTATTTTTGATGGTAGAAATCAATACAATGCCTTTAATTTAGAAGAAAAAGGATTTGAGTATTTTCAAATAGGGAAATAAAAAAAGATGAAAAAAGATACTAAAATTTATATTGCAGGCCATAGAGGTATGGTAGGTTCTGCAGTATGGAGAACTTTAGAAAAAAAAGGATACACCAATTTAATAGGAAAATCTAGTAAAGAACTTGATTTAAAAGATCAAGAAGCAGTTCTTGATTTTTATCATACAGAGAAACCTGAAGTTGTTATTGATGCAGCAGCTAAAGTAGGTGGTATTTTAGCGAATAATAATTTTCCATACCAGTTTTTGATGGAGAATATGCAAATTCAAAATAATTTAATTGATAGCGCATTAAAAGTAGGGATTGAAAAATTTATATTTTTAGGTAGTTCTTGTATTTATCCTAAGTTTGCACCGCAACCATTAAAAGAAGAGTATTTGTTAACGGATTCTTTAGAGCCAACAAATGAATGGTATGCAATTGCTAAAATTACTGGTGTAAAAGCATGTCAGGCAATTAGAAAACAATTTCAAAAAGATTATGTAAGCTTAATGCCTACAAATTTATATGGTACACATGATAATTTCGATTTAAAATCTTCTCATGTGTTACCTGCTATGATACGTAAATTTCATGAGGCAAAAATGAATAATAATTCAGATGTTACCTTGTGGGGAAGCGGAACGCCAATGCGTGAGTTTCTGTTTGTAGACGATATGGCAGAAGCTGTGGTGTATGCTTTAGAAAATGAATTGCCAGAATACCTATACAATATAGGTACTGGTGAAGATTTGACGATTAAAGAATTGGCAGAAACCATTCAAGAAGTAACAGGACATCAAGGAACTATTGTTTGGGATGCTGATAAACCAGACGGAACGCCAAGAAAGTTGATGGATATTTCTAAAATGCACAACTTAGGTTGGAAGCATAAAGTTGATTTAAAACAAGGGATTGAAAAAACCTACACTTGGTTTTTAAAAAATATTGAAAATTTTAAAGAGGTTAAATTGTAAAAGTCGTTTTTCGTCTTTCGTTTGTCGTTCATCGAACAACGAAAATCGATCAACGAACAACGAAAAAAATTATGAATAAAGTAGCATTAATTACAGGGATTACTGGACAAGACGGCTCATATTTAGCTGAGTTATTATTAGAAAAAGGATATATAGTACATGGTATTAAAAGAAGGTCTTCTCTTTTTAATACGAATAGAATTGATCATTTATACCAAGATCCACACGATCCTGATCAAAGATTAAAATTGCATTATGGAGATTTAACAGACGCAATGAATCTTACTCGTATCATTCAAGAATGCCAACCAGATGAAATTTACAATTTAGGGGCAATGTCTCATGTAGCTGTTTCTTTTGATACTCCAGAATATGTAGGTAATGTAGATGGATTAGGAACGTTAAGAATCTTAGAAGCAGTAAGAATTTTAGGATTAGAAAAGAAAACAAGAATTTATCAAGCTTCCACTTCAGAGTTATATGGAGGGATGCCAGAAAATAAAAATGAAAGAGGTTTCTATGATGAGTCTTCTCCATTTTACCCTCGTTCTCCTTATGGAGTAGCAAAAATTTATGGTTTTTGGATTACTAAAAACTATAGAGAAGCCTATAATATGTTTGCTTGTAATGGTATTTTATTTAACCATGAGTCTCCAAGAAGAGGAGAAACTTTTGTAACAAGAAAGATTACACGTGCGGTTGCAAAAATTGCATTAGGCTTACAAGAAAAAGTGTTTTTAGGGAATTTAGAAGCAAAACGTGATTGGGGACATGCGAAAGATTATGTTCGTATGATGTGGATGATTTTACAAGCAGATAAACCAGAAGACTGGGTAATTGCAACAGGTGTTACTACAACTGTAAGAGACTTTGTACGTTTGGCTTTTAGTGAAGTTGGCATAGAAGTAGAATTTAAAGGAGAAGGAGTAGACGAAAAAGCCTATGTTGTAGCTTGTAACCATAAAGATTTTCAAATAGAAATTGGTAAAGAAGTTTTATCTGTAGATCCATCTTACTTCCGTCCAACAGAAGTAGATTTATTAATTGGTGACCCTTCTAAAGCAAAGAACGAATTAGGTTGGGTACCAGAGCACGATTTAGCTTCTTTGGTAAAAGATATGATGCAAGGGGATGTTGCAATCATGAAAAAAGATGTTGTTTTATTAAAAGCGGGGCATGAAATTTTAAAGCAGGCAGAGTAAAATTTAGGATTTGACAAAATTAATCAGTGTATAAAAATGTTGTTCTCCTATTTAAATTTTACTACTATAGCGTTTTTCTGTTTTTACATAAAACTTATAAAGTAAACCTATGTTAAAGTATAAGAAAATAAATTTAGTTTATATTGTAGTTAGTTTATTATTATTTATTTTTTACGGACAACAAATAATTTCGGCAATTAATGTTTCAGATGATTATAATCAACTCTTTTTTAGGGTAATTGTACTTCTTCTATGGATTGTTAATTTAATTTTTATATTCATTAATTTTAAAAGTCTTTTTAGTGCTCAATCAAAGTTAGTTACTCTATTTAAGGTTTTGCTAATACTGATGGCAATAGTATTAATATTTTTACCAGATTCTAAACAATCTACAGGAACAAATATTTTTAGAGGTTTGGCGCTTTTATTGCCCTTCTTAACTTTTTTTGGGTTTTATGCTGTTTTTGTAAAATCCGATTACAAGCAACTATTGCCTAAATTATTTGTACCAATACTTTTATGGTTAGTATATGTATACTATAGTCAATATAATATAATAATAGCTTCTTTAGATGTAGAAAATCAATCATATAATTCTTCATATGTTCCACTTTTTACATTGCCTATAGTTTTATGTTTAAATAAAAAGTGGTTAAGAATTAGTGCTATTGTATTAATAGCAGCTGTTATTTTATCTTCAAATAAAAGAGGTGGGTTTGTAGCTTTTAGTCTTGCCATACTTATTTATTTGTTTGTAACTGGGGTTGTATCTCCTAAAAGGGCTTCTTTACTTAAAAGGGTGTTTATCTCTCTTTTTGTTATATTGAGTGTTTGGAAACTGTATGATTTTATAGAATCCGCTAAAGATAATTTCTTTTTATATAGGTTAGAAAAACTTCAAAATGATGGAGGTTCTGGTAGAGTGGATATTTACATGCAAGTAATAAACGGAATTACAGACTCTAATTTTATTCAATTTCTCTTAGGACATGGAGACAACCAAGTAGTGTATTTAACAAAAGAAGGATATTCGGCTCACAATGATTTTTTAGAAGTAATGTACTGTTATGGTATTTTGGTTTTTTTAACGTATTTAACGCTTCATTATTTACTAATTAAAAAGGCATTAGTGTTATACAAAAGGAAAAACAAGTTTGCTGGACCAATGGCTGTTTCCGTAGTAATATTTTTTATTTTTTCGTTTATTAGTCATGTTATTATTTATCAGTACTTTATATTTTTAGTAGTATTTTGGGCTATGGTACTGGGTACCAATGATAGGGAACAAGTTGATAATAAAAGAAATAGTAGACTAAACAGTCTTTTAAAATAAAATTGTAATTCTCTCTTTAACGATGAAATTAACTGGAAATAAAAGAATTGCTACAAATACGCTAGCCCTATACCTTAAAATGGTATACTCTATTATTGTAGCACTATTTACTACAAGAATTGTACTTTCTGCTCTTGGAGTGGAAGATTATGGAATATACACGTTGGTAGCGGGTGTAATATCATTGTTAACTTTTTTAAATGTCTCTATGGCCATAGCTACCCAAAGGTTTATGTCTATTGCTATGGGGCAAAAAAATATAGATAAATTAAAAGATGTTTTTCAAACAAGTATTACACTACATTTATGGATAGGTGTAATTGTTGTTGTGTCTTTAGAAATTTTTGGTTTCTTTTTGTTTGATGGTATTTTAAATATTGCTGAAGATCGAATTTATTCTGCCAAAATTATTTACCAATTTATGATATTTAGTACTTTTTTTACAATTAATGCAGTGCCTTACGATGCCGCTATTAATGCAAATGAAGACATGTGGGTAGATAGCATTATTGGTTTTGTAGAAACGACTTTAAAATTATTAATAGCTTTTTATTTACTAAGCACCAGTTTTGATAAATTAATAGTTTATTCTTTATTAACCACGGTGGTGTTAATACTTTCGCGTATTGTTAAAAGTGTTTATTGTAAGAGAAAGTACGAAGAATGTAAAAATGCTATACATAGTTTAAAAAGTGGTAATAAAATTGTAATGAAAGAAATGGCAGGCTTTGCAGGTTGGAATACCCTAGGAGCGCTTGTTTTTGTAGGTAGAAATCAATTAATAGCTATTGTATTAAATGTTTTTTATGGTACCGTAATAAATGCAGCTTATGGAGTAGCAAATCAGGTAAACGCACAAATATCTAGTTTTGCAATGACACTTCTTAAAGCTATTAACCCACAAATTACAAAAAGTGAAGGAGAGGGAAATAGAGTACGAATGTTACAAATGGCAGATTACTCTACAAAATTTTCATTTTTCATTTTTTCTTTATTATTAGTTCCATTATTTTTAGAAATGGATTTTATTCTTGGTTTATGGTTAAAAGTTGTGCCTGAGCATACTGTTATTTTTTGTCAATTAATACTAGTGGCGTCATTAATTAAGCAGCTTTCTAATGGAGTCATGTTAAGTGTACAGTCTGTAGGAAAGTTGAAAGTATATACTTTAGTTATAAATTCAATTTATCTATTAAATATTTTGCTAGCAGTACTGTTATTAAACTTTGACTTTGAACCATATTATGTTATTATTAGTATGATAGCAATAGAATTTATTGCACTACTCGCTCGGTCAATTATTGCCAGTAGAATAATTTCTGATTTTAATTTTAAAGTTTTTTTTATAAATATTATTTGTAAACAACTTATTGTTTTTAGTTTAGTTTTATTATTAGCATATTTGCCAAGTTTAAAATTATCAGAATCTTTATTTAGGTTGGTTTCAACCAGTTTAATTTCAACAAGTTCATTATTTGTTTTGTTTTATTTTATCATTCTGAATAAAATAGAAAGAAATAAAATTGAAAATTTATTGAAAAGTAAAATATTAAAGATAAAATAAAATTAGGCATATTCACCATATTATAAAGTACATTTAGTTTAAAAGATATTAAAAATAAAAGAAATGAATATAGGAATACTAACTTATAACGGAGTGTTTAATTTTGGCGCTAATTTACAAGCCATATCAACAGCAAGTCATTTAAAAAAACAAGGTTTTAATCCTATTTTTATTAATTGGTCACCAACAGAATTAGAAGAATTATACGCACATTCTGTATCTGAAGAACAGAAAAATGCACACCGTGTTATGAAGTTAGATTACATGAACGAAAGTGCACTTTGTAGAACAGATGAAGATGTAGTTAATGTAATTGAAAGTAATAATATAGAAGGTATTATAGTAGGTAGTGATGCCGTTTTACAACATTTCGAAATTCCTTTAAAAACTAAAATAAAAGGTTTTATTAAACCCACTTCTATTTATAAAAGATATACAAGAGACCGTATGTTTCCTAATCCTTTTTGGGGTAGTTTTTATAAGAAACTAAAAAAAGAGATACCAATTGTTATAATGTCTGGTTCTTCTCAAAATGCTAATTATAGCATTTTTAACCAAAAAACCATGACAAAGATGACAGCGAATTTAGAGAAATATTCATACATTTCTGTAAGAGATAGTTGGACGAGTAATATGATTGCACATATTACAAAAAATAAAATAAAGCCTGTAGTAACACCAGACCCTGTATTTGGTTTTAATAATAATGTACCAGAAGTATTAGAGAATTCTAGTAAAATTTTGGCAAGATTTAATTTACCAGAAAAATACTTATTAGTTTCATTTAAAAAGAAAATTAAAGGTATAGATGAAGAATGGATGGCTAATTTAGAAAAAGAAGCTAAAGCAAGAGGATATGAACTTTTTGCACTACCATTACCAGAAAAATTAATTTCTTATGGAGTTACAAAATCTATAGATTTACCAATAAACCCAATAGAATGGTATACATTAATTGCAAATAGTGTAGGGTATATTGGTCAAAATATGCATCCAATAGTAGTCTCATTACATAATGCAAACCCTTTCTTTAGTTTCGATTATTATGGTCTTAGCAGTGAAATAGATAAAACAGATTCGTCTAGTAAGATATCTCATATTTTAAAAACTGCAGGTTTTTCTGATTATAGAGTGTCTTCTGTGGGGAAAGAAGTTTCTATTTTACCAAACCAAGTTTTAGACAAAATAGAAAGTTTTGATAAAGAAAAATGTAAAAAATTTAGCGACAAATATTTAAAACAATATTTGGCAATGATGAACGAAATTTTGCCAACTTTTACTAAATAATTATAGGTTTATGAGAATTCTCTATTTTACATATCCTTGGTTTTTAGACTTTTCTATAGAATATATAAAAGAATTAAGTAAAAAGACAGAATTACATGTTATAGTACTTTGTCCGGAAAATAGAAATTCTGCTACAATTTTTAAGCTAGAAGAAAAAGTATCATATCAAAAAAATAAATTTTATAGTTTAAATGATCTTGCAGGGAACTTAAAGAGTATTGATATATATAAAGAGTATACAAAAGATTGTGCTTCTTTTTCTTTTTCTTTTGGGCCAAAAAAATGGTTAAGCACAAGTTCTTTTTCGTATAATTATCAAATTTATAAATATATCCAGAAATTACAAGTAGATATTATTCATTTTGATGATCTAAGTATCGATTTATTGTGGATGTCTTGGTTTATTAGAAATAAAAAGATTCTTGTAAATGTTCATGACCCGATAGCACATACAGGAGAAGTAAATAGACGTAGAAAGATAATAAGAAAGGTGTACTACCCTAAAGTAAATAAGTTTATTACTTTTTCTAAATATTCTGCGCAAGCTTTTTTTGAAAGTTATGGGTATCGCAGCGAAACGTTATCATTAACACCTTATAATTTTTATAAAAGTTACGAAACTAAAAAAACATCTATAGAAAACTATTTCCTTTTTTTTGGTAGAGTGTCTGAATATAAAGGTATTGAAGATTTAATTAAAGCATTTATAGTTTTAAAAGAAAAGTACAATGTAAATTTAATTATAGCAGGTAAAAATGCTTATAACTATGCTATACCAGAAGAGTATTTAAATATAGCAGGTATTACCATTTATAACAAGTTTATAGAAAACGATGAAATGGCATCTTTAATTAAAAACTGTATTGCCGTAGTATGCCCATACAAAGATGCTACGCAAAGTGGCGTTGTAATGACTTCTTTTGCTTTTGAAAAGCAAGTAGTTACTTCTAGAGTAGGTGGGTTGTATGAACCTATTAATGAGCATAACGGAAAAGTATATGATAGAACTAAAGTTGGAGCTTTAGAAAAGGTATTAATAGAGATTTTGGAAGAAGAAAATAAAGAAACAGTTCATGTTGTTAAAGAGTCTAATAAAGCTTTGTATAATGTTGAAAAGTTGAAACTAATTTATGAAATTTTACAAAAATAAATAATAATGAAAACCCTTTATATTTTCACAAAAAAATACCCTTATGGAAAAGCAGAGGCTTTTTTAGAATCTGAAATTATTGAATTAAGTAAGGTTTTTAAAAAGATAGTTGTTTGTCCAGCATTCGAAGATGAATTCTTAAGAAAAACTCCTGATAATGTAGAAATTAATAAAAGTTTTATTTATAGTAAAAAAGAACAAATAATAAGTTTTTTTATTGCTTTAATAAATGGTGTTTTTATTAGAACTTTATGGGATCATTTGAATAAAATAAAATCATTAAGAGATTTTAAAAATATAATACGATATGCCACATACGATGTCTATTATTTAAAAGTATGTGAAAATACAAATATAGATTTTTCAAATAGCATTGTATATTCTTATTGGTTTTGTCATTTTGTAAACTCTTTACAGAGGGTGAAAACCAAGCTTAATTTAGATTTTAAAGTTATAACAAGAGCACACAGATGGGATATTTATGAGGACGAACATGGGATATTTCCTTACCGACAAAAAAGTATAGATAGGTTAGAAGTTTTGTACTCCATATCTAAGGACGGAAAAAAATACTTAGAAGAAAGATATGGTAATACTACTAAAATTAAAATAGCACGTTTAGGTGTGTATGATAGAAATCAATTGTCTAAGAGTTCTAAAGAAAACGAATTAAATGTTATAAGTGTTTCTCAAGTAACTCATAGAAAAAGAATCTTTTTGTTATTAGATTCTTTAGTTTCTTATGCCACTAAGAATAAAAATGTTGTAGTTCGTTGGGTTCATTTTGGTACAGGAGTAGAAATGGAAAACTTAAAAAAAGTTGTAGGTCATTTAAATTTAGATAATTTAAAAATTGATTTAAGAGGTTATGTTTTAAATACAGAAATATACACATTTTATAAAACGAATGCTATAGACGTCTTTGTAAATCTTTCTGAATCGGAGGGAGTTCCTGTTTCTATAATGGAAGCACAGTCTTTTGGTGTACCTGTAATTGCAACAGATGTTGGCGGTACATGTGAAATAGTTAATAGTAGTGTAGGTGTTTTATTAAATAGTGCCCCTACTATTAATGAAGTTTGCAGCGCCATAGAGGTTGTTATTAATAAAGAGTTTAAAAGAACACAGATAAAAGAGTATTGGAACGAAAAATCTAATGCCGAAAAAAAATATCAAGAATTTACAAAAGAATTAATTAAGTTATAAGATATGAAAATTTACTTTTTAGTAGCAACACAGCACGATAATTTAGGGGATTTGTTAATAAATAAAATGTTAATAGACGAAATTAGCAAATATGGAACCGTTTATGTTGACGCTGCAGGTGTACCTGATAGCTTTAAAAAAGAACTTATATCTAAGAACAATGTGAAAGATTTTGAGTTAGAATATGGTGGTTCTTTAAAAAGAATCACTGGGTATAAATTACTTTCTGATGTAAGGTCGGAGTTTGATTTTTATTTTAAAAGTCCAGGTCCCTCAGGTGGTGTGGGGTATGATTATAAGAGCATTATAAGGACGGTAGTATTAGCATACCAGTTTAATTATTTGTCTAAAGGTCAGATGAAATTAAATTTAGTGGGTAATGATATAATAATAAAAACTAAATTAGATAGTTGGTTTCAAAGAAATACAAATAAATGTTTTGAAAACTATTTGGTGAGGTCTAAACAGAATAGAGATGAATTGTTAGATTTGGGATATAAGAATGCTAGATTTATACCAGATGTAGCTTTTTTATATGATCGTAAAAATGGTACTAATGAAAAAAAAGAGAAAGTATGTATTTCTTTTAGAGATTTAAAAAGTGAGAAGTATAAAAATAAAATTATAAGTATTTTAACCGATGCAATCCCTTTCTATAAAGAAAAAGGATTAATTATTGAGTTTTGCTTTCAAGTTGAATCTGATTATGAATTTAATAAGTTTCTGTACGAAAAATTTAAATCCGAAAATGTTTTGTTTAAAGCAAGTTGTTTAAAATATAATGAAATTCCTTATTATAATACTGCTAAATATGTTTTAACAAATCGATTACATGTAATGATATTAGGAATTGTACATCAAGCGATTCCAGTATTAGTATTAAATGATGACCTTAAAACTTCTAAAATTAATAGAATTATATCTGACAATAAATTAGATGTTTTGATTGTAAATACATCCGAAGAAATTAAAGGTATCGATAAAAATTATTCCGATATATTTCTTAATATAGAACAAATTCATTTAAAAAATAATGAATTGGGAGTAAATAAAGTGAAAAGTTTATTTATAGACTAATCAGGATATTTAATAGGTTATTGTTTTTGCAATAATGAGATGTAAATTAGTTGTTCAAGTGGAACTTTTTTACATACAAGTAGTTATTTTATAATTTAGTATTATTGGAAAAAGATATGCGAAAAAAAGTACATAATTTCACGAACATTCCTTCACACTACAGGAGCTTATTGTGGGAAAAGTTACTAAACTCTAATTTTTTTGAGTTTCACTTCTTTTTTGCAATAAAAAATAAGCTGAATATAAAAGAAATTGACTTTAAAAAGGATAGTTTTCAAAAATATTCTGATAGGCTTCATATTATAAAAAATTACTGGTTAAAGAAAAGAATTTTAATTTGGCAAAGTGGGGTTGTTAAAAGTTGTTTAAAAGATAAATTTCATACTGCTATTTTTTTGGGGGAAATTCAAGTTATTTCCACTTGGTTAGCAATGTTAATTTGTAAAATTAGGGGAATACAAGTAGTGTATTGGACACACGGTATTTATGGTAATGAATCTTATCTAAAAAAGAAAATTAGAGTTTTCTTTTATAAAACTGCTGATAAAATATTACTATATGAAAGAAGAGCCAAAAAACTGTTAATTGAGGAAGGCATTAAATCAGAAAAAATGCTAGTAATTTTTAACTCTTTAAATTATGATAAGCATCTTAATATTAGAAAAAAGCTTCAGTCTTTCAATGATTTACAAGCAGAAAGTAAGGAGTTAACTTTTTTTAATATAGATTTACCTTATCTCATTTTTGTAGGTAGGTTAACACGTGTTAAAAAATTAGATCTACTAATAAATGCAATTTTCAATATAAACAAAACAGATAAAAAGTTAAACCTGTTATTAATAGGACAAGGAGACTCAGAAATAACAAGAGAACTAAAAGAATTAGTAAAAGATTTAAACTTAGAAGGCAACGTTCAGTTTTACGGAGCTTGTTATGATGAAGAAAAGTTAGCTAACTTTATTTATAATTCAGAACTTTGTGTCTCTCCTGGAAATGTAGGTTTAACAGCAATACATGCATTAAGTTTTGGTACTCCTGTTTGTACGCATTCTAATTTTTTTAATCAAATGCCAGAAGTAGAAGTAATAGAAGAAGGGGGTACAGGTTGTTTTTTTGAGGAAAATAATATTAAATCATTAGAAAAAGTCATTTTTAATTGGATAAACTCTAATCTTGAAAGAAAAGTAATAAGGAAGGATTGTTATACTGTAATCGATAATCAATACAATCCTTATAATCAGGTTGAAATCATGAAAAAAATATTGAATAAATAGTTATGAAAGTATATATAATAAATTTATTTTTATCAAGACAAGGAGGTGGTATTTTTACTGTACTTAAGGAGTTATATTATTCTAAAGTATCACAAAATTACTTTAATAAAGAATTAACTTTTATAGGATTTGAAGATGAAAACTATCAGGAGGATAGATTAAAATTAAATGGTGAGTCAATCGGCTTCAAAAAAGAAAATGCTTTTTTTTATTCTAAAAAAATTAAAAATTATTTATTTAATAATATTGAAATAGATTCGATAATACATCTTCATTCATTATGGATGTATTCTTCAATTTTATTGTTAAAATTGAATAGAAATAATAGGTTTTATAAAATAATTTCTCCTCATGGAATGTTAGATAAATGGGCATTAAATAATGGTAGTTTTAAAAAGAAAATTACACTTTTATTGTTTGAAAAAAGAAATATTAATTCTGCAAATTGTGTTCATGCGTTGTGTACTCAAGAATATGAGGATATAAGAAAAATTTCAAAAAAAGTACCTATAGCAATTATACCCAATGGTATAAATTTACCATTAAATATAAGTTATAATACCAAATCTGAAAAAAATATTCTTTTCTTGGCTAGATTACACCCTAAAAAAGGGCTAGATAATTTAATTGAAGCTTGGGCAGAAGTTCATTCAAAAAATTGGAATCTTATTATTGTTGGTCCAGATGAAGGTAATTATGAATTAAAAATCAATAAAATTAATAAAAACTTAAATCTAAATCAAAATAAAATAGAATTTATAGGTGGGGCTTTTGGGAAGGATAAGGTAGAATTATATGAAAAAGCATCTTTGTTTATTTTACCATCCTATAGTGAAGGTCTACCCATGACAATATTAGAAGCATGGTCTTATAAAGTCCCTGTATTAATGACTAAAGAGTGTAACTTAGATATTGGTTTCAATGAAAAAGCTGCAATTGAAATAACATCAACTAAAGAAGGTATTTTGAAAGGGTTAAACACCTGTATAAATTTATTAACAGATGAAGAATTAGCTGTTATAGGTAATAATGGGTATGAACTGGTTAAAAAAGAGTTTACTTGGGAAGAAGTTTCCAAGAAAATGATTAAAATGTATGAATGGGTGTCTAATAAAATAGAAAAACCTGACTTTATTCATTTAAATTAAACAAAATGAAAAAAGTTAAACTGTCAAATTATAATAATGATTGGTATAAACCTGGTTCAAAAATTAAGATATTAATTTGGTATTATATAAATATTTTTTTTTTAATAAATCCTTTAAACCCAATATCAAGTTTAAAGATTTTTATTCTTAGGTTATTTGGAGCAAAAATTGGAAATAATGTCGCTATCAAGCAAAGTGTTAACGTAAAATATCCTTGGTTATTAGAAGTGGGTGATAATGTTTGGGTTGGTGAAAATGTTTGGATTGATAATCTAGCTAAAGTGAAAATTGAAGATAATGTTTGTATTTCTCAAGGAGCTATGTTATTATGTGGCAATCATGATTATAAAAAATCTTCTTTTGATTTACTTTTAGGAGAAATAACATTAAAAAAAGGTTCTTGGGTTGGTGCTAAATCTGTGGTGTGTCCAGGGGTCACTTTAAATTCTCATGCTATTCTAGCTGTGGGGTCTATAGCAAATAAAGATTTAGAAGCATATTCAATATATCAAGGAAATCCAGCAATAAAAATTAGAAAAAGAAATATAGTAGAATAGTTTTTATGAAAATATCTATAATTACAGTCTGTTACAATAGTGCTAAAACAATTGAAAAGACTTTTAAATCTGTACAAAGTCAAACTTATAATAATATAGAATATATTGTTGTAGATGGAGGTTCTAAAGACACTACATTAGATATTGTACAAAAATATAAAGAATTAGTATCTCAATCGGTTTCTGAACCAGACAAAGGTTTGTATGATGCCATGAACAAAGGTATTAAAATAGCTACTGGAGATTTAGTAGGTATTTTAAATTCTGATGATATCTTTACAGATGACAATGTGTTAGAAAATATAGCAAATTTTCATCTAGAAAATAAAGAAATAGATGCTTCTGTAGGTAATATTTTACAATTTAATGAAGAAGGAAAAACAGTAAGAAAATATTCTGCTAAAAACTGGGATCCAGAGAAGCTGAAAATTGGTTTTATGCCAGCGCATCCAGCGATATTTTTTAAAAAAGATTTGTTTAAAAAATATGGGCTTTACCATTTAGATTTTACGATTGGTGCAGATTATGAATTAATTACTCGATTTTTCTTACAACATAAGATCACTTGGAAATTTTCTGATATTACAACGACATCTATGTTAATAGGTGGTGTAAGTAGTTCTGGTTTTAGTAGTTATCAATTAATTTCAAAAGAAATTAAAAAAGCATTGACTAGAAACAATATAAAATTTAGTTATTTAAAAGTACAGTTAAGAGGTTTCTGGAAAATAATAGGGTATTTAAATAAAAAGTAATTGATGAACAGTAACTTACATATCATTACAGGAAATAAAGGTTTTGTTGGCCTTAATTTGATAGACTATTTTAAGAGACAGAAAAAAGAAACTGTTGGTGTATCTAGAACACCAAAGAACGAAGAGCTTAGTTATGAAACTTTAAGTTTAAAGCAACTTAACCAAGCTAAGAGTTTTATTCATTTAGCAGGGAAAGCCCACGATTTAAAAAAAACATCTGAAGACAAAGAATATTTTGAAGTAAATACAGAATTGACTAAAACACTTTTCAATCAATTTTTACAAAGTGATTGTGAGGTATTTATATACATGAGTTCTGTAAAAGCTGCTGCAGACGAAGTAGAAGGTCTTTTAACAGAAGAAGTAAAGCCAAACCCAGTTACGGTGTATGGAAAGTCTAAATTAGCCGCAGAAACATATATTTTAGCACAAGAAATTCCTGACAACAAAAGAGTGTATATTTTAAGACCTTGCATGATTCATGGGCCTAATAATAAAGGGAATTTAAATTTATTGTATAGTTTTGTGTCTAAAGGAATTCCGTATCCTTTTGGTAAATATGAAAATGCAAGATCTTTTGTTTCTGTAGAAAATTTATGTTTTATAATTAATGAATTGATAGAGAATACAAGTGTACCATCTGGTATCTATAATGTAGCTGATGATGCTTCTTTATCTACAACGGAATTGGTGCAAACAATTGGCAATGGAATAGGAAAACCTGCAAAAGTTTTAAATATTCCGAAGTTTTTTGTGAATATTCTTGCAAAAATAGGTGATGTATTGCCTTTACCTGTAAATTCTGAAAGATTACAAAAATTGACCGAAAATTATGAAGTTTCTAATTCAAAGATAAAAAAAGCACTTCAAAAAGAATTACCTTTATCAGTAGAAGAAGGAATCAAAAAAACAATAGCATCATTTTAAGTTTATGGAGAAGAATTTAATCGTTTTATGTATATTAATTGTAGCCTCTTTTGTGTATTTAAAGTTGGCTAATAAATTTAATATTGTAGACAAACCTAATGAAAGAAGTTCGCATACGAAAGTAACAATACGTGGAGGGGGAATTATTTTTCCGATTGCAATTTTATTATTCTTCTTTTTGAATGATTTTCAATATCCCTTTTTTGTTTTAGGATTGTTTTTAATTGCTTTCGTTAGTTTTTTAGATGACATCTACACGTTAAGTTCAAGAGTTCGGTTTCCTTTTCAAATAATTGCTATATCCTTAATATTATTTCAAGCAGCGTTCCCTGTTTTTCCATTGTATTATTCAGTACTTTGTTTAGTGTTGGGGGTTGCAGTAATTAATATGTTCAATTTTATGGACGGTATTAATGGTGTTACAGGCATGTATAGTTTGGCTGTATTATCTGGTATGTATTTTATCAACTTAAATGAGGCCATCGTTCATACAGATTTAATTGTATTTTCTGGTTTGTCTCTTCTGGTTTTTGGTTTTTATAATTTCAGAAAAAAAGCACTTTTTTTTGCAGGAGATATTGGGAGTATCGCCATAGGGATGTTGCTCTTTTTTATCGGATTTTTATTTGTTTTAAAATTACAATCTCCAATATTTTTATTGTTAATTTTAGTGTATGGAGTAGATACAGCTCTTACAATGCTATATAGAATTGTCTATACGAAGGAAAGTGTTTTAGATCCTCATAGGCACCATGTGTATCAAAAATTGGTTGATGTATCTAAAATATCACATTTAAAAGTTTCTATGGGGTATGCAGTACTTCAGTTAGTTGTAAATTTCACCATCCTTAAAACATATAAATTAGAGTTGTCAACTCAATTAATAGTATTTTTTGGTGTGATTGTACTTTTTATTATACTTTATATTTTCCTTTTTAGATTGCTTGCTAAAAAAGCAAAAATGAACAATGCAACATAAAATTCCTTTATCTGAGTCTCATATAAATATTGATTTAAAAACTTCTTTTTCATCAATAGATATTGATGTTGTTGCAGAATTTGAAAAATCTTTAGAAAAGTATTATGATTATAAGAAAAGTGTTTTAGCAGTAAATTCTGGAACTTCTGCTATTCATTTGGCGTTAATTTTAAGTGGTGTAGAAAAAGGAGATGAGGTTTTATGTCAATCGTTAACTTATGTTGCTACTATAAACCCAATTATTTACCAAAATGCAACCCCTATTTTTATCGATAGTGAGCAGGATACTTGGAATATGTGTCCTATTCAATTAGAGCGCGCTATAAAAGATAGAATCTTAAAAGGGAAAAAACCAAAGGCAATTGTTGTTGTCCATTTGTATGGTATGCCAGCAAAAATTGATGAAATAGTTGCTATTTCTCGTAAATACAATATCATTTTAATTGAAGATGCTGCCGAAGCTTTGGGTGCAGAGTACAAAGGGAAGAAATGTGGTGCTTTTGGAGATTTTGGAATTCTTTCTTTTAATAATAATAAGATTGTTTCTACTTTAGGAGGCGGAGCATTAATTTGCAATACAGAAATTGAAAAAGAAAAAGCCTTTTTTTATGCCACACAAGCTAAGGAAAATGAAAGGCATTATGAACACAAAGTAATAGGGTATAACTACAGAATGAACTCTTTAGGTGCCCTTATTGGAATTGCCCAACTTAAAAAGCTGAAAACATACCTAAAAAAAAGACGTATCATTAATGATTTTTATAAAGAATCTTTTAAGAACTTTTCAGGAGTATTTTTCTTAAAAGAGCATTCAGCATCAATTGTGTCTAATCATTGGCTGAGCTGTATTCTTTTAGAAGTTGAAGAGGTTGCTGTTACAAAGCATAAACTGTTGGATGTACTTAAGAAAAACAATATTGAAATTCGCTTTTTCTGGAAACCAATGCACTTACAGCCTGTTTTTAAAGAGTATCCGTACTATGGTGGTGAAATTGCAGAAAATTTATTTCAAAAAGGAATCTGCCTTCCATCTGGATCTACTCTCCTAAAAAATGATTTAATCAGAATCTCAGAATGCATTAAGAAATTTTTGTAGATTTGTAAAAAAAAAACTAGAAAACTAAAAAATGATAAGAACCTTTTTTCTTCGAACCTTAAATAAATATGCATCTAAATGGCTAGTTTTATTGATAGACTTATCTTTAGTTTTTATCGCTTTTTTTATTGCCTATTTTATACGTTTTAATGTAAGCTTTAATTTTAACATCTCTAATTTATTAAATCAAATACCTTATGTTTTAGGTTTTGCGCTGATAAGTTTTTTAACAGTAGGCTCTTATAAGGGGATTATAAGACATACGGGTATTAGAGATGCTTTTAATGTATTTATTGCAAGTTCATTAGTCTGTTTGTTACTACTTTTGGCCGTAACTTTTAATGTTTTTTTTAAAGTAATCGATTCTTTTTACATTCCAAAATCCATTATTATTATCCATTATTTAGTAACTACTTTAGTTCTTATTTTAAGTAGATTTATTTTTAAAGCTTTTTTTGAAGTACTATCCACAGAATTAGATACAATTCATAATGTTTTAATCTATGGAGCAGGTGACTCAGGTATTATTGCTTTAAATGCGTTAAATAGGGATAAACAAAATAATTATGATGTTATCGGTTTTATAGACGACAATAAAAATAAAATAGGAAAGAAAATTGATAGAGTATTGATCTTTAACTCTAATGTAATTAATAAAAAATTTATAGAAAAGCATTCCGTTGATCAAGTGATTATTTCTATTCAGAATATCAAGCCAAATCGATTATTAGCAATTACTGATAAATTTATAAACCTAGATATTGATGTGAAAATAGTACCTCCTTTATCTAAATGGATAGATGGAGATTTAAACGCCAATCAAATTAGACAAATTAAGATCGAAGATTTATTAGATAGAGCACCTATTATTATTGATAATCCGATTGTACAACGAGAAGTGAATAATAAAGTTGTATTGGTTTCTGGTGCTGCTGGTTCTATAGGAAGTGAAATTTCTAGACAATTAAGTTTATATAATTGTAAATTAATAGTGCTTATAGATCAAGCAGAGTCTCCTTTGTATGATTTACAACAGGAGTTAATTCAGAAAGGAATCACTAATTTTGTAGCCATTGTTTCTGATGTTAGAGACCGGTTTAAAGTAGAGCGTATCTTTAAAAAATATAAACCTCAAAGGGTTTTTCATGCAGCTGCATATAAGCACGTTCCTCTAATGGAAAAATCGCCGTATGAAGCCATTAAAGTAAATGTGTTAGGAACAAAAAATATAGCAGATTTATCTCATGAATATGGCATAGAAAGGTTTGTAATGGTTTCTACAGACAAAGCGGTGAACCCCACCAATGTAATGGGAGCTTCTAAACGTATTGCAGAATTATATATAAGTTGTGTAAGTAAAATTTCTAAGAAAACGAAGTTTACCATTACTAGATTTGGAAATGTTTTGGGATCTAATGGGTCGGTAATTCCTTTATTTAAAAGACAAATTGAAAATGGAGGGCCTTTAACAGTAACACACAAAAAAATTACCAGGTATTTTATGACCATACCTGAAGCGTGTAGCTTAGTTTTAGAAGCTGGAACGATGGGGAAAGGTGGTGAAATATACATTTTTGATATGGGGAAATCTGTGAAGATTTTTGAAATTGCCAAAAGAATGATTTATTTATCCGGTTTGCGATATCCAGAAGATGTTGATATCAAAATTACAGGTTTAAGACCTGGAGAAAAATTATATGAAGAGTTATTAGCCGATGGAGAGAACACTACAAAAACCTACCATAATAAAATAATGATTGCAAAAACGCAAAAGTTAGACAACTCAATTGTTAAAATTAAAATAGATGATTTAGCCCTTAATTTTGACAAATTAAACAATAGTGAATTGGTGGCATTAATGAAGACGTTAGTTCCTGAGTATGTCTCTAATAACTCAGAGTTTGAGATATTAGATGTTAAGCTCAAGTAAGTTAAAATAAAATAGTATTTTCGCAAAAAAAAAATGTATAAATGATTAGAATTAGAACGATTCTCTTTTTGTTAGTGGTTGTAATGTCATCTTGTGTTTCTAACAAAGATATTGCCTATTTTCAATTTGATGAGATTGAACAGCTTAATGTGAGTAATAATTTTGAAACAATTTTTAAGCCAGATGATTTGTTACAAATCACCATTTCTTCAGAAAATATTGAAGCAACCTTACCTTTTAATCTACCAGCAGTAACTTTTGGAACTACGGGTACAGCAACAGGAATCCCTAAACAACAGACGTATTTAATAGATAGTAAGGGAGAAATAGATTTCCCTGTGTTAGGTAAGTTAAAGTTAGGTGGAGTTTCAAGGGAAGATGCTTTAGAGCTATTTAAAGAAAAATTATCTCCAGATTACCTTGCTAGTCCTACGATTAATATAAGCATTGCTAATTTTAAAGTGACGGTGTATGGAGATGTTAAAAACCCAGGTACTTTTACAATTCCGAATGAAAGAGTAAGTATACTAGATGCGATAGGATTGGCAGGCGACTTGAATATTTCAGGGAAACGAGACAATGTGTTGGTTATTAGAGAAGAAAGTAATAAAAAGGTACAATATAGAGTGAATTTGTTGTCTAATAAAACCTTGACTTCTCCCGTATTTTATTTACAACAAAATGATGTAGTCTATGTGGAACATAATAAAGCTAGAATTCAGTCTGCTTCCTCCAATTCGAATACAACCTTAATTATATCCGTTACAAGTTTGATTATTACCTTAATATCTATTTTAACAAGATAAACAATGCTAGATCATAAAGAAAATACTGTTTTTAATGGTAGTGAAGAACCTACTTTAAACATTCGTGAAGAGTTAGAGAAGTATCTATTTCATTGGAAATGGTTTGTATTAGGTGGTCTTATTGCGCTATTTGTTGCTTTCATGTATTTAAGATACAGTACAGCTCAATATAGTGCATCTACATCAATTCTTATAAAAGACAACCAAAAGTCTGGAATTTCACAAGAATTGGAGGCTTTTAAAGATATGGGAATTGTTGGTGGAAGCTCTTCCAATAATACGGATAATGAAATAGAAATTTTAAAGTCTCGTAAGATTATTGGAGCGGTAGTAGATACGCTTAATTTAACAACTGTATATTTTCAGGAAGGAAGAGTAAAGAGAACTGAGATTTATGAACAAAATCCAATTAAAATAATCTTTGAAGCTAATAAAGAACCTTTTATAAAAGTTGAAAAAGATACCTCTTTTACCGTTAATATTTCCTCAGCAAATAAATTAGAATTAAAAGATGTGGAAGATAATTTGATTTCTGAACATTCTTTTGACGAAATAATTACTTCTGATTTTGGGAACTTTAAAGTATTACAAACAGAAAATTTTGAATTTAAAGAAACACATGAAATTTATGTGAGTATTTTAAAAAGAAACAAAGTAATTGACGACTATAAAAATGCTGTTAATGTGAGTGCAGTAGATAAAAACTCAAGTGTTTTAACCTTATCATTTAATCACCCCATAAAAGAAAAAGCAGAAAATTTTTTAAACGAACTAGTCACTCAGTACAATTATGATGCGATTAAAGATAAAAGTGAAGTTTCTCAAAAAACAAAAGTTTTTATTGATGAACGATTATCGGCTATTGGGAAAGATTTAAATGAGATACAAGATAGAGTAAAGAATTTTAAAACAGATAATAAGATTACGGGACTTTCTGCCGAAGGAGAGTTAGCTTTGCAAACAGCTTCTTTAAATAATGAAAAGTTAATAAATATAAAAACACAATTAAATATTGCAGAAGGTGTTTTAAGTAATATAAAAAATCAGTCTAATATCGACGAAACTTTACCACAAAATTTAGGGTTTTCTGAAGGTTCTATTTCAAATTCTATAAAAGCCTATAATGAGTTAGTGGTGTATAAGAATCGCTTAAGTGTAAATGCAGGTGATAAAAATCCTCAAATTATACAATACCAAAAAGAAATTAATTCTTTAAAAATCAATTTAAGAAATAGCATTTCAAATTTAATTGCCTCCTTAGAAACACAGTATGCTCAAATTACTAAAGAAGCCAATAAAGTAAACGCTAAAGTATCTGCAATTCCTGATTTAGAAAGAGGTTATATTGATATAGAAAGAGAACAAGAAATTATTTCTGGTTTGTATTCTTATTTATTAAAAAAGAAGGAAGAAACTGCCATCTCTCTGGCGGTTACGGTGCCAAATGCTAAAATTATAGATGTAGCATATAGTAACGGAATCCCAGTTTCTCCAAAAAGGAAAATAATCTTTTTAGCAGCGTTATTACTAGGTGTAATAATTCCTTTTATAATTATTTATGTTAAAGACCTTTTAGATACCAAAATACACACTCGAAAAGATATAGAAGAATTAACTACGGTGCCTTTCATAGGAGATGTACCACATTCTGAAACTAATGAGAAAGTTGTTATTGGAAACGATGCAAGAACAAGTACAGCAGAGGCCTTTCGTTTGATACGAACCAATTTAGATTTTATGTTGCCTACTAAAGAAAGTAATGAAGGCAAAACAATTTTTATTACTTCCACTACCAGTGGAGAAGGGAAATCTTTTATCTCCATTAATCTTGCAGCGGCACTTTCACTTTCTAATAAAAAGGTATTATTAATAGGATTGGACCTTAGGGCTCCTAAAGTTACAGAATATTTAGGGATACCAGAACGCAAAGGAATTACCAATTTTATTACAAACGAAAAAATTTCTTTAGATGATATCAAGTTTTCTATTCCAGAAATTAAAGGATTAGATATTATCGCATCTGGTGTTATTCCGCCAAACCCTGCTGAATTATTATTGCATTCTAAGGTAAAAGAGTTATTTGAAGAGGTTAAAAATGACTATGATTATATTATTGTAGATACTGCACCTGTAAATTTAGTAACAGATACCTTGTTGGTCTCTAAGTATGCAGATATGTTCTTATATGTTTCTAGAGCTAATTATTTAGATAAACGCATGTTAAATGTTGCGCAGACGTTATACAATGAAAAGAAATTACCAAATATGGCTATTGTTTTAAATGATACAGACATGACAAGAGGTTATGGCTATGGTTACGGATATGGTTACGGTTATGGAAACGCTTATGTAGAAACCGTTAAAAAACCTTGGTATAAAAGAATTTTAAGCTAAAAAAGTGGTCTGACTTTGTCATACTGAATTAAAATTTTAATAATAATCTATATATAGATTCACAAAAAAAGCATCCAATTGGATGCTTTTTTATTATATGAATTTTTTATTGTTACTTAAGAGATGCTTAATTTTTTCTAAATTCTTTTTAGTTCCTATCTTTTTTAGAAGTTCTAAATGGTTCTTATGATGTGTATCGGTACCAACAAAATCATATAAATTTTCTTTTAATATTTTTTCACATACTTTTTGCACTCCTTTTCCATATTGCTCTGTAAGGGATAATAAATTTAACTGAAACAAACAACCTGCTTTTTTTAATTTATAATAATGGGTAAAGTCATTGTGAAGAAAACTATAGCGCTCAGGGTGCGCTAAAACGGGTTTGTATCCTTTAACTTGTATTTCAAAGAGAATTTCATAAAGATTAATTGGCGCACTGAAATAAGACATTTCTACCAAAACATAATTGTCTTTTAATGTAAGAATGTCATTCTTTTCTAATAATTCAGAAAACTGTTCATCCATCATGTATTCTGCAGCTGCTTGTATGTAAACATCTGTAATATTTCTTCTTTGTAACTCTTCTTGTACTTCTCTAAGTTTGTCTTTTATAGTATCCGAAGAGTTTTGATAAAGATCTCCCAACACATGAGGTGTTGTGATGATGTTTTTAATACCATAAGATCGCATCTTATTTATTAATGCTATAGAGGTTTCTATATTTTTTGCTCCATCATCAATTCCTGGCAGTAAATGTGAATGGATATCTATAAAGCCATCTGGAAAAAAATCGATTAAAGGAATTTCTTTCTTTTTAAAAAAGATCATATCATTATTTTAGAACAAATTTACAATAATTTAACGTGTTTCATAAATGTTATACTCAATCAAAATAAAATATTTAATACGAAAACGATTGAATATTGATTTCTTATTGTATATCAATTTTAGTTGTAATATCTTTGAGTAAAACAATATAATTATGATTTTAATTGCAGATGGAGGTTCTACAAAAGCAGACTGGATTGCTATAAATAAAAATAAGGAAGAGGCGTTTAGAACAAGGACACTTGGTTTAAATCCTGCTATAGTTCCAGCAGAAGAACTTTATAACAGAATCATTAACATGTTTCAATTAATTAATGTTAAAGACGATGTAGAAGAGATTCATTTTTATGGAGCGGGTTGTGGTACTCCTAAGCCTATTCAGATTTTAAAAACTATCTTAGAGTCTATCTTTGTGAATGCAAAAATAGTTATTTCAGAAGATATGTTAGCGGCTGTTTACGCGGCAACAGGTAATGAACCAGCTTTAGTTTGTATTTTGGGTACGGGATCTAATAGTTGTTATTATGATGGTAAAAACATGGAAATGTTAGTACCTTCTCTAGGATATATTTTAATGGATGAAGCAAGTGGTAATTACTTTGGTAAAAAATTGATTATCGATTATTTCTATAACAATATGCCAGTAGAAATTGCTGAGAAATTTAAAGAAGAGTTTGATCTTGATCCAGACTATATTAAGAAAAATTTATATAGAGAACCAAACCCGAATATGTATTTAGCATCTTTTGCAAAGTTTATGTTCGATTTTAAAGAAGAAAAATATATTAAAGAAATTATTACAGCAGGTTTTCAAGAGTTTTTTAAATATAGAATTTTGCCTTACAACAAAACTGCAGAAACACCAATTTACTTTATTGGTTCTATAGCGCATTACTTTAGAGATATTTTAGAAGAAATGGCTGTAAAAAACAATTTAGTTATTACTGATGTCATACAGAGACCTATTGATAACTTATTAGAATATCATAGAAATAATATCAAATAATAGTAGTGTCCGATATAATATTTTTATCGAGAAATGGCAGACATTTGATTTTAAATTATAATTATTTGGAATAATGTTGTGGTCTCGATTGTTGTTTCCAAAATCGAAGCAATCTTATGTTTTTTTGGCAATAATATCAACTAATAGCATCTAACAGTCTTTCTAAACGCATTCCTCTTGAACCCTTAATCAGAATTGATTGATGTTTAAGAGGATTGTTTTTTAGGTAGCTTAATAAGTCTTCAAACGTTTTAAACAACGAGTTCTTTGTTTTGGTTTGATGAAAATTTGCGCCAACAAAAAAACAATTGTTAAAGTGCAGGCTCTCTACAAAGTTTACTATATTTTGATGTTCTTCTAAGCTCGTTTTTCCCAACTCGAACATATCACCCAAAATAACGGTTTTACTTTCAGCTTTAATATCTTCAAAATTTTCTAAGGCAGCTTTCATGCTTGTAGGATTCGCATTATAAGCATCTAAAATAATGGTATTCGTTGTTTTTTTAATGATTTGCGAACGATTGTTTTCTGGGGTATAGTTTTCTATTCCAGCTTTTATATCTTGATTAGAAACCTTAAAGTGATTTCCAATGGTACAAGCAACAGCGATGTTTGTGTAATTGTATTTCCCGATTAGGTTACTTTGTATTTCGTTAGAATTTAAAGCTAATTTTACAAACGGATTTACCTCCATAAATTGCAAAGTTTCTAGAAACGGAATAGATTCTATGCTCTTTGTCTTGTCCACTTGTATCGGATCTTGTGGGTTTATAAAGACAGTCTTATTATGCTCTTTTAAATAGGCGTATAATTCACTCTTAGCAGTTATAACTCCTTCAATTCCGCCAAAACCTTCTAAATGTGCTTTTCCGAAATTGGTGATATAACCAAAATCAGGTTTACAAATAGTACACAGAAATGCAATCTCTTTTTTATGATTTGCGCCCATTTCTACAATGCCTATTTCAGTTTCAGGCGTCATGGAGAGTAGAGTAAGAGGTACTCCAATATGATTGTTTAGATTTCCTTTGGTGGCACTCGTTTTATATTTTGTAGATAATACGGCGTTTATCAACTCTTTGGTCGTTGTTTTACCATTACTACCTGTAAGACCAATTATAGGAATAGCGAGTTCTTGTCTGTGGTATTGTGCTAATGCTTGTAGTGTTTCTAAAACATCATCAACCAAAATAGTATGAGGATGTTTATTATATTTTTCTTCATCTATTATGGCATAAGATGCGCCTTGCTTTAAAGCTTCTTCTGCAAATGCATTTCCATTAAAATTATCGCCTTTTAGGGCGAAGAAAATAGTGTTTTTTCTAATAGTTCTAGTATCCGTGTCTACAAGAAAATGTTGGGTGAATAATTGGTAAATGTCTTCGATTTTCATCTTTTAAAAATAAAAAAACCTCACTGTAATACATACAGTGAGGTTGTGTTCTTTTATAAATAGTGTATTATCTCGCTGAGTTTCTTGCTTTCTTATTTTTAGATGAAGACATAGGGCCTACTTTGTCTGTAACACATCTAAAACCAATAAAGTTTGTTGCCATATATTCTGGCAAATATCTTCTTTGAGCCGGGTCTAACCAGTATTCTCTATCAGACCAAGCACCACCTTTGTATACTCTTGTTCTATTACTAATTAAAGTAGTTCTTTTTTTGTCATCATTTACTGAAATCTCTTCACCCGTTTCTGGATCTACTTCCTTCGTTGGATTCTTAGGAGAGTTGTACATGCTTGGTTTAGAACCAAACTGATCTTGTTCATCTTCATAGAATCTAGAAGAGTTTAAATCACCATCACCTATATCAGTATTGTCTGAAACAGAAAAGTTTCTTCTTAAAGTAGCATCATCTTTAGTAATAGGAATGTATTTAATAGTTCCAGGTAATTGTTTTGGAGTTATTATGCCATTCGGTAAAGTATCATATTCTACTTCTGCATTACTATTGCTATTCACAATAACAACTTTACCATCTTTATCAATCATCTTTTTGGTGAAAATATTACCTCTAAAATAATTAAAATCGTTTGCTTCACTGTCTATAATAGGTCTGTACACATCAGATACCCATTCAGCAACGTTTCCAGACATGTCATACAGTCCGAATGCATTTGGTGGATACGATTTTACTTTAATAGGAATGTCAGATCCATCAGAACTCCAACCAGACAAACCACTATAGTTACCTTTTCCTTGTTTAAAGTTAGCCATTTGGTCTCCTTTATGTCTTTTGCTGGTTTCTCTAGAATATTTACCATCCCAAGCATATTTTTTTCTACCTCTAATATTGTTGTATTCTCTATTTTCAATATTCGCTTTAGCAGCAAATTCCCATTCTGCTTCTGTAGGCAATCTGTATTTCTGACTTAAAACACCGTCTGCTTGTGTAATTTTTCTACCCTGAAAAGCATCTCTACCTCCTTTAGCAGAACCACCTGTTCTAATCCCTCTTCTGTAGATTGTAGAATCTCCATCAAAAAGATTATCAGAATCAGCTAAGAAAACATCGGTATCAAAAAAGTTTCTAATACTATCGTTTTCAAAAATATTTTTAACATATCCTTTATCTATTAACTTCTTTAAGTTAACGGCATTGGTACGCCATTTACAGTATTGGTTAGCTTGTAACCAACTAACACCAACTACAGGATAATCTGAATAAGCCGGGTGTCTTAAGTAATTTTCAGATAAAATATCTGTATTACCTAAACTCTTTCTCCAAACTAAAGTATCTGGTAAAACGGAGTTATAAATATGTTTGTATTTTTCTTCTGAAGGAGGAAAAACGTCTTTTGTATTCTGTACATATAAAAAGTACTCAGAATTAGTTACTTCGGTTTCATCCATATAAAATGAACGAATATGCATTTTTTTAGGAGTTGTATTCCAATCAAACATAACGTCATCTTGTACTTGCCCCATTGTAAATGAACCACCTTCTATAGCAACCATTCCTAAAGGAATTTCTTGTCCGGCAGTTTCACTTCCTCTTATATAGTTACCATACTTAGCATTGTTAAATGGCAATCCTGTAAGTGTCGATTTTCCTGAAGTTGATTTACTGCAACTAGCCAAGCTTAAGGCTGATAGTACAACTAAAGATATTTTTAATACGTTTCTCATTTCCTAATTAAAAATTAGTTTAAGGTTTTTATTATAGCGATGCAATTTACAATAATTCTACATTCATACAAGTAAAAGAGAAAATTTAACGCTGCATTTTTATTGCCACATTTAATTAAACGCTTGCTTTTTAAATTTAGTATAATTTATCTTTGTAAGACTTAAAATATCTCTAAATTATTTGCGTTATTTGAATACTATTATGAAAAAACAATATTTACTCCTTTTTTTTATTTTTTTAGTTCAAGTAATTTCTGCTCAGACCACTAATTCTGTGCTTTCTACAGGAGATTGGTTTAAATTTTCTGTGGATACTACTGGCGTTTTTAAAATAGATAGAAGCCTATTACAACAAATAGGAATCTCTACAAATGGCTTAAATCCAAAGAAAATAAGTATTTATGGAAATGGTGGCGCCATGTTACCTGTTTTAAATTCTGATGACAGATTTCAAGATTTACAAGAAAATGCCATTTATGTAGAAGGAGAAGATGATGGTTCTTTTGGTGCGAATGATTATATCCTTTTTTATGCACAAGGACCACATGATTGGGAGGTAGATGCAACAAATAGTACAGCTAAACATAGGCAAAATATTTATTCGGATGAAGCATATTACTTTATCACAGTGTCTAATGACGATGGTAAACGGATTCAGGATAAGGCACCAATAACAACTACTGCTACCAAACAAATTACCATTTTTGACGATTATACTTTTTATGAAAAGGAGGAAAGAAATTTAATTGCTGCAGGTACTCAATGGTTTTCCAATACAGATTTTAATATAGAAAATACACAGAATTTTAAAATACCTTTTCCCAATGCGGTTTCTGGAGCAAATATATCAGTTGCAGTTAGAGGTGTTTCTACGTCTATCTCTTCTTCTTCAATGGCAGTAAATGTGAACGGACAAGACCTTTATAGTCTTAATTTTTCGCCAGCAAATACTACCGTTAGAGCATACACTTCTGAAAGAACAGGGAATATTGTAAATTCAGCAGATTTTTTAGAGGTTTCTATTAGCTATAATAATAACGGAAACCCATCTGCAACTGCTTTTTTAGATTATATAGAAATTGTAGGTAAAAAAGAACTGATTGCAGCTGCAAACCAATTTTCTTTTAGAAGTTTTGAACAAGCAAATTCAGCAGGTGCTGTGGAGTATCGAATTGAAAATAATTCAACTATTTTTCAAGTTTGGGAGGTTTCAGACCATGTATCTCCTAAAATAATTCAGAATAATAGTACTGATACTAGTTTTACTTTTATTGCTGATGGAGGTACGTTAGCGGAATATCAAGTGTTGAATCCAAATGATTACTACACACCCAAAGCATTGCAAAACGGACGCATTGCAAATCAGAACCTACATGCTTTAAAAGATCTTAATTATGTTGTAATTACCAATACAGAACTTTCTAGTGAAGCCCAAAGATTGGCAGATTATCATCAAGAAAATTCTGGACTTATAACCAAAGTAATTATTTTAGATGATATTTATAATGAGTTTTCTTCTGGGGCAAAAGATATCACCGGAATTAGAGATTTTCTAAAGCACTTATACAATCCTGATGCATCAGAAGAAAATAAACTAAAGTATGTATGCTTTTTTGGGGATGCTTCTTATGATTATAAAGATAGAATTACAGGAAATAATAATATTGTACCTATAAAACTATCTGATATTAGTTTTAACTTAGCTACTTCTTGGGTAACGGATGATTTTTATGTAATGTTAGATGAGCATGAGGGAACCATGAATCCTACCATATATACTATAGAAACTCCTACACGATTAAACCATACTATCGATGTAGCCTCAAGTAGAATTCCGGTTTCTACTTTAACGCAAGCCAAAGATGTGGTAAATAAAATTTTGTCTTATTATGATAAAAGTTCTTTAGGCGATTGGCGTAATACGATTACCATGTTGGCAGATGATATAGATAACCCTTCTAGTGATGCATCTTTGCAGCCAGGTTTAGATAGAATTGCAGAGTCTATAAAAACGAATAAACCTAGTTTTAACATCAATAAAATTTATGCGGATGCTTTTGTGCAAGAAAACTCATCGGGTGGAGAACGTTACCCAGAAGTAAATGAAGCCATTACCAATGCCATCGAAAAAGGAACCTTAATATTTGATTATTTTGGTCATGGAGGAGAAGATGGTTTTGCAGAAGAAAAGATTTTAGATAAAGCTCAAATACAGGGTTTTAACAACCCTAATACATTACCTCTTTTAATAACAATTACTTGCGATTTTTCTAGATTCGATAATCCGAATAGAATTACTGCAGGCGAGCTTACTTTATGGAATACCAGTGGAGGTGCCGCAAGTATGATTACCACAACTAGAGAGGTTTATATTAGCACCGGACAAACATTTAATGAAGATTTAATAAAAGTTTTATTAGAGTATGAAGATCCAAATATTCCTGAAAATTTATCTATTTCAGAGGTGTTAACGGTTGCTAAGAATAGGTCTTCTAGCTCTCAGAAATTCTTTATATTTTCATTTGGAGATCCAGCAATGAAACTTGCCATCCCTAAACCAAGTGTTCGTATAACTAAAATGAATGAAAAAGACATAACAAGTTCTATAGATACTTTAAAGGCATTGTCTAAGGTGAGTTTTGAAGGTGTTGTGGTGGATGAATTAGATGCTGTTTTAACCGATTTTAATGGTTCTTTATCTACTGTTGTGTATGATAAAGTAATAGAGAAAAGTACTTTAGCAAATGATGGAAACGGAAGTAAAGTGCCTTTTGATACGCAAGATAGTAAGTTGTTTAGAGGGAAGTCTACCGTAACAAATGGTGTTTTTAAATTCGATTTTGTGGTGCCTAAAGATGTGAAAATCGCTTACGGAAAAGGGAAAATAAGTTTTTATGCGGAAAATGGAGTTTTAGATAAAGCAGGTGCTAATTTCGATGTAATTGTTGGGGGAATTAATGATAATGCACCCGATGATACTGTTGGTCCAGAAATAAAACTTTATATGAATGATGAGTCTTTTATTGATGGAGGAAACACCAATGCATCTCCTAATTTAGTGGCTGTCTTAGTCGATGCAAGCGGAATTAATACTTCTATTACCGCAGTAGATCACGACATTGTAGGAGTTTTAGATGGAGATACTACCAACCCAATTATCTTAAATGACTTTTATGAAACTGAATTAGACGATTTTACAAAAGGAAAAGTTACCTATAAATTAAGGGATTTAGAAGTAGGACCACATACTTTAAAAATAAAAGCTTGGGACACTTATAATAATTCATCTGAATTAACGTTAAACTTTGTGGTTGTTAGTGATGCTGTATTAAATTTAGAAAATGTACTAAACTATCCGAACCCGTTTGTTAATTATACCGAGTTTTGGTTTAACCATAACAAACCAAACGAGAGTTTAGATGTACAAGTGCAGATTTTTACGGTTTCAGGTAAATTAGTAAAAACGATCAACCAAAATATACCCAATGCGGAAACGTTGGTAAGAAGTGTTTCTTGGAATGGTTTAGACGATTTTGGAAATAAAATTGGAAAAGGAGTGTATGTTTATAAATTAAAAGTAAAAGCCACCTCAAGTAACCTTATTTCAGAGAAGTATGAAAAATTAGTAATACTTCAATAAAAATTAGATATTTGTCAAATTAAAATAAGAATAAAGAAATCAAATGAAAAAATTAGGAATCTTTTTTATAGTATGTGCGTTTGTGTCTATGAAAACAAGTGCGCAAACAGAAATAAACACAGATAATATTGGAGGTATTACTACTGCAGTACCATTTTTATTAATAACACCAGATGCTAGAGCAGGTGGTATGGGAGATGTAGGTGTGGCAACTTCTGCAGATGCTTTTTCTCTTTTTCATAACGCTGCAAAAATGACGTTTAGTAATAGACAGGTAAAAGCAGGTATTACGTATTCGCCTTGGTTACGTAATTTAACCGACGATATTTTTACTGGTAGTGCTTCTTATATGAATCGTTTTAGTGAAAATGCAGCTTGGGGTGCAGATTTAAAATATTTTTCTTTAGGTCAGATAGATTTAACAAACTCAGACGGGAGTGATAATGGTTCTATTAACCCTAATGAATTAGCTTTTACAGGAGCCTATTCTTTAAAATTAAGTGAAACATTTTCTATGGGTGTTGGATTAAAGTATGTAAGATCTAATTTAACTTTTAACGGTACAAATAGTACCTTAAGACCTATAAATTCTTTTGCTGTGGATATCTCTGGATATTACCAATCTTTCGAAGAAAACTACGGGGATTTTAATGGACGTTATAGATTAGGTTTTAACATTGCTAATATTGGTCCGAAGGTTTCTTATAGCCCAGGAAGCGAGGATTTTATACCTACCAACTTAAAATTAGGTGGTGGATTCGATTTTATATTAGATGATTACAATACCATTTCTACCAACGTAGAGTTTACAAAATTATTAGTGCCTACTCCACCAATTAGAGATACGGATGGTAATATTGTAGAAGGAGAAGATGATAATGTTGGTTGGGTAAGTGGAATTTTTCAATCTTTTGGAGACGCTCCAGGAGGATTTAGCGAAGAAATCCAAGAATTCACCTATGCTTTTGGTGCAGAATATTTATACAACAATGCTTTTGCTTTAAGAGGTGGTTATTTTCATGAAAGTCAAGATAAAGGAAATAGACAATATTTTACCTTAGGTGGTGGGTTTAAAACCAATGCTTTAAATGTAGATTTGTCTTATTTAATTAACTCTTCAGATGTAAATAATCCATTAGAAAACTCTTTACGATTTTCATTATCATTTGATTTAGGAGAAGTTTTTGATGATTATTAAAAGTCATTTATTTTTAGTAAGTTTATAACAATATTTAAAAGCAGTCAAATAAGGCTGCTTTTTTTGACGAATAGATTTTTATGAGAAAAATTGAAGTTTCAACATCAGCAACAGTCTATAATGATATTTCAGAATTATCTGCAGAAGATACTCTTTTAATGCAGAAAGCTATAGAAGCTAGAAAGAAAGCGTATGCTCCATATTCTAAGTTTCAT
Source organism: Polaribacter sp. HaHaR_3_91 (assembly GCF_019278525.1). NCBI lineage: Bacteria > Pseudomonadati > Bacteroidota > Flavobacteriia > Flavobacteriales > Flavobacteriaceae > Polaribacter > Polaribacter sp. HaHaR_3_91. The sequence goes on from NZ_CP058986.1 coordinate 1,164,977, forward strand.
GTTGGTGCCGCTTTATTATTAGACAATGGCGAAATTGTTTTAGGAAACAATCAAGAAAGTGCTGCATATCCTTCTGGTATGTGTGCAGAAAGAGTTGCCATTTGGAAAGCAGGTTCTGAATATCCAGATATGAAAATTATAAAATTAGCAATTACGGCAAGTTCTACAATAACCAACGTAAACAAGCCAATTGGACCTTGTGGTGCTTGTAGGCAAACATTGTCTGAATACGAAATCAATCAAAAATCACCATTTCAAGTCCTTTTTATGGGAGAAGTAGGTGAGGTTGTCGTTACAGAATCGCTACTTTCATTATTGCCTTTTTCTTTTGATAGCAAGTATTTATAATATCTTTTGGGCGTTTTAACGGGCTTTACATTTTATCTTTTTACTTAAAAAAGTAAAAAGGATGTCATTTCAATCCCTAACGCAAGCAAACAGCAACCTTGTAAACACTTGTAATATTTAAAGAATCCTTTAGGTGCTCTAAAAAATAAAATATGAAACCAGATATTTCATCAAGAAAAGATATAAAAAATATCATCACAAAGTTTTACGACTTGTTATTAACAGATAAAAAAATGATTCCTTTTTTTGAGGATATTGTTGCGCAAAACCATTTAGAAGAACATTTAGAGGTAATTTCTGACTTTTGGAATGACATTCTTTTTGATACCAATACGTATGCGAATAATGTGATGAAAAAACATGTAGATAAAAATGTTTTTGTTGCTTTTAAAAAAGAGCATTTTACCATTTGGATGTCGTATTTTTTTAAAACTATTGATGACAATTTTGAAGGAGAAAGGGCACATAATATGAAAAACAGAGCGAGGTCTATTGCTACTGTTATGGAGTTAAAAATGGGCGTATACCAATAACATAAACGTAATTTTTCTCTATTTATATTTTTTTTCAAAAAGTAGTTTTGAATATCATTTTTTGTAAGGTTTTTTAATTCTATTAATAGTGAAATTCGTACTTTAGAGGGCTAATATTTTTTAAGTAAAATAATATTTAATATCAATTATGATTTCATCAAAAATAACAGGAACCGGAGCTTTTATTCCTTCTATAACTAAAGAAAACAAAGATTTTTTAAACGAACACTTTTTAAATGAAGATGGTTCGCCTTTTAATTCTGAGAACGATGTAATTATAGAAAAATTTAAGGCAATTACTGGTATTGAAGAAAGAAGATATGCAAAACCAGAATATACATCGTCTGATTTAGCATTTTTTGCGGCTCAAAAAGCAATAGAAGATGCTAACATCGATCAAGAAGAGTTAGATTATGTTATTATAGCGCATAATTTTGGAGAAGTTAAAGCAGGGGGAAGTCAGAGTGATTTATTACCAAGTTTATCTACAAGAGTAAAACATAAATTAGGTATAAAAAACCCTAATTGTGTAGCCTATGACATTCTTTTTGGTTGCCCAGGTTGGATAGAAGCTACCATACAAGCGCACGCATTTATAAAAGCTGGTATGGCTAAAAAATGTTTGGTAATTGGTGCCGAAACATTATCTAGAGTAGTAGATAAGTACGATAGAGATTCTATGATTTTTAGTGATGGAGCTGGAGCTTGTATCTTAGAAGCTACAGAAGAAACTGATGCTGGTATTTTGAGTCATGCAACCCAAACTTTTGCAAACGAAGAAGCTTATTATTTACATTATGGCAGTTCTTTTAACAAAGAAGTAGACCAAGACGTACAATATATAAAAATGCTAGGAAGAAAAATTTATGAATTTGCTTTGGTTCATGTTCCTGTAGCTATGAAATTCGCTTTAGATAAAGCTGGTGTAGAAATAGATGACGTTAAAAAGATTTTCATTCATCAGGCCAATGAAAAAATGGACGAAGCAATTATGAAACGCTTCTTTAGACAGTTTAAAAAGAAAGTTCCAGAAGGTGTAATGCCTTTAAGTATTACTAAATTAGGTAATAGCTCTGTAGCAACTGTACCTACACTTTTAGATTTGGTTTTAAAAGGAGAAATTGAAAATCAAGAAGTAAATAAAGGAGATGTTGTTATTTTTGCTTCTGTTGGTGCAGGAATGAATATAAATGCAATCGTTTATAAGTTTTAAAAAATTAAGGTTACAAGCAAACATATTAAATGATAGTTTGTTTTTACAATAGATAAGAAATATTGTAAAATATTTATAAAAGAAAACTCAAGAACATAAATTTCTTGAGTTTTTTTTATGCTTTATTTTTAATATTTAGCAAGATATATTAATAAGTAATTGCAATTATATTTTCTTTGAAATCTTAGCGAAAATTCTTTGCGTCCTTTGCTTTAATTTCAAATCAATATATTATTTTTGCGCATGCAACAACACAACGTACTTATTTTAGATTTCGGATCGCAATACACACAGCTAATTGCGAGAAGAGTAAGAGAATTAAACATTTATTGTGAAATTCATCCTTATAACCATCCACCAAAAAATCAATCAGAGTTTAAAGCAGTTATCTTGTCAGGTAGCCCAAATTCTGTAAGAGGAGAAAATGTTTTACACCCAGATTTATCAGAAATTAGAGGAAAAAAACCTGTTTTAGCAGTTTGTTATGGTGCGCAATATTTAGCGCATTTTGCAGGCGGACAAGTAGCTCCTTCTAATACGAGAGAATATGGTAGAGCAAATTTATCATTTATAAAAAGTGATGAAACTTTTTTTGAGAACATTTCTGCAGGTAGCCAAGTTTGGATGAGTCATTCAGACACAATTAAAGAATTACCAACCAACGGAGAATTATTGGCGAGTACTAAAGACGTAGAAAATGCGGCTTATAAAATTAAAGGAGAAGAAACGTATGCTATACAGTTTCATCCAGAAGTATACCACTCAAAAGATGGTAAACAACTATTAGAAAACTTTTTAGTTAAAATTGCAGGTGTTGCACAAACATGGACACCAGATTCTTTTGTAGAAAGTACAGTAGCAGCAATTAGAGAAAAAGTTGGTAACGATAAAGTAGTTTTAGGACTTTCTGGAGGTGTAGATTCTTCTGTAGCAGCGGTTTTGTTAAACAAAGCAATTGGTAAAAACGTATACTGTATTTTTGTAAATAACGGACTTTTACGTAAAAATGAGTTCGAAACAGTATTGAAGAGATACGAAGGTATGGGATTAAACGTTAAAGGTGTGGATGCATCGGCACGTTTTTTGAAAGCCCTAGAAGGTTTAACAGATCCAGAGCAAAAACGTAAAGCAATAGGTAATGCTTTTATAGAAGTTTTTGATGATGAAGCACATAAAATTAAAGATGTTACTTGGCTAGCACAAGGAACTATTTATCCAGATGTTATTGAGTCAGTTTCTGTAAATGGAGGTCCATCTGCAACTATTAAAAGTCATCATAATGTGGGAGGTTTACCAGATTTTATGAAATTAAAAATTGTAGAACCTTTAAAAATGATTTTTAAAGACGAAGTAAGAAGAGTAGGTGCTTCTATGGGGATAGATCCAGAATTATTAGGTCGTCATCCATTTCCTGGACCAGGTTTAGGAATTCGTATTTTAGGAGATATTACGGCAGAAAAAGTAAGAATTTTGCAAGAAGTAGATGCTATTTTTATAAACGGTTTAAAAGAAGACGGTTTGTATGATAAAGTTTGGCAAGCAGGTGCTATGTTACTTCCGGTAAATTCTGTAGGAGTTATGGGAGATGAAAGAACTTATGAAAAAGTAGTAGCCTTAAGAGCTGTAGAAAGTACAGATGGAATGACGGCAGATTGGGTAAATTTACCTTATGAATTTTTGCAAAAAACATCTAATAAAATAATAAATCAAGTAAAAGGTGTAAATAGAGTTGTTTATGATATTAGCTCTAAACCACCCGCAACTATAGAATGGGAGTAATGTATATGAAACATGTAAAGTTTATTGTATTTCTATGTATTTTAACGTTTACCGTTTCTTGCGGTCAACAAAATAAATACGTTCAGTATAAAGTAAAAGAAGGGGAAACAATGAGCGGTATTGCTCAGAGGTTTAATATGAATACCAAAGATTTACTGCGATTAAACCCAGATGTGGGAAGCAAGCCAGCAGTAAATTCTGTTATTGTAATCCCTAATAAAAAAATAAAAGCAACAACTTCTACCCAAGATAATACGGTAGAAGATGTTGCAACCGGTGCTAAAGACAAAGAAGCTGCTTTAAAAGAAAAAAAAGAGGAGCTTATAGACGAACTTAAAAAGAACTTTGTTGTTTATGAAGTTAAAAAAGGAGATACCTTTTATAGTTTAACTCGTTTTTATAATGTGACTCAAGAAGAGTTGACAACACTTAATCCTGTTTTATCAGAGGGTTTAAAAGTGGGGCAGATTATTAAAATAAAAGCCATTGAAGAAGGAGAAGTTGTTATCGAAAACAATATCTATGAAGATGTAATTGATACTAAAATTCATTTAAAAGCGGCGTTGTTACTACCTTTTAGAGCTGATGAATATAGTTCTTCTACATCAAAAGATATTTTTCAGAAGAGCAAATTGGCAGATATGGTTACAGACTTTTATTTAGGTGCACAAATTGCCGTAGACTCATTAAGGAGTCAAGGAATTAACATCGAATTAAATGTCTTTGATACAGGAAGTAATAGTGCAAAGATTAAAACAATTTTGTCTGAAAACAACCTGAATAAGAATGATGTGGTAATTGGTCCTTTGTACTCGGAAGAGGCAGAATTGGTGGCGAATAGGTTAAATGTACCTGTTGTTTTTCCTTTTTATTCTACCAAGCAATCTAAATTTACTGCTTCAAAATTGATTAAAACATCTCCAGAGAAAAAAGTTTTTAGAGATGAATTAACTACCTATATAAAAGATAATTTTACAAGCGGAAATTTAATTTTAGTAGGAGACGGTGGATATGAATCAAATATCTCTAATGCTGCAATAAAAGAGTCGTTACAATCGCATGATTCTATTGCTGTTGTTCATGTTTTAAAACCTTTAAAAGGATATATTGCTAAAAATCGTTTTTTAGAAATCTTAAAACCAAATCAGAATAATTGGGTTGTTTTAACTTCTGATAACACTATTTTAGTGGCAGGTGCTATAAATAGTTTAATTAGTTTACCAGATAATACAAACGTTCAATTATTTACCTATAACAAAGGGGATGCTTTTGATAAAATTGCAAATTTAAAATTGGCAAAAGTTAATTTAACGTATGTAAGTGATGAGTATGTAAGTGAAGCTTCAATTTCAACACAACAATTTAATAATCAGTATTCACGAAAAAACAATGCATTGCCTTCATTTTCTGCAACCAAAGGTTTCGATATTACTTATGATGTTTTAATTCGACTGGCTTCTGGGAATGATTTAAAAGACACGTTTAAAGAAGGTGCTTCTTTTAGAATAGAAAGTAAGTTTGATTATACCGACAAGTCTGGTGGTGTCACAGAAAACAAAGGTTTATTTATTGTAAAGTATAATAATGACTTAAGTTTAACTAGGTTAAAGTAGTTAAGGTTTAGCTTGTAGTAGAAGTATTGATTATCTTTTTTAAAGCTATTTCTTGCTTTCACTATTCGCTTTTTTATCCTATAAAATTGAAATAAAAAGAGCTTAAACAAATCGTTTGTATTGAGCTTGACGAAAGGCTCAAACCAGGGTTAGACAAGTTTTCTTGCTGCTTAAAGTATATCCAAAGCCTTTAAAGTATATAAAAGTCATAAAAAATCCGCTAAACAGCGGATTTTTTTTATCAGTAAAATGTAAGTGTTAGATTTTTTTTACATGATCTTTCATCATCTTGATTTGGTCTTTTAGCAAACCGCATCTGTTTAATTTTTTAGTTTAAGTAATTAAGTTAGTTTCCTTACGTTTGTATTTTTTTGTCATTGCAATATCTTATAACTGTAATAATTATAAGTCATAAAAAAATCCGCTAAACAGCGGATTTCTTTATATCAGTAAAATGAAAGGATTAGATTTTTTTCATCTGATCTTTCATCATCTTCATTTGGTCTTTTAACATACCGTGTTTGTCTAATTTTTTAGCTTCAGCCATTAAGTTAGTTGCTTCACGTTTGCGTCTTTTTGTCATTGCAATACCTGCTAACTGTAATTTAGCCATTGCTAAATCATGATCCATAGGTAAACCTATTTTTACAGCTTTACGTAGAAATTTTTCTGCTTGTGTAATATTAGTCTGACTTAATATAATACCATGTAAATAATTAAAATAACCTTGTTGCTTAAGAATTAATGCCGCTTCTGGATTTTTAATATATCCCAACCATTTTTTAGTTCCTTCAAAATTTTGCTTACGCAATTGTAAAAAAGCAAGTAAAATAAATTCGTTTTTAAAATAGAATAATACAAAAATTCCTGCCAAAAGTAAGATAGAAATTCCGTTCATTATATTACCTAAAGTAAATTGATACACTGCCCAAGCTGATATTAAACCAGCTAAAATTAATTTTATATTTTTATGAAACATATTGTTTTTTATTGTTATTAAATCAGTTGCAAAAGTACATTTTCTTGATAAATTATCTGTTACTTTTTAAAGTATTTCTTGTATTTAAAGGATGCTAAAACTGTTAGTAAAACTAATGCGCCAATATAAATATAAGCCTCTCTAGGTGTTACAGCTTTGTCTCCACTTGCATAAGAATGCAAACCAGATAAATAGAAGTTTACTCCAAAATAAGTCATCATTATAGCTAAATAAGAAAAAGCAGAAGCAAAATTAAACGCCAACCTACTACGTAAACCTGGTATTAAACGCATGTGTAAAACAAAAGCATATACCATAATAGAAATTAGAGCCCAAGTTTCTTTTGGATCCCAACCCCAATAACGTCCCCAGCTTTCGTTGGCCCACATACCTCCTAAAAAGTTACCAATAGTTAACATAACCAAACCAACACTAATGGCCATTTCGTTAATAATGGTTAACTCTTTAATATTGATATCCATTCTTTTCTTGTTTTTCTCGGTAGTAAATACGATAAGAATTAAAGAAATAATACCCAAAATCATTGCTAAAGAGAAAGGACCATAACTAGCTACAATAATAGACACATGCACCATTAACCACCAAGAATTTAAAACAGGTTGTAAGTTAGCAATTGCAGGATCTAACCAATTTTGATGTGCAAAAAATAGAATAATTGCGGCTAAAAAAGTAGTTGCACCAATGGTTAAAGTAGATTTTTTTCCTAAAAACAAACCAAATAACATGGTTGCCCAAGCAACGTAAATAATTGATTCATAGGCATTACTCCAAGGTGCGTTACCACTTATATACCATCTAGAGGCTAACCCAAACGTATGAAATAGGAAGCTTAAAACGGTTAATACAATCAGTCCTTTAACAATATAACCTAGTACTTTAGATTTATAATAGAATATTTTTAATATCTCAATAAATATTAATAACAATCCTAAAATTAAATAAAATAAAGAAGTCTTTGTAAAGATTTCCCATTTATTATAGGTTATTTCTAGGTCAATTCTATTTTGAGAAGGGTATACTTCAGTTCCAAATTTCTTCTGAAACTTTTTAATACCATCTAAAATTTGATCTGCTTTAGTATAATCATTAGATTTTTTAGCTTCTTGTAAAAGTTGAATATAAACAGGTAACGATTGTCTAACAAATACTGAATCCGTAGCTTTAAAACCTGCAGAGGAAGTTTCTGGTTGAGAAACCCAAGTATTATTATCATCATTTGGTATTGGGTAAATACGTAAAATACCACCTCCAATAGCACTGTATAATAAACCTACACGTTTATCAATTTTAATTAAATCGTTTTCATATTTATTTTTTATATTCTTCTTCTGTGCTTCTGCTACGTCATCTTTTATTTTATAAGCACCAGTTGGGGTAATAAAATCAGATAAACGAGCGTGTGTAGTAGTTACTGGTAAACTTAAAACCTCTCTAATTTTTGAGTTTCCTTTTTCTAAATATACAATAGGCACTTCAAACCAAAGTCTTGGGTTTTCTATAATAGATAGTAAAACCTGGCTAGGTTGCATTCCTTTAAAAGTTTCTGACTTGCTTACTTTTCTAACCAATTCAGAAGCAAATGTGTGTGCCGGCTTCATTCTACCTCCAGCATCTTGAATAACCAACTTATTAAAGCTTTCAGCATGATGGACATCCACTAAATTAGCTTGTAATATAGAGTCTATTTGTTGGTTTGTAATTTGATTTGGTTCATGCGGTGCGTGTGCTGTCTCTTGGGTAAAACTAAAACTAGAAAGTAATAATGTTGCTACAATAGACAGGGTAAGTTTTTTCTTTCTAATTTTCTTTAAAGATTCTTTTAGGTAATTAAACCTCGTATGTTTTGCGAATAGAATACAGATTAAACCAGTGTACAAGAAAGAATACCCTAAGTATGTAATAAACGTTCCTACAAAATCATGATTTACAGATAGATGTGTCTCTTCTACTGGTCCAGATAAGTCGTAACTAGATTGGAAGAATTTATAGCCTTTATGGTCTAAAATGTGATTCATGAAAATTCTATAATCAAAAGATTCATCACCGTCTATTACGGTTACTTCACTGGCATAAGACGCAGCACTTTCAGATCCTGGGTATTTTTCTAATTGGAAATCATTTAGTTTTACTAAAAAAGGTGTTTCTAAAATCTTTGCACCATATAATAATCTAAAGTTCAATCCTCCAACAGTAACTTCTTTAGAGCCTTGAGAGTTATATTTACCTCCTGTTAATTCTACTCTTTCAGTTTTGCCATTACTTTTAATATCTACAACAACAACATCTAGTTTTTTATCGTCTTTTGGACCACTAGTTGTTTTCATTATACCTTTTTCTGCTGGTTTAGGAATTACAAACTGTAATCCGGAAACATTGTGTAATGTTAAATATTGAAAATTTTGCAGAGAGTCTTTTACAATATTACCTTTTTTCTGGTCTGCCATTCTAAACCAATCACCATCATCCTTAGAAACCATTTTTAAGTTTCCATTTTCTTCTATAAAGTTTATAGATGGATTATCACTTTCTGCATTGAAACCAACCAATACTCCGTGAATGTTTTGAATTGTTCCTTTTTGAATCCAGTGTTCATGACGACCTCCTTCCGAAGATTCTACAAAAAACAAATGATCAACGCCATTTTCATCCTCAACTAATTTTCTTTCGGCCCAAGGAATATATTCAACAAGCTCAAAACTAAAATCTTGTTCTGTGTCTTCTGTTTTAAAGTAATCTGAGTAAGACCAAGAGTTTTTACCCCAAGCAGATAACAACATTGGTTTGTTTATTTCTGGCTTTTGCACTTTATTATTATCTACGATTGCATTTAAGTAAGTCGTTTCAGATAAGAATTTATTGGTAGATTCCCCTTCTTTAATTAACATAATGCCTTCAAAACCAATATAGCGAGTTGCTCCCGCACCAATAAGAATTAATAGAAAGGCTAAATGAAACATTAAAACAGCCCATTTTTCTTTTTTATACAATCTGTATCTAAAAATGTTTCCAAAGAAATTAATCACAAAGAACACCATAATTAGTTCAAACCACCAGGTGTTATAAACGAGTGCTTTAGAGGTTTGTGTGCCAAAATCGTTTTCTATAAATGTTGCAACTCCCATTGCAACTGCAAAAAGGATAAATAAAACGGCCATTAAACGAGTCGAGTAGAGAATACTAATAATTTTTTTCATCCTTCTGAAATGCTTTTTTAAAAGAGCTACAAATTTAAGCATAAAAGCACAAATGGACTTCTAGATATGGGTATATTTATGTATTAAAGTTTTAAAAAAATCATAAAGTTTATGCCTAAATATCATGTAATTCCTAAAACCATAAAAGATGAAGTAGAAACTGCGCTAAATTACTATCCGCAGTTAAAAAAGATACATATTGAGTTTAAATTTAAAAAGGATATTAAAAAATCTACCATGCAGGCAAGACCTACTTTTGATAGTTTCTTTAAATTGAAAAAAAACAGAAAATTTTTAATTTTGATTAGTGAAAAATTTAAAATTTCTGATAAGGAATTTTCTACACGAGATATTCCTAAAGATATTTTTATTGGTTGGATTGGTCACGAGTTAGGGCATATTATGGATTATCAAAATAGAAGCAAGTTGAATTTAATTTGGTTCGGACTTAAATACTTGTTTTCAGATAATCATATTGTTGAAGCAGAAAGAGCCGCAGATGGATTTGCTGTAAAGCACAAAATGGAATCGTATATTATAAAAACAAAGAATTTTATTTTAAATCATGCTGATATTTCAGAAGCATATAAAAATCGTATTAAAAGATACTATTTATCTCCAGAAGAAATTATGGTTTTAGTGGATGATCGAAATAAATTAGAAGAAAATTTAGAGAATATAAAATAAGTATTCTTAAGGCAAAAGTAAAAACCATCACTAATTTGTGATGGTTTTTACTATGTTTTAAATCTTCGAAGAATTAATCTATCCAAATAGACTTTGTGTTTACAAATTCTCTAATTCCGTAGCTAGAAAGTTCTCTACCATAACCACTATTTTTAATACCACCAAAAGGTAATCTTGGATCCGAAGTAACTAGTTTGTTTACAAAGCTATTTCCTGCTTCTAATTGCAAAGCAATTTTTTCTCCTCTTTTAGAGTTAGACGTAAGTACACCAGAACCCAAACCAAAAGCGGAATTATTTGCAAGCTCTATGGCTTCCTCTTCACTTTTTGCTTTTATTACAGAAGCTACAGGTCCAAAAAGTTCTTCATCAAAAGCTGTCATACCAGGTTTTAGATCTGCTAAAATTGTTGCAGGATAATAAGCTCCTTTTTTATCAGGAATTTTCCCTCCTAAAATTAAATTTCCACCTTGTTTAATAGTTTTTTCTACCTGCTCATGAATTTCATTACGTAAATCTATACGTGCCATAGGGCCGTAATAAACGTCTTCGTCTGTTGGAATACCCATTTTTGCGGCTTTCATTTTTTTTGTGAATAGTTTTAAGAAATCATCATAAATTTCTTCTAAAACAATAAAACGTTTTGCAGCAATACAAGTTTGTCCGTTATTTTGTAACCGTCCAAATGTTGCTAAATCTGTAGCTTTTTCTAAATCTACGTCTTCCAGAACGATATAAGCATCACTTCCACCTAATTCTAAAACGGTCTTTTTTAAGTTTTCTCCTGCAGTTTTAGCAACAGAACGTCCTGCTGGTTCACTTCCTGTTAAGGTTACAGCAACAATATTATTATCTTCTATGATTGCTTCTATAGCATCTGACGCTACATTTAAGTTTGTAAAAACTCCTTCGGGAAAACCTGCTTCTGCAAAGGCTTCTTCTAAAGCAAAGGCACAACCTTGTACGTTAGACGCGTGTTTTAAAACACCTGTATTTCCTGTCATTACTGCTGGTGCCGCAAAACGAATAACTTGGTAAAAAGGAAAATTCCATGGCATTATGGCTAAAGTAACTCCTAAGGGCTGAAACGTTACATAACTTTTACTTGCTTCTGTTTCTACTATTTTATCGGCTAATAATTCCGTGATGTTATCTGCATAATACCTACAGATTAGAGCACATTTTTCTATTTCTTTACGAGATTGTTCAATTACTTTTCCCATTTCTTGGGTAGCTAATTGTGCGTATTTCTCTTTGTTATTATCAAAGATATCAGCCAGTTTGTATATCAACTTAGAGCGTTCTTCTAAACTTGTTTTTTTCCAAGATTTATAAGCATCGTTTGCTTTTGTAACTTTTTCTTTAGTTGTTTTTTCTGAAATTCTGTTATAAGTTGTAATTTCTTCCTCTGTGGCAGGGTTTATAGTGGTGATTGTTTTCATAATTTTATTTTTTAGAATTTTCACTTAGTAATACATTTAATATTTCATGATTTAATGAATAATCTACGGCTAAATCAATTACATGTACTCCTTTTAAATTTAATGTTTTTGTTAAAGTTTCTTCGAACTCTGATGAGGATGTAGGTCTGTGTCCAATAGCTCCAAAACTTTCTGCATATTTTACAAAATCTGGGTTTTTATATTCTAGTCCAAATTTAGGGAATCCTTCTCCTTCTTGTTTCCATTCTATCATTCCGTAAGCGTTATCATTCAAAATAATGATAACCAAATCTAAATCCATTCGAACGGCAGTTTCTAATTCCTGAGAATTCATCATAAAACCACCATCACCGTTAATAGAAATAACTTTTTTATGGGGGTGTAATTCTTTTGCCATCATTGCTGAAGGAAAACCTGCGCCCATTGTTGCCAAAGCGTTGTCTAATAGTAAAGTGTTTTGAGCATAAGCGGGGTAGTTTCTAGCAAACCATATTTTATAAATTCCGTTGTCTAGCGTAACAATTCCATCTTTTTGTAAAATGTTTCTTGTAATTTCTACCAAACGTTGAGGTAGCATTGGAAAGCGATTGTCATCTTTGTATTTAGAGAGATGACATAATACATTGTCTTTCACTTTTAAGAAAAAGTCAAGATTCCATTTTTTCGCATTCGATTTTAACTCTTTTGTTAATTGATGAATACTTGTTGCAATATCTCCAATTACATTTAACTGTGGAAAATAAACCTCATGAACTTCTGCTGCAAAAAAGTTAATATGAATCACTTTTCTTTTGTCATCAGGATTCATAACAAATGGAGGTTTTTCTATAGTATCATGACCAACATTTATAATCAAATCTGCAGCTTCTATTGCTTCGTGTAAAAAATCGTTTGAAGAAAGTGCAGCAGTTCCTAAATAAAGCGGATTCCTTTCGTCAATAATTCCTTTCCCCATTTGTGTGTTAAAAAAAGGAATTCCTAATTGATCTACGAAATTAGTTAAAGCTTCACTGGCTCTTTTTCTATTTGCTCCAGCGCCAATTAATAATAAAGGTTTTTTGGCTGAAAGAATCATCTCTTTTGCTTCTAAGATGGAACTTGTATTTGCTGATGGAATTTTAGCGCTATTTACATCAAAATATTGCGGATTTTCAACGATTTCTTTACATACGTCTTCCGGAATTTCTATATGCACAGCGCCTGGTCTTTCTTCTTGAGAAACTCTAAAGGCTTCTCTAATGATTGCACTTGCATTTTTACCATAGGTTATTTGTTTAGAAAACTTTGTAAGTGGTTGCATCATCTCTAAAATGTCTACAATTTGAAATTTACCTTGTTTGCTTTCTTTTATTGGTTTTTGTCCTGTAAGCATTACCATTGGCATTGCGCCCAATTGTGCATAAGCTGCAGGCGTCATTAAATTGGTTGCACCAGGGCCTAATGTAGACATGCAAACTCCAGGTTTTCCTGTAAGTCTGCCATAAGTTGCTGCCATAAAGCCTGCTCCTTGTTCGTGTCTCGTAAGTATTAATTTTATTTTATCAGATTTCCTGATGGATTCTAAAAGGTCTAAATTTTCTTCGCCAGGTAAGCCAAAAATATATTCTACGCCTTCATTCTCTAAAGATTTTATAATAATATCTGAAGTTTTCATTTTATTAAGTTTAAAAGTTAATTTTAGTTTTTTATGAATTATGCTTTATGAACAAACTTTTCCCAATCGGCAAACTTTTCTTCTTTCATTACACGTTCCATTTTTACTTGTCCACCTTTTTTCTTGTTATTGTCATTCCAGTCATGAAATGTTTCAACAGGAATTACGGTAACCTTGACACCTTTTAATGCTTTGCTTCTTGCAACTTTATAATTATTATTTGCTTCTTTTAGAAAATCATCTAACGCTGTTGCAATTTTATCATTGTCACCTTTTAAATCGGAGCCTAAATACCAAGAATGATAAAATTCACCATCTTCAAATCGCTTTGCACAAATGGTATATTCTGTAATGGTTGTAGAGAATTTTTCTTCTATATGTTTAATAGCATCATCCATTTTATTAACGGATAATTGAGATCCAACAGTATTTAAGAAGAATTTAGTACGTCCTGTAATCTTAATTTCAGCCTTTTCTACATCTGTAAATTTAATGGTATCACCTATTAAATAACGCCAAGCTCCACTCACGGTACTTATAATTAAAATGTAATCGGTGCCTGTTTCAACCTGTTCTAAAGTTAAAGAAGGTGCATTTTGTTTGATAGATCCATCTTCATTTATATAATCTGGATTCATAGGAACAAATTCAAAATAAATACCATTCTCGGTATTTAGCTGCATTGCATCGGTTTCTGGTCTTACTTGTGTAGCAATGTATCCTTCGGAAGCCAAATAAGTGTCTATAACCGTAACGGGTTTTCCTAATAAGGCTTTAAAACTTTTTTCATAAGGACCAAAAGCAACACCACCGGAAGTGTACACTTGAAGATTTGGCCAAATTTCATGTATGTTTTCTAAATGATGAAAATCAATCACTTTTTGCATCATTAATTCTATCCAAGAAGGTATTCCGCTTAAAGCACCAATATCCCATGATTTAGCATTTTCTGCAATATGTTGCACGCGCTCGTCCCAATCTTCAATCTTGGCAATTTCTTCTCCGGGTTTGTAATAACCTTTAAACCAAAAAGGAATATTACTAGCACTAATTCCACTTATTTCTCCTTCAAAGTGATCGTCTTTCTCATCTAAATCTGTAGAGCTTCCTAACATCATAATATCTTTCTCGAAGAAATCTACAGGTAAATCAAAGTTATTTAAAGAAGTAACTTGTTTTATTCCAGAACTTTTTATGGCAGCAATCATTTCATCCGTAACAGGAATTCTTTTACTCTTTTTTCCGGTGGTACCGGAGCTTAAAGCAAAATAAGATGGACTTCCGACCCAAGTTACATTTTCCTCTCCATTATGAATTTTGTACCACCACTTTTCGTTCAGTGAATTATAATCAAAAAAAGGAACTTTATTAGCAAAGGAGGTTTGTAAATCATCACTTAATAGGATGGATTCAAAATTATAAGCTTCACCAAATTGAGTTTCTTTGGCTGTTTCAAGTAAGTTTTGTAAAACTTCTTTTTGAGCTTCGACGTGGTTTGTTTCTGATGAAAGTGTATCAGTTAAATTGATAATTCCTTTTATAATATTTCCTAAGATTGCCATAGTTTATGTTTTTTACAAAGATCAAGATTGTATTGCTATTAGATTAACTCGTATCGTGGAAAAAAGAGTCCATTAGAGTTTTTGATTTGAGTTAAAATCTAAATGGTTTGCAGTACTCTTTTCTATGTAATTTCTTTTATTTTGTGATTAACCTAAATTATATATAAAATGAATAACGAAAAAAATGAATTAGAAATAATAAAAAAATACCAAGAAAAAGGGTATACCAATAATTATAGAGTAGTAGATGGAGTGTTAATTGATAACAATACAAAAAGTAAGTACAAGCCTACTGAAATTTTTATTGTAGCAGAACATCGTTTTGAAGGAATGAGTAATCCTGCAGATATGTCTATATTATATATCGTTGTAACAAAAGATGATGCTAAAGGTACTTTTTTAGCTTCTTATGGAGGAGCATCTAGCACCGAAGCAGCAGAATTCTTTAATGAGATTCCGAAAGAAAATGTTTCAAATAAAGAAAACTTATTTATGTAAAAAATGTTTTTTTACTCGTCCGTACTATCAATTAAAATAGTTAGTAAATCAATAGCGGCTTGTGCGATTTTTGTTCCAGGACCAAAAATACCAGCAGCACCAGCTTCTAATAAAAAAGGGTAGTCTTGTACAGGTACAACACCGCCAACAATTACCATAATGTCTTCTCGTCCGTATTTTTTTAATTCGGCTATAACTTGTGGTACTAAAGTTTTGTGTCCTGCAGCTAAAGAAGAGATTCCTAAAATATGGACATCATTTTCTATCGCTTGCTTTGTAGCTTCTTGTGGTGTTTGAAATAAAGGACCAATGTCTACATCAAAACCTAAATCTGCGTAGGCAGTTGCTACAACTTTTGCACCTCTATCGTGGCCATCTTGCCCTAATTTAGCAATCATAATTCTTGGGCGTCGCCCATCTAGTTCTGCAAATTTATCAGATAGATCTGCTGCTCTCTTATAGAGTTTGTCGTCTTTTATTTCTTTGCTATATACGCCAGAAATTGTTTTGTGAATTGCTTTGTGTCTCCCGAAAACAAGTTCTAAAGCATCAGAAATCTCACCTAAAGTGGCTCTATTTTTAGCGGCTTTTACAGCTAGGTCGAGTAGGTTTTCTTTTCCAGATTTTGCAGCTTCTGTTAATGCATCTAAAGATGTTTTAACAGCTGTATTATTTCGTGTACTTTTTAATTGATTTAATCTTTTAATTTGAGAGTTTCGTACAGCTTCATTATCAACCTCTAGGATTTGTAAAGGTTCTTCTTTTTTTAGCTGATATTTATTAACTCCTACAATTACGTCTATTTCATTGTCTATTTTTGCTTGTTTAATAGCTGCAGCTTCTTCAATACGCATTTTAGGAATTCCTTTTTCAATGGCTTTTGTCATGCCACCAAGTTTTTCTACCTCGCTAATAAGCTCCCAAGCTTTATTTGCTAAATCTTCGGTTAACTTTTCTACATGATAACTTCCTGCCCAAGGATCTACCGTTTTGGTTATATATGTTTCTTGTTGTAAGTGTATTTGTGTATTTCTAGCTATTCTTGCAGAAAAATCTGTAGGTAAAGCAATGGCTTCATCCAAAGCATTAGTGTGTAAACTTTGCGTGCCGCCAAAAGCAGCAGCCATAGCTTCTATGGTTGTTCTTGCTACGTTGTTAAAAGGATCTTGTGCTGTTAAAGACCAACCACTTGTTTGGCAATGTGTTCTTAAAGCTAAAGATTTTGGGTTCTTAGGGTTAAACTGTTTTACAATTTTTGCCCATAACATTCTTGCAGTTCGTAATTTTGCAATTTCTGTAAAATGATTCATGCCAATTGCCCAAAAGAAAGAAAGTCTTGGAGCAAAAACATCTATTTCCATGCCTGCTTCAATTCCTTTCCGTATATATTCTAAACCGTCTGCTAAAGTATATGCCAATTCAATTTCTGCTGTAGCACCAGCTTCTTGCATGTGGTAACCTGAAATAGATATGGAATTAAATTTCGGCATTTTACTACTTGTAAATTTAAAAATATCAGCAATAATTTTCATGGATGGAGCAGGAGGGTAGATATATGTATTTCTAACCATAAATTCCTTTAGAATATCATTCTGGATAGTACCAGAAAGTTGCTCTAAAGAAACACCTTGTTCTTCTGCGGCAACAATATAAAAAGCTAAAATGGGTAAAACAGCTCCATTCATAGTCATAGAAACAGACATTTTATCTAACGGAATTTTGTTAAATAAAGTCTTCATATCTTCTACAGAGTCTATAGCAACACCGGCTTTACCAACATCACCTTGTACTCGCTCATGATCGGAGTCATAGCCTCTATGAGTTGCTAAGTCAAAAGCAACAGACAATCCTTTCTGACCTGCTTCTAAGTTTTTTAGATAAAAAGCATTGCTTTCTTCTGCCGTAGAAAATCCAGCATACTGTCTAATTGTCCAAGGTCTTCTAACGTACATAGTCGCATAGGGACCTCGTAAATTAGGAGCAATACCAGCAGCAAAACCTTCTTGATTAAAAGAAGGTTTTATTTTAAGGTCTGTGTTTTTGAGTTTTATATTTTGTAAATTTTTTCTACTCATTTTTAGGGCTACCCTCGTCTAGTTTCATTAATTTATATAATTCAACTCCAATGTTTTTTACTTTTTTTTGTCTTTTCTTAATTTGAATATAACTCTTTAAGATAAAAGCTAAAGAGAATACGCACAATAGCATAACGGCGCTAAATATAAAGTTAACACTGTTCCCAAACAAATGATAAAACTTGTCTTCTAGAAAATAAAGACTGACTGCAACAAAAAAAATAAATCCGATTATAAGTGTAGGAAGTTTCTTTTTTAATTGTTGAATCTCAAGTTTTAGCTCATTTTGTTTTTTCTGTTTAAGTAGAATTTCTCTGTTTTTATCCATTTTTATTTTGTTCTATACTTTTTTCAGAATGTAACCGATCCTTTTCTAATGATTCTGAAAGCCGTTTTCTAGTTAATGGGGGGACTAGTGTTTTTATGTTTCTTTGCTTAACAAAAGGGTACAACTCTAACTCTTGTTGCATTTTATCTTCTTTATTTTGTTGCAAATTTGTACCTAAAAGTATAATTTCTTTTTGGATGAAACTATTTTCTTCTTTTAAAGCACTTTCTTTAATTTTTTTCTGAATGATGCCGTCCTTTAATTGTTTTAAAAAACCGCCACTTTTTTCTATTTGCTTAAAAATAGTTAATGCATTCTCTGCTAATTGTTGTGTTATTGATTCGATATAATAAGCACCTTCGGCAAAACCCTGAGCTTCTGTCAAGTAGCTTTCTTGTTGTAGTATTAATAATTGATTTCTAGAAATACGATTTCCGAATTCGTTAGATTTATGATAAATGGCATCGTAAGAAACATTAGAAATTGTATTTGATCCACCTAAAATAGCGCTCATACATTCTGATGTTGTTCTTAATAAATTTACATTATAATCATAAATGGTTTTGTTTCTTAAACTTGGTTGTACAAAAATATGAGCTTCTAAATCCCTAATTTCATATTCTTTTATAAGTGCAGACCATAAAATTCTAAAAGCTCTTAATTTTGCAATCTCAAAGAAATAATTGCTTCCTACAGAAAAAGAAAAACTTAATTTTTCTGCGACAGTATCTCCAAACTTATTTAGATATTCATTTGCATGCGCTAGTGTATATGCTAGTTGTTGTGTAATTGTTGCTCCGCAATTTTGATATAGATCTCCAGAAATAGCAATGCAATTTGTAGTATTTTTCTGAATTCTCTCTAGCTTTATAAAATCTTCTTTTAAATTAAAAAACCAATTACCTGTTTCGGCTAAGTTCCTTATTATATCTGTTTGAAAATATGTTTTTTCAGAATTTATAAATTTAGAAACTTCTAACTGAAAGGTGTCTTCTAAAAAATGAAACTGAAAGTAAATGAAAATAGATTTTACATCAATATTAAGAAGTAGTATTCTATAATCGAAGTTCTTATATGCAATAAATTGAACTGAGTTTGCACCTCTTTTTAAAGCATCTATAGCTAGTGAGTTTGCTATTTTTTCATCATCAACAAAAATAGTTTCACAAATATTAAACCCTTTCTTGGGAGTTTCTATTTTAAGACTAGATCTATCTTCTTGTGTGTAAAATGGCTTTACAACAATACCTTCTTGAGTTTTCCATAACAACGTGTCATTATAATCTGCACCTTTTAAGTCTACTTGAATTTTATTTTTCCAAGCAGCGGGTGTAGTTTTTAGAAAATCATCAAAAAGAGAATTTTTCATTTTTTATTTTATGGTATCAAATTCTATTAAATAAATTTCTTCATTTTCTTTTTTCATTAAATACTTTTCTCTTGCAAAACGTTCTAATTGAATAGAGTCTTGTAATTTTTTTATAGTGGCTTTGTCTTCTGCTATTTTCTTTTGATAAAATGAAATTGTACTT
Source organism: Polaribacter sp. HaHaR_3_91 (assembly GCF_019278525.1). Taxonomy (NCBI): domain Bacteria; kingdom Pseudomonadati; phylum Bacteroidota; class Flavobacteriia; order Flavobacteriales; family Flavobacteriaceae; genus Polaribacter; species Polaribacter sp. HaHaR_3_91. The sequence continues at coordinate 1,184,434 of NZ_CP058986.1, forward strand.
TCTAAGTCTTTAATCTCATTATCGAATTTTCTATGTGCTAAATAAGAATTTTCATCAAAAAAGAACATCCAAATTAAAAATGGAATTAAGATTAAAACAAAAACATTTGTTAGAATCTTTACTGCCTTGTTATTTTTAAATTTGTTAAAAGTCATACTAGATTATAAGCGATCGTTAATTACGGTTCTAACAACATCAATTGCTACGGTGTTGTGTTTATTATTAGGAATAATAATATCTGCAAAATTTTTAGTTGGCTCAATAAATTGAAGGTGCATTGGTTTTAAAGTATCTTGATACCTGTTTAAAACTTCGTCAATGTCTCTTCCTCTTTCTGTAATATCTCTTCTAATTCTTCTAATTAAGCGTTCGTCTGTATCTGCATGTACAAATATTTTTATATCAAATAAATCTCTTAATGCTTCATTATTTAATATTAAAATACCTTCTACAATAACCACCTTTCTAGGGTGTGTTTTAATAGTGTCTGTAGTTCTGTTGTGTGTTACGAAAGAATAAACAGGCTGTTCTATTGTTTTTCCTGATCTTAATTTTTTTAGATGCTTAACAATTAAATCAAAATCGATAGCTCTTGGGTGATCAAAATTTATTTTAGATCTTTCTTCATAAGATAAGTTTACGGTTTCGTTATAGTATGAATCTTGAGAAATTACACAAACCTCACCTGTAGGTAGTTGTTTAATTATTTGATTTACAACCGTAGTTTTTCCACTTCCTGTACCTCCGGCAATTCCAATAATGAGCATATAATTATGATTAAGATAATTAATTGTCTAAAATAATAAAGAATTTACAAATACTTAGGATTTATTTAATCTTAAATAGCTTCTATTTTAAAATAATAGAGCTTTTTTTAATTAGCTACAATTTTTTAAATAAAAATTAAATTATTATTCAGACTGATTTTTAGTGTTTTACATAAAAAAAGTCTCAAAAAATTATTTTTGAGACTTTTTAATAAATTGAGCCGATGGAGGGACTCGAACCCACGACCTGCTGATTACAAATCAGCTGCTCTAGCCAGCTGAGCTACATCGGCTTTTATTTTGAGAGCGCAAATTAAAGGCAATTATTAGTATCTACCAAATAAAATTTCACTTTTTTTTAATAAAAAAGCTTCAATTTACATTGAAGCCTTTAAAACAAGAATAATTTTACATAAAATAAAAGAAAATTGAATGATCATTTTCATATTTTATATTTTAAAAACGCTAATTTATTTTTTTTGTTGCCTTCTTTTTACTTTTAAAATTTACGGCCTGTATATGTATTGTGGGTTAAAAATCTACTAATGCTTTTTTATAGGTGGTTAAGCAACGCTCTCTAGCAGATTTATGCTCTACAATTGGCACTGGATAGGTGAGTTCTTGAAAGTCTGGAACCCATTTTTTAATATAGTTTAAGTCCTTATCGAATTTTTTAATTTGAGTAGTTGGGTTAAATATTCTAAAGTAAGGCGAGGCATCCACTCCGGTACCTGCAACCCATTGCCAGTTACCTATGTTGCTGGCTTGTTCGTAATCGTGTAATTTTTCTGCAAAATAGGCTTCTCCCCATCGCCAATCTATCAATAAATGTTTGCAAAGAAAACTACCTACCAACATTCTAATTCTGTTGTGCATAAAACCTGTTTGATTTAATTCTTTCATACCTGCATCTACTAAAGGGTAACCTGTTTCGCCTTTGCACCATGCTTTAAATTCATCTTCGTTATTTCTCCACAGAATTCTATCGTATTTTGGTTTAAAACTCTCTTTAACGGTATGTGGGAAATGCCATAAAATCTGCATAAAAAATTCACGCCAAATTAATTCTTTTAAGAAAGTAATGTTGTTACTTTTAGATACTTCGTCAACCATTTTACGGATACTCACAGTACCAAAACGTAAATGAGTACCTAATTTAGAAGTACTGTCTTTTGCTGGGAAGTTTCTAGTTTCTTCATACGTATCAATTAATTGAGATGATACTTTATAAGAAGCTACTTTTATAGCAGATTCTATAAAACCAATTGCTTCTAATTTTAAAATAGGTTGGTTTTTATTTTTTATTAAATTATCTAACAGTGTTTCTGAAGGATAAAATTGAATTCCCTTAAAATGAAAAGCTTCTAGCCATTTTTTAGAAAAGGGTGTGTAAACTTTATACGGTGTCCCATCTTTTTTTACAATTTCATTTCTTTCAAAAATTACTTGGTCTTTATACGTTTTTAAATTGATGTTTTTTGATGTTAGAAATTCTTTAATTTCTAAATCTCTTTTTATCGCATAGGGTTCATAATCATGATTTGTGAATACGGTATCGATGATGTGCTTTTCTGATAATGAGTTGTAAATTTCTTTAGGTGTTCCGTGATAAACCTCTAAAACACTCCCTATTTCGACTAATCTTTTATGAATATGGGCTATTTCTTTATAAATAAAGGAAACACGTGCATCATCTTTCTTTAATTTACTTAAAATTTCTTCATCAAAAATAAAAATTGGAAGTACTTTTTTACCTGATTTTAATGCATGATATAATCCACAATTATCATCTAACCGTAAATCTCTTCTAAACCAAAAAATGTTTATCTCTGTCTTCATTTATTATCCTTATTTTATTTTTATAAACTAGAAAAACTCTATTTAATTGGTGGGTAGTATTGTCCAAAAAGTTCAATTAATTTTTTTTGTCTGTACTCAAAAATTTCTTCAAGTTTGGGTTTAACTAATATTGGGTGTGCAATTTGACCTAAAATTCCCATAGGAACTTTGTAGTCTATAATGTCTTCCATTTCTACACCGCCTTCAATTTCTTTGATAAAATGTTTGTGATGCCATAATGCATAAGGTCCAAAACGTTGCTCATCTACAAAGTATTCGTTTTCTTTTACGTGTGTAATTTCGGTTACCCATTTTGTTTTTATCCCAAGAATTGGGGTAACAATATATTGTATAATCTGACCAGCAAACATTGGTTTTTCTGCACCAGAAAGAATATCAAAACTCATATAAGTAGGCGTAATTACTTTTAAGTTTTTGGGACTCGATAAAAATTCCCAAGCTTTTTCTAATGTAATTGGTAATTTCTGTTTTCTGTGGAATGTGTATATTTTCATGTTAATTATGAATTAAAATGTAGAGGTTTAATGAAGTTGCAATACAAAGCCAAATCATATATGGTAATAGTAAATATTTGTATCCGCCTGTTTTATTACTTAATTTAAAGAAATAATAAAATAATGTAGCTGTCAGTAATACAATTGATATCAAACCAATTAAGACTAAGTGTTGGTTGAAGAAAATGTAGTTCCAACTAACGTTTAGAGTAAATTGAATTATAAAAACGGAAAGTATTTTAGAATTGTAATTGATTGTAAATTGTTTACCTAAAAAGATAGAAAAACATATCATAATAAAGGTCCAAGCAATTCCAAATACAATACCAGGTGGTGTCCAAGGAGCTTGGTTTAGGTTGGTATACCAATCGGAAAGTGGTCCGTTATCCATTAACCAACTCCCAATGGCTAAAGCACCAAAATTGATTACTAAAAATAAAAGTGTAAGCTTTACTTGTTTCATAGAATAAATTATTTAGATTTTAAAGACTCAATTTTTTTTAGGATGTTATCGGCTTCTAAATATTTTTTGTCGCTATTTGTTCTATTAATAGCTTGTAGTTTAAAAGCTTCTTCCATTAATTTCTTGTAAGATTCTTGCAACTTTTCTATTTCACTTTTCTTTTTAAATAGACCGAACATGCTTTATGATTTTAAGTGTTTTATTATTTTTGAACTCAAGGGTTTTGTAATTGAAAAATAATAATCAACTAATTCTCCCTCTGGTGAGACTAAATATTTTTGAAAATTCCATTTTACAGTAGAACTTTTTTTATTATTTAACTTTTTAGATGTTAGCCATGTATATAATGGATGTTGATTTTTCCCTTTTACATCAATTTTTTCTGTAATTAGAAATGAAACACCATAATTTACTTCACAAAACGTTTCAATTTCAGAAGAAGACCCTGGCTCTTGTTTTCCGAACTGATTACAAGGAACTCCTATTATAACTATTTTGTCGTTATAGGTTTTATGTAATTCCTCTAAATCTTTGTATTGTGGTGTAAATCCGCATTTAGAAGCTACGTTTACAAATAGAATGTACTTGCCTTTAAAATCTGACAAAAGAATAGGGGTATTCTGGAGACTATTAATCTCTGTATTGTAAATATTCATTTAATTCTGATTTTATTTATATTTTAAAACTGACAATTCCGCAGTCTAATTCAAAAATTTGACCAGATATAGCACTTGCTTTTTCGGATATTAAATAAGAAGCTAGGTCTGCAACTTCTTTTGGTGCTAAATATTTTTTTAGAGGGTGTCGTTCTTTTATGTTTTCGATCATTCTTTCATTGCGCAATAACTTAGAGGCTAACTCTGTATCTGTTACTGTTGGGGCAATGGCGTTTACACGAATTAATGGTGCTAATTCTGCTCCTAAAGATTTTGTTAAGCCTTCTACGGCAGATTTTGCTGCAGCTACACTAGCGTGAAAAGGCATCCCTAATTTTGCCGCTACCGTGCTAAATAATAATACGGAAGGTTTGTTACCTTTTTTTAAAGAGGGTAAATAATGTTGAATTGCTTTTACAGCACCAATTACATTAATTTCAAAGTCTTCTCTGAAATCATTTAGTTGTAGTCTAGAAATTGGTTTTAGGTTAATGCTTCCTGGACAATAGATTAAAGTGTCTATTGTGTCTATTTCAGGTAAATCATCTGTAAGAATATCACAAGTAAAGTGATTGAGATTAGTGTGGGAAAGTAAAGGAGCTGTTCTACTGATGTTTATAATTGAGTTTTCGTCAATTAAGCTATCAATAATTGCTTTTCCAATTCCTTTACTTCCGCCAATAACTAAAATTTTATTCATTTGCTTTTAAGGTCTTCCTTTCAAGCGCTTTTCAATTTTTTGTTTAACTGCTGTAAGGCGCTTCATTTGATCCATTATTTCAAGATCTTTTTCTGCTTTATATACTTCATTTAGCTCTAGTATTAAGGCTTTTACCTCTCTAGAAGCTACAATTCTATCACTAGTTGTTTTAAATGAGAACTTTCTGTGTTCAAATTCTTCCGCTCTTTCTAATAAATTCATTCTCTGTTTCGCTGTTTTAATCTATAATTTGTGAATATAATTATAAAAGTTAGAAAAACAAGAGAAATCTGTAATTATTATGCAGTTAACGGTTTTCCCTTTAAGCGTCTCTCTATTCTTTGTTTTATAAGGGTCAAACGTTTCATGATATCCATAATTTCAGAATCTTTATTCTTTTTATATACCTCGTTTAAGTCTAAGATTAAAGCTTTTGCTTCTCTAGCTGCTAAAACACGGTCACTTGTAGTTGGAAATCTCATTTTTCTTGTTTCAAACTCTAATGCTTTTTTGATTAACTCCATAATTTAATTTTTCTGTATTGAACATTTAAATCTTCCTTTTTGGAAAGTTCTTAACTTTAAATGTTTTGTTTTTCTTTCCTGAACCCTTTTTCTCCACATTACAAAGCTTTTAGGCTTCATTCCTTTCAGCATTAAATCAATAACTTCTTGTTCTTTTAGGTTAAATTGATCTTTTATTGCTTCAAACGTGGTCTATCTTTTCAGTCCATTTCTATTATATGCTCAATAGCTATGCCGTTTAATTGCTTAATGCATAGATTTATCTTATAGCTGCATAGAATTAATTTTTGATTATTTTAATATGTTTATAGCAATCAAATACTATAAACATATTAAAATAAATTTCTTTTTTCTGTTTTTGAAAAAAAGTAATTAGGGACTATATTTCCTATTAACAGTTATTTATATTTCAAATATAATAAATGTTTAATGATTTGACAAATAAATTAAACAATATTAATGTTTTAAATTTATATGTTTTTTTTTGATAAAAATATTTAAGATCAAATAGTTTTTAGAATAGAAAAGAGATGAATGTGTCTAGTTCTAGATAAACGATACGGATTAATAAGGATTTTAACTTACAAGTTATTGTAGTATTTTATTTGTTAATATTGTTAATCATACCGTTAAAAACAAACCAATGGAAAGGCATTACGGCATACCAATAGAGTCTTCCTGCTAAGCCATGAGGTCTAAATGTTGCTGTTTGGTGTAGTTTTCCTTCGTCAATTTTAAATTCTAACCAAGCTTCACCAGGCATTATCATTTCTGCATAGAGTAGGAGTTTTCCTTTTTCTTTATCAGCATAAATTACGCGCCAGAAATCTAGAGCATCACCGATATTTAATTCTGTAGGATGCCTTCTACCTCATCGTAAACCGGCACCACCAAAAAATTGATCTAAAAATCCACGAATTTTCCATAGAAAAGTACCATAATACCAGCCTGTTTCTCCTCCAATTGCCCAGATCCTGTCTAGTGTTCTTTTTTTATCCCTTATAACTCTTTCTTTATGATCTTTAAAGCAACCATACTCTGGGACGTTCACAAATTCGTGAACAAAGTTTTTTAATTTTCCGCTACTTATATAGGAATCTTTCCAGCTAGAAATAATGCTATTTTGTTCAATTTTTTTAAAGGCTAATTTCACTGCCTCTTTGTAAGACATTGGGTTTACATCTAAAATGGCATTAATGTTACTTTTGTTTCCAATAACTTCTACTCCCATAGAGTTTACTAAGGAACTTGCTAATTTGTAAGAAGTAGAGGTTACAAAGTAGAGCCAATAAGAAGATAGTTTTGGCGTCATTATGGGTACCGTTAAGATGTGTCTTTTTAGTTTTCTAACTTCTGCGAATTGCAGTAACATTTCTTTGTAGGTTAGAATTTCCGGACCAAAAATATCGTGAGAAGTATTAAATAGTTCTTTTTTATCTAATGCTTTGTGTAAAAAAGTTAAAACATCTCTAATGGCTAAGGGTTGTGTTTTTGTATTGAGCCATTTAGGGGCTATCATTGCAGGTAATTTCTCTACTAGGTCTCTTATGATCTCAAAAGAAGAACTCCCGGAGCCAACAATAATTCCTGCTTTAAAAGTGGTTAGTGCGTATTTGTTTGACGCTAGTGTAATTTCTACGTTTTTACGAGATAATAAATGTTTAGAGAGTTTAGTGTCATTAGTTATTCCACTTAAATAAATAACTTGTTTTATGTTTGTTGTTTCTGAAAAACGTTTAAAATTTAGTGCACATTTTTCTTCTAAGTCATGAAATTCTTTGGCAGAATTAGACATGGAATGAATTAGATAATAAGCAGCGTCAATGTCTTTTGTAATGTTAAGGAGGCTGTCTATGTTTAAAAAATCAGCTTCTACTAATTGAATGTTTTTTTGATTTCTGTAATAATTTTCAGCTCTAATTTTATCTCTTACAGGGCAAATTATGGTATGTCCATCATTTAGTAATAACGGAATTAAACGTTTGCCTATATAGCCAGTTGCACCTGTTACAAGAATTTTCATAGATTTTGTCTCTTTTTTTTAGGTTTTTTATAAGCTAATTGTTCCTTTAATTTGGAATAACAGCCTAAACAATTAATTGTAGCAACATTTCCTTTAGGTAAATTGATTACCCTGTCGTGTTTGTAACAATTTCCCTTTTATATATAACTCTTCTTTATATTTTGTCGATGTAGGATGTGCGTCTTCAATACTATTTTCATAAATATGATTGATAGTAAAGATACCATTTTCTTTTGTGTTTTAATAAGTATCTCTTGGTCGGTTGTAGACTTTAAAATAAAGTGTAAATTATAAAGTATAAAGTTGTCAAATTTAAAACTAGAGTAACTGTTTATAAGTTTTATTTTATAAACAGCTGTTCTAAGTCTTGGGTGTTCTTATGATTAAAAACGGCCTTTATAGCGATTTAAAATTATTAATTTTTATGTCTTTTGCTTTTAAATCGTGCATTAAATTGTACAAACCAAAAAAGGTTCTATTAATATAAATAAAATGCTTAGAGCCTCTGTTTCCGTTCATGTCTTTTAGTTCTGTGCTTTTTGCGTATTTAGCTCCTAAGTCAGAAAGTTTACCGAAGAAAACTTCATCAGAAAAATCGAAAGTTTCTTGGTGAAACGGTTGTGTAAATAAACTTAGCATTTCATGAAACATAGCTCTGAAAAATATGAGTTCTTCGTTGGAATCATCTGCTCTTAATATTTCTAACTGAAATAATTTTTCTTCAAAAAACGTAGGGTTGCCAATATTTTCTTTTTGAGCTAATTCGAAATAAGGTACATAAAAGTCTTCTGGAATGGTTTTCATACAACCAAAATCAATTACAATTAATTCGTTTTCTGGTGATATTAAAAAATTTCCAGGATGCGGATCTGCATGTACTTTTTTTAACTTGTGAATCTGAAACATGTAAAAATCCCATAGTGCTTGCCCTAGTCTATTAGCAACTTCTTGGTTGTCTGTGTAGAATTCAGATAAATGAACACCATGCATCCAATCCATGGTTATAATCCTATCTGATGATAAATCAGCATAATATTCAGGGAAATTAAGATTAGGAATGTGTTTGCAGGCAGCTACTATTTCTTTACTTTGTTCTACTTCTAAAATGTAATTGGTTTCTTCGACTAGTTTATTTTCTACTTCTTTAAAATATTTATCAGAGTCTTTTCCTCTAATATTAAACATTTTAATGGCAATAGGTTTTACCAATGCTAAGTCTGAAGCAATACTTTGTGCAACGCCAGGGTATTGAATTTTTACAGCTAATTCTTTTCCGTCCTTTTCTGCTTTATGAACCTGACCAATACTTGCTGCATTTATAGAAACAGTATTGAATTTGTCATATATTTCATTAGGATCTTTTCCAAAATACTTTTTAAAGGTTTTGGTTACTAAGGCAGGAGAAAGTGGGGGTACAGAGAACTGAGAGAGAGAAAACTTTTCTACATACGCCTGTGGTAAGATGCTTTTTTCCATACTTAACATCTGAGCAACTTTTAAAGCGCTTCCTTTTAAGGTTTTTAAACCGTCATAAATATCTTCAGCATTATTTTCGTTTAAACGTGCTTTTGCTTCGTCTTCTGTTTTGGTTATTTTATCTCCATAATATTTTAGATAATTAACCCCAATTTTTGCGCCAGTAGTAACTAATTTAGAAGCTCTCTGAATTTTAGAAGTTGGTATAGAATCTATTGTTTTCATGGGCTTTTAATTAAAGTTTACTTTTTCTTTTAAAATGAATTTTCCAAAATCGATAATGCTTTGTAAAGGTTTAATGTCCATTAAGTCAAAACGAGCGTTAATCGATTTTTCAATAAAAATATCGGTTTTTTCAAAGGATGGAGAAACATCATCTAGCCAAAACTTCATAGTTACTAATAAATGAAACCAAGAGGATTCTTTAATTGATTTGTCTTGGATTTTTTCTAATTTTTCGTGCTTTAAATCTATTTTTTCTATGCCAATATTCTGAACATAGTTGAGGTAGCTTTCTCTTAATTTTTTTAGCGATTTTAGTTTCTTAAAATCTTTTTTACTGTTTTCTAACGCATACACAACATAGCTTCTATTCGCTGTTAATATTTCGAAAAAAGTAAAATAAAAACTGAGTAATTTGTTTCTTGCATCAAAGTTTTCGTAATCTTCACTTTTAGCTAAAACAGTTATGGTGTGGTTAAAAAATTCAGAAAAGATAGCTTCTTCAACAGTTTCAAAAGAACTATAGAATTTATAAAAATCAGCTTCATCAAAATTATTTTCTTTTGCAAAACTATATACAGACTTTGGTTGGTGGTTGTTTTCTAAGACAAATTCCATATACCAAGATATTAAATTGTCTTTTGTAATATTTTTCTTTTTTGCCATAATCTTTTGATATTTATGCAAATATACAATTGTTTAACTAATCCTTGGTTTTGTTAAACAATAATTTTATGTTAAATTAAATTGAGAGATTTAGAATTAAAAGAATAAACATCAATAGATTATCTATATTTGCGTGCAATCTTAATTTATTATTGATGAATTTTAATTTGAAAACAGTATTAGTTACCGTACTATTATCAACAGCTTTTTTTAGTAGTTGTGATAAAAAACAATCAGAAAAAGATAAAAAAGAAACCGTACAAATTAAAGCTTTAAGCCAAGACGTTAAAGCACCAGAAGGTATGGTGTGGGTTTCAAGCAAAACATTTTTAATGGGAGCTAAAGAAGGAGATCAGTATGCGATGCCACGAGAAAAACCTGCTCATAAAGTAGCAGTAGACGGATTTTTTATCGATGCAAAGGAAGTAACGAATAAACAATTTAGAGAGTTTGTAGTGGCAACTAAGTATGTTACTGTTGCAGAAAGACCAATAGATTGGGAAGAAATAAAAAAAGACTTACCTGCAGGAACAGAAAAACCTGCAGATTCAATTTTACAACCCGGAAGTTTAATTTTTAATAAACATGCTAAAGGAGTCGTTTCTATGGCGAATTACGGACAATGGTGGAAGTGGCAAATTGGCGCAAATTGGAAACAACCAGAAGGTCCAGGTAGTTCTATTGAAGGGCAAGATAATTTCCCGGTTGTACATGTTGCACAAGAAGATGCTTTGGCGTATTGCAAATGGGCTAATAGAAGGCTGCCTACTGAAGCAGAATGGGAGTCTGCTGCACAAGGTAAGTTTGAAGATAATATCTTTGCTTGGGGAAATAAAGCAGAAGACTTAGATGCGAATGCGAATACATGGCAAGGTAAATTTCCTACAGAAAATATTTCTGAAGATGGGTTTGATTATATTTCTCCAGTAGGATCTTATCCTGCAAATAATATTGGTTTGTATGATATGGCTGGTAATGTTTGGGAAATGACTTCAGACTTATTTAATGTAAAATATTATGAAACTTTAGATCCTTCCGTGGTTTTAACAAACCCTACAGGAGCAGAAAAATCGTATACACCAAGTAATCCGTATCAAATTGAATATGTTATGAAAGGTGGTTCTTTTTTATGTCATGCATCTTATTGTGCGAGTTTTAGAATTTCAGCAAAAATGGGTATGGAGCCTAATTCTGGTTCAGATCATATTGGTTTTAGAACAGTTGTTACAAAAGACATGTTGGCAGAATAATAAAATATTTATAATTTTTAAATTGATTAAAACTCCTTTTTTTGATAAAAAGGAGTTTTTTTTGTTCACAATCATTATAAAATATTATTCCGACTAAGTTTCTATAATAAAGGTTAAAATGGATTATAGATAATGTAATTTTTATCTATATTTACGAAAAATTACTAATGAAAATTTAATAAATTAATTGGTTTGTTGAATAAATTTCCCTTATTGTGTGTTTTTGTTGGTGAAAATGTATATTTATAATTTGATGGGGAATTTTATTACAGATCAATTTTTTTAGAGAAAGTAAAATCTGTTTAACTATTTAAAATTTAATATTAATAAATAATGAAGTTCTTTTTAATTCCCCTAGCCTTTATTTTCTTTAGCTATAATTTTACATTTTCTCAATCTCCTTCAGGGTTCCCTAAAGAATATAAAGTATTAGAAGTTAAGCCTTCTAGTACAGATTCTCTTATTAAAGAAGCAGATTCTCCTCATTTAATTGTTTACAATCCAGATGCAAAACAAGGAAAACTATTGTTTTTTATGCCAGGAACTGGAGGTATAGCTCTAAATGGTCCTAAAAGATTTTTTGCAACAGCTGTATCTCAAGGGTATCATGTTATTAATATATCTTACATTAATAGACCTGCTGTGGCTCAAATATGTAGAGGTGAAAACTTGGCAGACAACTCTAAGTGTACATCAGAATTTAGAAAGCAGCGTATTTATGGTGATAGCAATTTTTCATTAATAGATGATGAGCCTCAAGACGCAATAGTAAATAGGCTTACTAAGTTATTAATTTATCTTTCTAAAACAGATAAAGCTGGTAATTGGGATGCTTATTTAGAAGCTGGTAAACCAAAATGGAGTAAAATAGCTGTTTCGGGTCAATCTCAAGGAGGAGGAATGGCTGCTTTTATAGCAAAAGAACATTTAGTTGCTAGAGTTATCGATTTTTCTGGTGGTTGGGATTATTCTGCTAAAAATAAAATAGCAAATTGGTATGCAGCAAAAAGTGTAACACCTGCTAACCTTTGGTATGGAACTTATCATGCAAAGGAACCTGCGGCAAAAGTAATTAAAGAAAGTTATGAGACTATGAAGATTCCTGAAAATCAGATTTATTCTTTTGATTTAGCTGTTCCTAAAGGAAGAAAAGCACACTCTAATGGTATTAGAAATACTAATTATGCTGATCAATGGATTGAATTGTTAGGAAGGGCAAATTAATAATTTTATTTTTAAAAAAAATACATAATAATAGATGAAAATTTTAAAACTATTTATACCTGTGCTTTTGGTATTTTTTACTTCTTGTTCACAAAAAAGTAACTCTCAAAAAGGTTTAAAAACAGCACAAAAACCAAATATTATTTTTTTATCCATAGACGATTTAAGAACTGATCTTGGTTCTTATGGAAACAAAGAAATAAAAACACCAAATATAGATGCGTTATCTGCAACATCTATGGTAATGCTAAATACACATTCTCAATCAGCAGTTTGTGCATCTTCAAGAGCAAGTGCAATGTTAGGTTATAGACCAGATTCTACAAGAGTTTGGCACTTGGGAGATAAGTTTAGGGAGATAAATCCTGATGCAGTAACAATGCCTCAGTATTTTAATAAAGCAGGATATTATACTGTAAATATTGGTAAAATTTTTCATAATTATATGCCAGATTCTATTTCTTGGGATGAACCAGATTTAAAGCCTTTTCCGTATAATACAAAAGAGTACGCTAAAAGAGATGCAGAAACCTATTATTATACAGAAGATGCATTAGAAGATCAAAGGGTAAAAAGAGCAGCTTTGCTAGAGCAAAGAAAAGGAAGAGCAGTTTATGGAGATGGTTGGAATAGAGGGCCTGCATTAGAAAGTGCGGATTTACCAGATTCTTTGTATTTTGATGCTATGCAAACAAAATTAGCCTTAAAAACAATTGATAGAATTAAGGGTAAAAAAGAGCCATTTTTTTTGGGTCTTGGTTTTTATAGACCTCACCTTCCTTTTGTAGCTCCAAAAAAATATTGGGATTTATACCCTGCGGGATCTGTTTCTCCTGCTGCAAATCCAAAGTTACCAAAGAATGTTCCTGTTATGTCTGCAAATGCTAATTATGAATTAAGAGCGTATACAAATCCAACTAAAATTGGTCGTCCAGAAGATGCTTCATTGCCAGAAAAATATGCAGATTCTTTAAAAAGAGGATATTATGCAAGTGTAAGTTATATTGATGCTTGTGTCGGGAAATTGGTAGAAGGTTTAAAGGAAAGAGGGTTGTATCAAAATACCGTAATTGTTTTATGGGGAGATCATGGATGGAAATTAGGAGACCATAACGGTTGGGGGAAAATGACAAATTTTTATATTGATACACATGTTCCTTTGATTATAAAAGGAGTAAATCAGAAAGAAGGTAAACGTATAGAAGCGCTTTCTGAGTTGGTAGATATATTTCCTACTTTATGTGATTTAACAGGTGTTGATAAAGCAGATTATTTTCAAGGAACAAGTTTGGTTCCTGTATTTGATAATCCAGATTTGGAGTGGAAAGATGCTGTTTTCACTCAATTTAGAAGACGTAAACGTATTTCTAAAGATGGTTATGAATATATGGGCTATTCTATGCAAACTAAACAATATCATTATATAGAATGGTATACTTGGGATAATGATAAAAAGGAGAAGGGGGATTTTGCAGCTAATGAATTGTATGATCATTATAAAGATGCTAATGAATCCGTTAATATTGCAGGTAATGATGAAGCAGCAGCCGTAGTAAAAAGTTTATCGGTGCAATTATCTAAAGGATGGAAGGGCGCATTGCCTAAGAATAGATTGTAGATATCTTCACTAACGGTTGTGTTTAAAAATATATAGAAATATTAAATACTTTATAAATGGTACTATTCAATACTTGTAAAATTGAAAATCAAAAAAAAATAAATTTAAAATTTAAAAAGTTATTTGTGAAACTTTGTGTTTGTAGTTTATTTTTAATTGTGTCTTGTAATAACTCAAAAATGAATACGCAAGCTGTGATAAAGGAGCCAGTAGAGGAGGTTGTAACTAGTAAAGCCGAAACCAATAAATTACCTCACCAAAATATGAAAAAATTAGGGCTAATAGGAGGTACTTCTTGGCATTCAACCGTTGAATATTATGCTGCAATTAATCAATCTGTGAATGCTTATTATGGTAATAATACAAATCCGCCTTTAACGGTTTACACAATAAATCAGGCAGAAATTCATAGGTTTCAAAAAGAAAATAAATGGGATTCTATAGCTGTTTTATTAACAGAAGGAGCGTTTAGTTTACGTAAAGGAGGGGCCGAATCTGTAATGTTTTGTGCAAATACGCCTCATAAAGTATTTGATATTGTACAAAGTCAATTAGATTTTCCAATCATTCATATTGGTGATGCTACGGCAAAAGCAATTCTTAAAAAAGATGTTAAAAATGTTGGCTTTTTAGGTACAATTTATACAATGGAAGGTGATTTTATAACCAAAAGAATAGCTGATAGCGGAATAAATGTTTTAGTGCCGGAAGAAAAGGAAGTACTTATTGAGTTGCAAAGAATTATTGAAGAAGAACTTACGTATGGCGTGGTTAAGCCTGCATCTAAAAGTTATGTGCTTAATGTTATTAAAGGTTTGGAAGATAGAGGTGCAGAAGGAGTTGTTTTAGGTTGTACAGAATTTCCTTTAATGATTTTTGATGAAGATTTAGAAATTCCAACTTTTGATACAACAGAAATTCATTCTATGGCTGCTGTAGATTTTATTTTAGGTAATTAATGCCTTTTAAATTGTAATACAATTTTGGTTTCTATAATTTGCCCTATATTATTTCGTGCTTTACGGAAAAATATAGGGCAAAATATTTTATTAAAAACATGTTCTTTTGAAGTAGCATATATACAAGCTTTATTCAAATTTCTACGTTCTATCTTAATATTAAACTAAACATTATTAGTTTTAATATTTTATCGATTACTTCTCTTTTTTTTTAGTAAAAATAAACACTATATTTTTTTAAATTATTATTGGTAATACATGTTTTTTAAGCATTACCTATGTAAAAAGGGCTTCTCTAAAGCAATACTGATTTTAGTGATATCATCTTTTTTTATAAACTTAAATTACTAGTTATTTAGAATTTTATGTTAATTGTTGAGTAATTGCAACAATACTACCCTGTTTTTGAGAATTTCTGAATTTAAATAATTAATAGGTTTGAAGTAACCATTCGTTGTAATGGTAAAACCAAATTATAAACTAATTATTAAATCAATGAAATTAAAACTAAGTGCTTTGTTGTTGCTGTTTTGTAGTTTTATGTCTTTAACGGCTCAAACAACAATTACAGGGACAATATCAGACGAGACAAGTTTAACTCTTCCGGGAGTTAATATTTTGGTAAAAGGGACAGATAGAGGTACAAATTCTGATTTTGATGGAAAGTATTCTATTAAAGTTTCTAAAGGTGAAATTTTACAATTCTCATTTGTAGGTTTTGTAAATCAAGAAGTTGTGGTTGCGGATCAAAACGTAATAGATATTGTCTTAAAAGAAGATGCTCAACAATTAAATGAAATAGTAATAATAGGATATGGTTCTACTACAAAGAAAGATCTGGTTTCTTCTGTTTCTTCTGTAAAAGCAGATGTATTAGAAAATCAACCAGTTGCAAGATTAGACCAAGCATTACAAGGTAGAGCAACAGGAGTTTCTGTAACCTCTAATAGTGGAGACCCAGGTTCTGGTTCTACAATTAGAATTAGAGGTAATAGTTCTATTAATGGAAATAATAACCCATTATATGTTATAGACGGATTTATTGTAGGTACAGATTTTAACTTAAATACTTTAAATGTAAATGATATTAAATCTGTAGATGTTTTAAAAGATGCTACTGCATTGTCTATTTATGGAACAAGAGGTGCTTCTGGAGTTATTTTAGTAACGACTAAAAATGGTACAGAAATTTCAAAAGGAAAACCAAGAATTAGTCTGAATCATTATTATAGTGTGCAGCAAGTAGCAAATGAGGTCGATCTTTTAAACGGAGAAGATTATGTAAATTATATTAATGAGGCAGGGCAATTTAACCCGAACTTAAATAATGGTTTTGGAGGGACCGATCCTACTTTGCCTTTGTTGTTTAGTGAGCCTGGTGAAATTGAAACTACAGATTGGTTAGATATTGCAGCTCAAACAGGTTATGTTAGAAATACAGATTTATCTATAATGGGGAATTCAGAAAATTCTAATTATTATATTTCTGTTAATCATTTTGATCAAGAAGGAATTTTAAAAGGTTCTGGATTAGAGAGAGTTACTTTTAGAACGAATTTAGATGTAAGGCTTTCAGATAAATTTAAAACAGGTATCCGTTTAAATGCAACACATTATAAAAAAGAAAATAATAAAGTCAATTATTCAAGTATTGTCTCTTCAGTTTTACCTATTAGAACTGTCTATGATGAAAATGGAGATTATACAGGTGTAAACCCAATAAGTTCTTCAACGGAAAGAAACCCGGTAGCAGATGCTAATTTAAGAGTGGATCATGATTTAGTTACCAAGCTTATTACAAATGCTTATCTTGAGTATGAGTTGTTTGAAAACTTTAAATTAAAGTCTACTTTTGGTGCAGAAATAACACATACAAAATACAACGATTATCTTCCGGGAGCTTTACCTGATAGACAGATTTCTAATGGTGGAACGGGATATGCTAATATAGCTACAAATTATGCAAAAAGTATTTTAAATGAAAATACGTTTACCTATGATTTAGGTTTAGAAGATCATTCTGTTAAGTTGTTAGGTGGGTTTACATGGCAAAAGGATACGAATGAAAGCACTGTTTCTCAGTCAGATGGTTTCCCTAATGATGCTGTTTTGTTTAATAATTTAGCTTTAGGTGATGCAACGCTTTATTATGCAAATTCTGGATATGGTCAAAGAACATTAGCTTCTTTTTTAGGTAGGGTAGATTATGGTTACAAAAGTAAATATCTTTTAACTTTAGTTGGTAGATACGATGGCTCTTCTGTTTTTGAAGAAGGTAGCAAATATGCCTTTTTTCCTTCTGTGGGGCTTGCTTGGAATGTAAGTGATGAGGCTTTTTTAGAAGATGTAGATGTAATTGATAAATTAAAAGTTAGAGGTAGTTATGGTATTGTTGGTGAACAAGGAGTAAATTCTTATAATTCTATTGCAACGTATAATAACACTATTAATATTTTTAACGACAATGTTGTAAATGGTGTTCAGTTGGGATCTGTACCAAGTGAAGGATTAACATGGGAAACGACAAAACAGTTAGATCTTGGTTTTGAAGTTAGTTTTTTAAAGGATAGAATTTCTTTTGAAGCAGATTACTATTTAAAAACTACCGAAGATTTACTTTTAGCAAAAGCTTTATCTGCACAAGCAGGAGGTGGTACTCAGTTGCAAAATGTAGGTTCTGTAGAGAATAAAGGTTTTGAATTTTCATTAAACACCATTAATGTGGAGAAAAAGGATTTTTCTTGGAATTCAACATTAACAATATCTACAAACAAAAGTAAAGTTTTAGAGTTAGATGGTAGAGATTATTTAGATTTACAATCTACAGGTAACCAGGGTGGTACTTCTGCAAGACTTATTGTTGGAGAGTCTATGCCAGTTTTTATTGGACTTAAATACTTAGGAACTTATAAAAATGAAGATGAGATAATTGCAGATGGTAGAAAAGGAATGTCTTTTATCGGTGGTCCTAGGTTTGAAAATTTAGATGATAACCCTACCTGGAATGATGAAGATGCTGTTATAATTGGTAGTCCAGAACCAGATTTTTATGGAGGTTTTAGAAATACATTTACCTACAAAGGTCTTTCTTTAGATGTCTTTTTTCAAGGTCAATATGGTAATGATATCTTCAATATAAGAACACAGGCATCTTATTACGGAAGAGGAGAGCAAAATTTAGATTCTAGAGTGTTAAATCGTTGGCAAGAAGGGGTAAATGAAACTTCAGATATACCTAGAGCGGGTGCTTCTACAAGTTTATTCAATCCTAATAGTACTGTTAATATAGAGGATGGTTCATTCTTAAGATTAAAAACAGCTACTTTAAATTATAATCTTCCATTAGATAAAATAGGATTAGAAAATACATTAAGCGCTTTTAATGTATATGTAACTGGTACTAACTTGTTTTTATTATCTAAATTTAAATTAGGAGATCCAGAAACAAGTAATTTTAGTGCTAGTAGTGGGTTAGGTTCAGTATCTCAGGGTTTTGCTTCTGGTACTTACCCTTATGCTAAATCTGTTACATTAGGATTAAAAATGGAATTTTAAAAAAATAATAAAATGAAAAATATATTAAAAAATAAAGTTGTTCTAGTCTTACTAGGTTTATTTGCTTTAATTTCTTGTGATGATTTTCTACAAGAAGATTTAAGAGATGCAATTACTCCTGGAAATTTTTTCAATAATGACAAAGAGGCAGAATTAGCTGTAAACGGAATTTATAGAATATACCATAATAATAACCTATATGCACAAAGAGGTTTAGATGATTATTACACGCATGGTGCAGATGTTGTTGGTCCTAATAGAAATGTAAATGGATCTATACACAATTATTTAATTGCAGAAGGTGTAGCAGACGGAAACGGTGTATGGTCTCAATTGTATGAAGTTGTAAACGGAACAACAGAGTTTTTAGCAAATATTGACGGTAATGAAAAACTTACGGAAGCTAATAGAAATCAGGCGGTTGGAGAGTTACTGTTTTTAAGAGCTTTGGCTTTTTATCATTTAACAAATTTATGGGGAGATGTTCCTTATTTTAGAGAAATGTTAAACCCAATTGAGGCTGGAGAATTAGGGCGTTATGATAAAGACCTAATTAGAACAGATATGAAAGCAGATTTAGAAAGAGCGGTAAGTTTATTGCCATCTACATATTCTGGTTCAGATTTAGGAAGAGCAACAAAGTGGGCGGCTTATGCTTTAAAAGCAAAATTTCATTTATTTGATAAAGAGTGGTTATTGGCAAAAAATGCTTGTGATGAGATTATAAACAATTCTCCACATACTTTATTATCTAATTATGCAGATGTTTTTAATCAATCAGATCCTGCTAATTCAATAAATAACGAACACATTTTTATCATCGATTTTAAATCAGATGAGGTTTCAACTACAAGAACCGATGACTATAATCCTCGAATAAGAGATGAGCCTTCAAATAGAAATGATGATGCTTTTGATGAATTTGGAGCACCTGTTTTAAAAACGAATGGTACACAAATGAAAAGATGGGAATACTTTCAAAGTGTAATGTTAGAGCAAGAGGAAGATATGCAGGGTTATGGATGGTCTGTCCCTTTACCAGAATTAGCAGATAAAAATAACTGGCAAGATGGAGATTTGCGTTATGATGCAACTGTAGTAACCGAGTATTTAGGATTTGAACTAGCGTTTCCATATTTCAGAAAAAATTGGAACTTAGATCAAGTGAACTCTTTAAGAGGGAACCATCATGAAAATTATATTGTTTTTCGTTTAGCAGATATTTATTTAATGGCTGCTGAGGCAGAAAATGAATTAAATGGTCCAGGAACTGCGTATTCTTATGTAAATGAAGTTCGTAAAAGAGCTTTTGAACCAGATCAGCCTTGGAGTGGAATGTCTCAAACATCTTTTAGAGAAGCAATGTATGATGAAAGAAAGTTTGAACTTTCTGCAGAAGGACATAGAAAAATGGATTTAATTAGATGGGGAATTTTATTAGATGTGGTTAAAAGTACAGAACATAGAAGTTGGAATAATCCGGCAGCTAATATTCAGTCATATCATGTGTTACTTCCAATACCACAAGCACAAATAATATTGAATGCAAATTTATTAACATCAGATCCTTCTAATAACGGTTATCGTTAGGATGTAAGAAGTTTTTAGTAAAGAGGTTGTTTAAAAAGTTAGTTTCTTGTCATTCTGAATTTATTTCAGATTCTTATGAAGGTTAAACTTCAGTGCGACAGGATTTATTTCTTTCTATACGGCCTCTTTTTTTGGGGAATATTTGTCACTTAATTTTTTAAAATAAAATACCATTTAAAAAGCATGCTTTTTAAATGGTATTTTATTTGTTCAACAGATAGATAGTTAAACAATAATCTCAAACAAAAAGTATAATATCCTTTAAAGTAATTGATAAAAGAAATATAATGAGCCCCTTTTAGAGATAGTTAAAAGTACTAAATGTTAATCTTTGATATTTTAATATTGTTTTTATAAATCTACTTTGTTCGCTAATTGCTTTAAGATTAAAGTTTTTTTTATCAAAAAAACAAAATGAACAAAGAAGTTATCGTTTTTTATTGAAAATTAAAATCGTTTTCCAATACCGATTCCTATGGCCCAAGTACCTAAATCATTTGCACGATAATCGTATAAGACGGTAGGAGAAACATCCCAATGATTTCCAAATTCTATTTCATATTCCAGGCCTGTTCTTATAATAAAAAGATTCTCTTGTTTTTCTAACTCAACACCTGTACCTAGTACTAAGACCCAATTTTTGTGAAACTTATAAAGTGCATCTATAGTTAAAACTACAGGGTACTCCTTTTCAACAAAAAGTTCATGTTCTTTTTCTATTTCAAAAGTTTCAAGTTCTAAATCATTGTGTAAACCCACTCCCCATTTTTCATTAATCCAATATTCTAAATCCAATCCAATAGTAGGTACAATAACAGTTTTATTTCCATCGGATGTAGAGGTGGGAATATATGTATGGCTTAATACGGGGCTAACTCTAAAGTGTTTAAAGTGATTTTCTTGTGCGGTAGTAATAAAACTAATAAAAGTAAATACGATTATTAAAATGGCTTTTTTCAAAATTATTTTATTTAGGCAGCAAAAATAACTATAAAAATAAATGCCAAATATGATATATGTTATTTTTTAAGAAAGATTTAGAAAATATTTAAATTGCTGTAATGTCAATTTAAGTCTTTAAGTAGTATTCTTTGTTGATGGAGTTTCTTAAACTGAGAGGGCGATTTTTGTAAGAAGTTATAATTTCGACAACTTTTAGACTTGATTCAATTTTCGATTTGATTTGTAGTTTTTGTAAAATAAAAAAGCAGAATATTTTAAAAAATATTCTGCTTTTTGTCGGGGTGGCAGGATTCGAACCTGCGACCTCCTCGTCCCAAACGAGGCGCGATGACCGGGCTACGCTACACCCCGAAAATTGATACATCAATTTGCGAGTGCAAATATAGAATAATATTTATATATTTAATGAAAATTTAATTTTATTTTTAAAAAAATGAAGCAATCTATTTATTTCTTTTTCGTCTATTTTAGTTTTATTGTATTTGGGTTTTCTCAAAGTAAAGAGTATGAGTTAATTGTGCCTAATTTAACAAATCCGTGGGGTTTTACTTTTTTACCGGATAACGCTATGTTAATTACAGAGAAAGAAGGAAAGCTAATTCATTTTAAAGATGGAGTAAAAACAGAAGTAAAAGGTGTTCCAGAAATTTACCTGAGAGGTCAGGGTGGATTTTTAGATATTGAGTTGCATCCTAATTATCAAAATAATAATTGGATTTATTTTACCTACGCATCATCCGAAGGAAAAGGAAGTGGAGGAAATACCAGTTTAATGAGAGCAAAATTAAAAAACAATCAATTAATAGATAAACAGGTCTTATACAAAGCAAGTCCTAATTCTTCTAGAGGACAGCATTTTGGTTCTAGAATAACTTTTGATGAAGAAAACCATGTTTATTTTAGTGTAGGAGATAGAGGAAATAGAGATGAATATCCGCAAGATATTACAAAAGATGGCGGAAAAATATATCGGTTAAATGATGATGGTACTATCCCTAAAGACAATCCTTTTGTAAGTGTTAATAATGCAAAAAAAGCAATTTATAGTTATGGACATAGAAATCCACAAGGGATGGAAGTGAATCCAGAAACAAAAGAAATTTGGTCTCACGAACATGGTCCGAAAGGAGGAGATGAAATAAATATTATTAAAATTGGTAAGAATTACGGTTGGCCTAAAGTGAGTTATGGTGTTAATTATAGTGGTACTAAATTTACAGATAATACTTCTTTGCCGAATATGGAAAACCCCATTTATTATTGGACACCCTCTATTGCACCAAGTGGTATGGCTTTTATCAACAGTAAAAAATATGGTAAATGGAACGGTAATTTATTAATTGGTTCTTTAAAGTTTCAATATTTAACAAGATGTATTTTAAAAGGAAATAAAGTTTTTAAAGAAGTAAAAATGCTTAAAGATATCGGGAGAGTCCGTTCTATAGAACAAGGTTTAGATGGTTTTATATATGTTGGTGTAGAAAATTTAGGGATTATTAAATTACTCCCAGAATAATATTTCAATTTTATAAACTTATTTTTCCATTGTTAAAACTTATAAACAATCGTGTTATAAAGGAATAAAAAAGAATATTTTTGTTATCCATAATCAAATAAATTTAAAATGTCAGATACAATAGAAAAAATAAAATGTTTAATTATTGGTTCTGGTCCTGCCGGTTATACCGCAGCAATATATGCAGCTAGAGCAGACATGAAACCTGTAATGTATACAGGAATGCAAATGGGAGGGCAATTAACAACTACAACCGAGGTTGATAATTTTCCGGGATATCCAGAAGGTACAGATGGTACTGCAATGATGACAGATTTACAAAAACAAGCAGAACGTTTTGGTACAGAAGTTCGTTTTGGTTTGGTAACAAGTGTAGAATTAAGTGACAAAGTTGGCGGAATTCATAAAGTTATTGTGGATGAGTCTAAACATATTGAAGCAGAAACCATAATTATTTCTACAGGAGCTACTGCAAAATATTTAGGGATAGAGAGTGAGCAGCGTTTAATTGGTGGTGGAGTTTCGGCTTGTGCTACATGTGATGGTTTTTTCTATAAAGGACAAGATGTAGTTGTTGTTGGTGCAGGAGATACTGCAGCAGAAGAAGCTACATACTTATCTAATATTTGTAGTAAGGTTACTATTTTAGTTCGTAAAGATTTTATGAGAGCTTCTAAAGCGATGCAACATAGAGTTAATAAAACTAAAAATATTGAAGTTTTATACAACACAGAAATAGATGAGGTTTTAGGCTCTAATGTAGTAGAAGGTGTAAGAGCAATTAACAATCAAACAAAGGAAACTACGGATATTGCAGTTACTGGAGTTTTTATTGCAATTGGTCATAAACCTAATTCAGATTTGTTTAAAGGTGTTTTAGATATGGATGAAACTGGGTATTTAATTACCAAAGGGAAATCTACAAAAACAAATTTACCAGGAGTCTTTGCAGCTGGAGATATTCAAGATAAAGAATACAGACAAGCAGTAACTGCCGCAGGTACAGGTTGTATGGCAGCTTTAGATGCAGAGCGTTATTTAGGTGCCTTAGAATAGAGTATTTTAAATATAGCATAAAAAAAGAGATTACATTAAAATGTAATCTCTTTTTTATTTATCTTTTAAAGAAAGTCTTTAAACAGTTACAGAAGCTTTCATAGATTTTCTGTAAGTAAAAGAGTTAAAAATATTTCTTTTACCAAAGTTGTTCATTGATTTCGCATTTACAAATTTTCCAAAAAGTATTTTACTAACACCAAAGTATTCGTATTTATTACCATCTGTAAAAGTTACTTCTAATAACATACTTTTGTGATGCCAGTCTGCAACTTGAAACTCTGTAATAGTTGTTTTATAAGCATCTAAATTAGCTGCTTTAGTTTCTGGAGCTATACTTACTAAGAAATGATACCCATCTATAATTTGAGTACTCATAAGATCTGCTTCCTCCTTTTTAGCGTCATCAGTAAATTTATCTGGATGCCATTCCTTAACTAAACCTCTATAAGCTTTCTTTAAATCTTTTAAATCTATAGGACCTTCTACTTTAAAAAGTTTTTTATATTCTTTAATACGTTTCATTCGTGTGTTTTCAAATTGCGTGCAAAAGTATTGATATTAAATGGATTATAATGCAATAAAAGTTTATTAAATTATAAAGAGAGGTTTTAAAGGTTTAATTTCTTTTAATTAGAACAAATTTATCGCTCCCTAAAACAGTTTTTTTTTATTGTTAAAGTTGATAGTTAACTGATTTTTATCATTTTATTACCAGGTTTTCTTTCGCATCTTTAGAGATATCTTTAAAGTATTTTATTATGAAAACGAGCATTTCTTATTTCGAAACCAAAACCGAATTTCGTCTGTTTGTAACGAAGTCATTTTCAAGTTTAGTAAAATTAAAAAAGGAAGAAAAACAAATCGATTTTAATCAATTGGTTTTAAAAATTTTACCTGAAATTAGAAAGTATGTAAATCAAAGATTAAATACAGCGATAAAAAAAGGTCACTTTTCTAAAAAAAAATATAAAGCAGATGATATTATAGATCAACTTTTTATTACTATTTATGATACTATTGATGAAGTAGAAAATGAAGGTGATTTCTATTTATGGTTGTATAAAAAAACGAATGATTTATTAGAAGACGTTATTGTTGAAGAAGAGTTTAATGAATTGTTTTTCAAAAACATTGATGATTATTCTAAACCAGATTGGGATGAAATGCAAGAAGAATTTAGCATAGACGGAGAGGGAGATTTATTACTGTTAGAAGAAATAGATGATGTTACTTATTCAGATAACGAATATAGCTTAGATCATGTATTTGTAGAAGATGATGAGAAAGATTTGGTAGATAAATTAGATACACAATTAGGGGAAGATAAGGTGAATGCACATATAGAATTAGTACTGCACAATATGCCTGTTGCGATGCGTATTGTTTTCTATTTATTTACAAATCAAAAATTAAAAATAGAGGAAATTGCAGAAATACAGAAAAAGTCAATTCCAGAAATAGAAAAACTTCTAAGTGATGCTAAAAAAGCAATACAAAGAAGTTTGTTTAATAGATATTCTGTATCTGATTAATATTTTAAAACGGAGGTTCTTAAATCACTTTTTATATGATTGATAAAAAAATCACTTTAATAAGAAGTGATTTTTTTATGACGAATAGAGTCTTTTTGAGAATCGGTCCAATTATAGTTTCCTTCATAAATACCTTTTGTTTCCCAATCTCCATACATTGGGTTTGGTAAAACAATATATTTATTCCCAAAAGAAGTATGTAAACTATCAGTGTTTTTATTCCTCTTATCAGTAGTGCTATTTTCGAATATTGATGAAAAGTCAGACAAATTATCACCTAATAATAATACAATTTCATGGGTTTTGTTTACGTGACTTCTTCTTGTTCCTTTTTCGCTACTATTGGTTTTTAAAAGTACGTGAGTTTCATCAGCAAAAGGAAAATCCTTTAATTGTAGGTTTTCGATGGTTTCTTTTGTCTGTGCTGCAGATCTATTAGAAATATAAAATACAGCTACATTTTTACTTTTTGCATACTTAAAAAAAGCGAGTGCTCCTGGTATTGCATTTGCTTTTTTCTGTGCTACCCATTCTGCCCATCTATCTGATGTGTAGTTTTCATCTAACTCAATTTGTTTACCAGAATACGGACTGTTGTCTAAAAGAGTTTCGTCTATATCTGTTACAATAGCTATTGGCTTTTCAGAATCATTATTGGCAAGAATTTGATCTAATCTAAGTTGTGCTAAATTATATGCTTGGTAAGTTAACGCTTTGTATTCTGCAGCATTTTGAACCCATAATAAAGATTGTATGGTATGCTCTTTAATAGGAGTATTATTTATAGTTTGTTGTTTAATTGTGGTAATCTGAGTTTTACATCCTAAAAAGATGAATGCAGCAAAAAGAGAAAAAAATATTTTATTTTTCATTATAAATTATGTTTTGTAAATACTAAAGTACTTCAAAATTAATATAATTTTAATTATTCTATGAATGTTTAGGGTATAAAAAAAACCATCAAAAAAAATGATGGTTTTTACAACAAACAACTAATTTTTAACCTAAAAGTAAGATTAAATTTTTATTATATAATGATAGTCAGTTGAGTTTGAAGAAGAATTTGAAAACTTCGACAAACTCAATTTGACATCAAGAGTTTTTAGAAGCAGTATTTATTTTCTGCTTTTACTTTTTCTGCGATTTCGTTACGTAAATCTACAATATCTGGGTAGTTTTGGTACTTCGTAAAACGTTTTAATCCCATTAACATCATACGCTGTTCATCACCTTCGGCAAAAGAAATAATACTTTCTTTCCCTTTTTCTTCAATAATATCTACTGCATGATATAAGTATAATTTAGACATGGCAATCTGTACAGATTGTGCTTCTTCACTAGTGCGTTTTACGTTTTTTTCTGTTCTTAAAATAGCAGATTCTGCCATATAAATTTCAATTAAAATATCTGAAGCTGCAAGTAATAATTGCTGATGTTCTTCTATTTCTGGACCATATTTTTGAAGTGCTGCACCGGCAACCATTAAAAATGTTTTCTTTAGTTTGGAAATCATCAGTTTTTCTTCAGAAAATAATTCAGAAAAATCAGGAGTATCAAAAGAAGGAATTCCCATTAAGCTATTTGCAACTTCTGTTGCAGGGCCTAATAAATCAACATGACCTTTCATCGCTTTTTTAATAAGCATTCCTACAGAAAGCATTCTGTTAATTTCGTTAGTTCCTTCGTAAATACGCGCAATTCTTGCATCTCTCCAAGCAGATTCCATCGGAGTTTCTTCAGAGAATCCCATTCCACCAAAAATTTGAATTCCTTCGTCCGCACAATTTTGGACATCTTCAGAAACGGCCACTTTTAAAATAGAACATTCAATAGCATATTCTTCTACACCTTTTAATTCTGCTTCTTGATGTGTGTTTCCAGCTTCTACTCTTAAGGCAATTCTATCTTCAATATCTTTAGAAGCTCTATAAGTTGCAGATTCGCCAACATAGGAATTCGTTGCCATTTCTGCTAATTTTACTTTAATAGCACCAAAATCTGAAATAGGAGTTTTAAATTGTTTACGTTCGTTTGCATATTTTACAGCATGTGTAACAATTCTTCTTTGAGAGTCTAAACAAGCAGCAGCTAATTTAATTCGCCCAACATTTAAAGCATTCATGGCAATTTTAAAACCTTCCCCACGTCCTGCTAACATGTTTTCTACAGGAACTACAGTATCATTAAAAAATACTTGTCTTGTTGATGAAGCTCTAATTCCTAATTTATGTTCTTCTTCTCCTAATGTAATTCCATTAGGGTTTTCCTTATCAAATTCAACAATAAAACCTGTTATGTTTTTATCACCTTCTATACGAGCAAAAACGATCATTAAACGACAAAAACCTGCGTTTGAAATCCACATTTTTTGTCCATTAATTTTATATGATTTTCCATCAGCTGACAATTCAGCAGTTGTTTTACCAGAGTTTGCATCCGATCCAGCACCTGGTTCAGTTAAGCAATAAGCTCCAAACCATTCTCCAGTAGCTAATTTTGGAACATATTTTTGTTTTTGTTCCTCTGTACCATATAAAGTAATTGGCATAGTTCCAATTCCCGTATGTGCACCAAAAGCAGTACTAAAAGAACCTGTTCCAGAAGAAATATAATCGCAGGTTAAAACCGTAGAAACAAACCCCATTCCTAAACCCTCATAAGCTTCAGGAACTGCTACTCCTAAAAAACCTAATTCACCAGCTTTACGCATTACTTCTTCTGTAAGTGCGTAATCTTTTGCTTCAAAACGTGCTTTATGAGGAATAATTTCTCTGTCATTAAATTCAGTAACAGCCTCTTTCATCATTTGTTGCTCTTCAGAAAAATCTTCTGGAGTAAATATATCTTCACAGTTTGTTTCCTTAACAAGGAATTGACCACCTCTTAATAAATCTGCCATATTTTTGTTTTTTTTAGATTATAGAAGAAAGAAAATAGAAAAATGACCATTATTGGAGGTTCCTTTGAAATCCCATAGTCATTCGTGGGAATTCTTCTATTTTTTCTTCAATTTTTTTTAAATTAATTTCAGTAATATACTGCCTATGTTTTGCTACTAATAGTTGAGTTCCTAATTCAAAAGAAGAGCCTAAAGAAATATCTAAGAAATGACTGAAAGATTTATTCGTTCTAGAAGAACCTTCAGCAATATTACTTGGCATAGACACAGAACATTTACTTATTTGTGAACTTAAATCATATCTTTCATGCTTTGGAAAGTTTAATAACAAGTCAGAAATATCATTTGTAATCTCTAAACCGAGTTTCCAAATTTTTAAATTCTTGTAATTATGTCTTTGCTTAGCACACATCTATTTATCTCTTATCTTTTTTCTTTGTTCTCTTTTTTATTTTATGAAAGAAATTCAAAAACACCCGCAGCACCTTGTCCTGTACCAACACACATTGTAACCATTCCGTATTTGTTTTTCATATCGCGTTTACGCATTTCATCAAATAACTGCACAGATAATTTTGCTCCTGTACAACCTAAAGGATGTCCTAATGCAATGGCTCCTCCATTAACATTTACAATGTCTTGGTTTAAATCTAATTCACGCATTACTGCTAAAGACTGAGAAGCAAATGCTTCATTCAATTCAATTAGCTCGATATCTTTTTGTTGTAAACCAGCTTGTTTTAAAACTTTAGGGATTGCAGCAACAGGCCCAATTCCCATAATTCTTGGTTCTACACCCGCAGCAGCATAATTTACTACTCTTGCAATTGGTTCTAGATTTAATTCTTTCACCATTTCTTCACTCATTACCATAACAAAAGCAGCACCATCACTCATTTGTGATGAGTTACCTGCAGTTACACTTCCACCAGCAGCAAAAACCGGACGTAATTTATTTAAAATAGCTGTTGAGGTTCCTGCTCTTGGACCTTCATCTTTATTTACGGTATATTTTTTTGTAGCTTTCTTTCCGTTTGCATCTAAATAAGTTTCTTCAACTTCTATAGGTACAATTTGGTCTTGAAAACGGTTTTCTGCTTGCGCTTTTAAAGCTTTCATATGAGAATTAAATGCAAATTCATCCTGATCTTCTCTAGAAACTTTAAATTGGTTTGCAACTGCTTCAGCCGTGTTTCCCATTCCCCAATAATAATCTGCATGACCAGATTTAATGGTGTCATAATTCAATTCTGGTTTAAAACCTGTCATTGGAACCGAACTCATGCTTTCTGCACCTCCGGCAATAATACAACTCGCCATTCCTGCATTAATTTTAGCTGCTGCCATGGCAATTGTTTCTAATCCTGAAGAACAGAAACGGTTTACAGTTACACCAGGCACATCCACAGAGTTTAATCCTATTAAAGAAATAAATCGTGCCATGTTTAATCCTTGTGCTCCTTCTGGCATTGCATTACCAACCATAACATCATCGATGCGCTTTACATCTAAATTTGGAATTTCTTTCATCATGTGCTGAATGGTTTCTGCACCTAATTCGTCTGCTCGTTTAAAGCGAAAAACACCTTTTGGAGCCTTTGCAACGGCAGTTCTATATGCTTTTACTATATATGCTTGTTTTGTCATTAGTATTAAGATTTTAGTATAAAGAATTAAGATTTGGTTAATGATTTTTGAAGAGAAAAATTCATTCTTGTTACTTCAAGTATTTCATTAATAATAGGCCTTACATTTTCTTCAGTAATTAAATTTAATCTTTTTGATAAATATAATTGAGTTAATAATTCATAAGAAGAACCATTTGCAATTCCTAGAAACTGCTTAAATTCTCCATTTGTATTTCTTCCAGCTCCTTCAGAAATATTTGAAGGTATAGAAACTGCACTTCTTCGAAGTTGAGATGTTAATCCGTATTTTTCTTCTTTAGGAAAATTTTCAGAAGCGATATAACATTTCTCTGTTATATCCATTGCTTTCTGCCATATTTTTAAATCTTCAAATCTGTGCATAATAATAGTATTTCGATTTTAGTATTAAGTATTATTCTGTGAAATCATTTTGTTAAAGTTGCTCAATCTTAATACTGTATACTTAGTACTTAATTCCTAAGAGGTTTCCCCGTTTTTAACATCGCTTGAATTCTCTCTAACGTTTTTCTTTCCGTACAAAGTGATAAAAACGCTTCTCTCTCTAAATCTAATAGATACTGTTCTGTAACTAAAGTAGGTTCAGATAAATCTCCTCCTGCCATAACATAGGCAAGTTTATTGGCAATTTTCATGTCATGTTCAGAAATATACTTAGAATGTTCCATAGAATCTGTTCCTACTAAAAACATACCTAAAGCTTGTTTTCCTAAAACTTTTACATCTGTTCGTTTAACAGGTTGAGTATAACCACTTTCTGCCATTAATTTAGCGTGTGCTTTTGCAGTTGCTATTTGTCTGTCTTTATTAACAACGATTACATCTTTTCCTTTTTGAAGTAAGCCTAAATCGAATGCTTCATACGCAGAAGTAGATACTTTTGCCATACCGATGGTTAAGAAATTTTCTTGTAAAATGTTTAGCTCAACATCTCCTTTTTGAAAAGAATCAGATGCTCTTAAAGCCATTTCTTTAGAGCCACCACCACCAGGAATTACACCAACTCCAAATTCGACTAATCCCATATAGGTTTCTGCTGCTGCCACAACTTTATCTGCATGTAAAGAGATTTCACAACCACCACCTAAAGCCATTCCGTGCGGAGCAGAAATAGTTGGTATAGATGAATAACGCATACGCATCATGGTATCTTGAAAATATTTAATGGCATAATTTAATTCATCATATTCTTGCTCCACAGCCATCATAAAAATCATACCAATGTTTGCCCCAACAGAAAAGTTTGCTGCTTGGTTACCAACCACCAAACCTTGAAAATCTTTTTCTGCTAAATCTATTCCTTTATTAATTCCGGCTAAAACATCACCACCAATGGTATTCATTTTAGATTGGAATTCTATATTTAAAATTCCGTCTCCAATATCTTCTATAACAACACCAGAGTTTTTAAAAACTTCGTTTGATTTTCTAATGTTATCTAAAATAATAAAACCATCTTGACCCGGTTTTTTAGTTTGAGATTTAGAAGGAATATCATAAAAATAAGTTGCGCCTTCTTTTACTGTATAGAATGATGAAACTCCACTTGCTAACATTTCTGTTACCCAAGTTGCAGGTTCTGCTCCTTCAGCTTTCATTAGCTCAATTCCTTTTTCTACACCAATTGCATCCCAAATTTCGAAAGGACCATTTTCCCAACCAAAACCAGCTTTCATTGCATCATCAATCCTGTAGAGTTCATCAGAAATTTCTGGAATTCTATTTTGAACGTACGCAAACATTGCAGAAAAGTTCTTTCTGTAAAATTCACCCGCTTTGTCTTTTCCTCCAACTAATATTTTGAAACGGTCAATTGGCTTATCAATCGTTTTCGTAAGTTCTAAAGTTGCAAATTTTGCTCTTTTAGAAGAACGATATTCTAAAGTATCTAAGTCTAAGGTTAAAATTTCTTTTTTACCTTCAGCATTTACTGTTTTTTTATAGAAACCTTGTCCCGTTTTACTTCCCAACCATTTGTTTTCCATCATAGTGTTGATGAAATCTGGAAGTTTAAATAGATCATGAGCTTCATCATCAGGACAGTTTTCATAAATTCCGTTAGCAACGTGTACCAAAGTATCTAAACCAACAACATCCACAGTTCTAAAAGTAGCAGATTTTGGTCTACCAATAACCGGTCCTGTTAATTTATCAACTTCTTCAACAGTTAAGCCTAATTCCTTTACTTGATGGAATAAAGATTGAATACCGAAAATTCCAATTCTATTCCCAATAAAAGCAGGAGTATCTTTTGCTAAAACAGAAGTTTTACCTAAAAATTTTTCTCCGTACATCATTAAGAAATCAGTAACTTCTTGTTTACAATCTGGACCAGGAACAACTTCAAAAAGTTTTAAATATCTTGGAGGATTAAAAAAGTGAGTAACCGCAAAATGCTTTTGGAAATCTTCACTTCTTCCTTCATTCATGAATTTTATAGGAATACCAGAAGTATTAGAAGAAATAATAGTACCTGGTTTTCTGTATTTTTCTAGTTTTTCAAAAACTATTTTTTTAATGTCTAGTCTTTCTACAACAACCTCCATAATCCAATCTACATCAGCAATTTTTGCAATATCATCATCTAGATTACCTGTGGTAATTCTGTTTGCAAATTTTTGATTATAAATAGGAGATGGTTTAGATTTTAGGGAAGCTGTGAGTGCATCATTTACTAAACGATTTCTTACAACTTTGTCTTCGAGGGTTAGTCCTTTAGCTTTTTCTTTGTCGTTTAATTCTCTTGGTACAATGTCCAATAAAAGAACTTCAACTCCAATGTTTGCAAAATGACAAGCAATTCCGCTTCCCATAATTCCAGAGCCAATGATTGCTACTTTTTTAATTCTTCTAGTCATTTGTTTTTAAAATTTTTTGACGTATGATTTAAAAAGAAATAAGATGTAAGACTTTTGTTTTCAGTCTAATTATCTCAGGTCATTCAGTCTTTAGTCAATTTTGTTATACTGCTTTATTTTTGTTGGCATTTTCGTAAATATCTTTGTCTGCAATTAGTTTGTTAATGGTAGATGTTACTTTAAAAAATCCTGCTAAATCTTCTTCAGAAACATTTTCCATTACGGTTTCATTAAACTGTATTACATACGCTTTAGATATTTTACGCATTTCTTTGCCATACTCAGTTAATTTGATGATGACACTTCTACCGTCATCTGGGTTTTTCTCTCTAGAAATAGCACCTTTATCTTCCATCGTTTTTAATATTCTAGAAAGACTTGTAGGTTCCATTCCCATTAAAGGGCCTAAAGCTGTAGATGGTGTTCCGTTTAGCTTGTCTATATTTAATAAAACAAATGCGGTAGCCATTGTACTATCATGTTTTACGGCCTGCTCGTTATACACTTTAGCTACTGCTTGCCAAGTTGCTCTGAGCTCATGATCTATTGATTTTAATTTATTCATTATGTCAAATATATAAAAATTTATTATGCATGCATAGTAAATTTGTAAAAAGTTATGCGTGCATAGTAAATTTTAACAAATAATTTAGCGTTTTTAAGGCCAGAAACTTATGTTTCTTAAGTTACATTTTATAATTATTATCTAAAAGGAGGCCTTTTGTTTTAATTAATTGAAGTCTTTTTAAATTATATTGTAACGTTTTACCAAGTTTTTATACTAATCTTTTTAAAATATGTAAGTTTGTGATTACTGAGAACTTTCAGAAAAAAATTATTAAGAGGCAATGAAAAATTTATTAGAAGTTAATAATGTTGTGAAAAATTATGGTGATTTTAGAGCATTAAATGATGTTTCATTACATATACCTAAAGGATGTGTTTTTGGATTATTAGGTCCAAATGGAGCAGGAAAAACATCTTTAATTAGAATTATAAATCAAATAACAATGCCAGATAGCGGATCTATTATTTTAGATGGAGAAGTATTGGCACCGCATCATACAGCACAAATTGGTTATTTACCAGAAGAACGTGGTTTGTATAAATCTATGAAAGTAGGGGAGCAAGCCTTGTATTTAGCACAATTGAAAGGATTGAGTAAAGCCGAAGCGAAAAAACGTTTAAAATATTGGTTTGATAAATTTGATATTTCTGCTTGGTGGAATAAGAAAATTGAAGAGCTTTCTAAGGGAATGGCACAAAAAGTTCAATTTATTGTTACGGTAATGCACAATCCTAAATTATTAATTTTTGATGAACCTTTTTCTGGGTTTGATCCTATAAACGCGCAATTAATTGCCAAAGAAATTTTACAACTTCGTGACGAAGGTGCAACCATCATTTTTTCGACCCACAGAATGGAATCTGTAGAAGAAATGTGCGATGAAATTGCTTTGATAGATAAATCGAACAAAATTTTAGACGGTAAGTTAGACGATATCAAGCGTCAATTTAGAACACATACGTTTCAAGTTGGCCTGCATACGGAGCATCCTAAAGAAGTAGAAGCGAAATTAAAAGAGAATTTTGAGGTTTTTCCATCAAACTTTAAATTATTGAATGATAGTTTAACCATGAATATAAAATTAACAGAAGGGAATTCTGCAAACGATTTGTTATCATTTTTAACAAGTAAAGGAGAAGTACAGCATTTTGTAGAATTGATACCAAGTGCAAATGATATTTTTATTCAGGCAATAAATAAAAACAGTTAAGAAAATGAGCAAGTTAAAATTAATAATAGAACGCGAGTTCATAGCAAAGGTTCGTAATAAATCATTTATAATGATGACTTTTTTAAGTCCGTTATTGATGATTGGTATGGGAGCTTTGGTTTATTTTCTGATGCAAAAAAATGATGAGAAGGTTAAAGAAATTGTTTATGTAGATAATTCTGGAATGTTCTCTAAAGAAGATTTTAAAGATTCTAAAACCATTCATTATACAGATTATACTGCTTTAGGAATTGAAGAAACAAAGAAAAAAGTAGAAGAAGGTAACTATTACGGAGCATTAATTATCCCAAAACAAGATAGTTTAGAGTTATTGGCAAAATCTATAGAATTTTATTCTACAGATTCCCCAGGAATGTCTGTAATGAGTTCTATGGAAAATAAGATTGAAACTAAAATTAGGCACCTAAAACTGAATAATTTTGGTATTGATATAGAGAAAATAGAAGCTTCTAAAATTAATACAGATATTAAAATGTATAATTTTTCTGGTGAAGAATCATCCAAATTAATAAACGGATTAAAAATTGGTGTTGGTGCCATTGCTGGTTATTTATTAATGATGTTTGTAATGATTTATGGTACTTCGGTAATGCGAAGTGTTATTGAAGAAAAAACAAGTAGAATTATAGAAATTATTGTTTCGTCTGTAAAACCATTCCAACTGATGTTGGGTAAAATTTTAGGAAATGCCTCTGCAGGTTTATTGCAGTTTCTAATATGGGGAATTATACTTTTTGTGATTTCTATAGTAGCGTCTTCTGTATTTGGAGTAGATATGGTAGAAATGCAATCTGCAAGAGTACCTGCAGAACAAATGGAAGCTGTAAATCAAGCAACAGCTGGAGATAAAGGTCAGATGATTGTACAGGAAATTTTGAAACTACCAATTTTAAAAATGTTTGTTTTATTTATTTTTTACTTCCTAGGTGGTTTTATGCTGTATAGTTCTTTATTTGCAGCTGTTGGTGCCGCGGTAGATAATGAAACGGATACACAACAATTTATGATGCCAATAATGTTACCTCTTATTTTAGGAGTTTATGTTGGTTTCGCAACTGTAATAAATGATCCTCATGGTTCTATTGCTGTGTTGTTTTCTCACATTCCGTTTACAAGCCCTATTGTAATGTTAATGAGAGTTCCTTTTGGAGTTTCTTGGTATGAATTGGTTATATCTATGGCATTATTAATGGTTACTTTTGTATTTATGGTTTGGTTAGCGGCTAAAATTTATAGAGTAGGTATTTTAATGTATGGTAAAAAGCCAACTTATAAAGATTTATATAAATGGTTAAAATATAAAGGGTAATACTAATTTTAATGAGAGAAATTCTAGATTTATTAAACAAAAACTACGAAATTACCAATGCTTTTAGTTTAAGTATTATGGATGTTATTGTTTTGACAATTACTTTAGCAATAGCATACACGGTGCTTAAATTGTTCAAAAAATTT
The DNA here is from genome assembly GCF_019278525.1 of Polaribacter sp. HaHaR_3_91. Classification (NCBI taxonomy): domain Bacteria; kingdom Pseudomonadati; phylum Bacteroidota; class Flavobacteriia; order Flavobacteriales; family Flavobacteriaceae; genus Polaribacter; species Polaribacter sp. HaHaR_3_91. The sequence goes on from NZ_CP058986.1 coordinate 1,220,229, forward strand.
GTTAATAGAAAATTACAGCCAGAGAATGAATTAAAAGTACGAAGTATTTTTTCTTATTTAAGTTGGATCATCTATGTAGTTATTTTTTTAGTAACTATGAGTAAAATGGGGGTAAACTTAACGGCTCTTTTTGCTGCATCTGCAGCACTTTTAATTGGTGTTGGTTTAGCTTTACAAACGTTGTTTCAAGATATTATTTCTGGGGTATTTATAATGATAGATAAATCTGTTCGTGCTGGGGATATTATTGAACTAGAGGGAAAGGTTGGTAGAGTAGAGGAGATAAAATTAAGAACCACAAGAGCAGTCACTTTAAATAATAAAGTATTGATAATTCCTAATCATTTATATTTAACCAACAGTTTGTATAATTGGACGCAAAACGGAAATACAACAAGAGAATCTGTAAAAGTTGGTGTTGCTTATGGTAGCGATGTACAGTTGGTAAAAGAGTTATTAATTAAAGCGGCAAAATCTCACCCAAGTGTTTTAATAAATCCACCAGTTTCTGTTCTTTTTGAAGATTTTGGAGATAGCTCTTTAAATTTTAAAGTAGTATTTACGCTCTCAGATAGTTTTAAAGCACAATTTCCACAAAGTGATATTCGTTTTGAAATTGATAGATTATTCAGAGAACATAAAATTTCAATTCCATTCCCTCAGAGAGATCTACATATTTATTCTAATGCGCAAGAATTGGTTAAATAAGAATTAAAATGAAGAGGTATATAATTGTTTTAGTATTATTTGTTAGTTTATCAACAAATGCACAGTTAACAGATTTAGCAAGAGTAGAATATTCTTTTATTCCTAAAAAAAAATCTGATGATCAATATACTAGAATTAGAGCGCTTTTTAATTATCCTATAAAAATAAAAGAAGATAGTTATTTAATAATTGGTTCAGAATTTAATAGGATATTTTTAAATTTAAAAGATGAATACCCTTTTGATACATCGTTATTAGAGAATATTAATGTTATTGATTTAAATTTAGCATACACTCATAAAATGAGCGATCATTGGAGAGTTGCTTATAGCTTTACACCTAGATTAGCAGCAACCTTAACCAAAAAAATAACGAGCGAAGATTTTTTTATTAACGGAGGTCTTTTTTTTATAAAAGATAGAACAAAAGATAAAAGTGTAATAAAACCATATCGTTTAACTTTGGGTTTAACATATAATACAACTGCGGGTATTCCTTTTCCGTTACCTTTAATAAATTATTTTAGGCAAGTAAACGAGAAATGGTCTTATACAGTTGGTGTGCCTAAAATGAATTTAAAATATAAAATAAACCCAGTAAACAGTTTACAATCTTTTGTTGGTTTAGATGGTTATTTTGCACATTTAAAGACGCCAATAATTATGGATAATAAAGAAGCCGACAATATATCTTTATCTGTATTGGTGGCAGGTTTGGGCTATGACTATCAACTTACAAAGCACTTAGTTCTGTTTGCATATAGTGGTTACACTGTTAGGTTGAGTAATGTTTTAAGAGATAAAGACAGAAAGCATGTATATACTTTAGATAAAGTAAATGCGTTTTATTTAAGAACAGGTATTAAATTTAAAATATAATGTCAAAGATTTTAATTATAGAAGATGAAGCCGCAATTAGAAGGGTTTTAACAAAAATTATTTCTGAAGAAAATGAATCCTATGATGTAGAAGAAGCAGAAGACGGTTTGTTAGGAATAGAAATGATTATGAATAACGATTATGATTTGGTTTTATGTGATATTAAAATGCCGAAAATGGATGGTGTTGAGGTATTAGAAAAAGCCAAGAAAATAAAACCAGAAATTCCTATTGTTATGATTTCTGGCCACGGAGATTTAGACACTGCGGTAAATACAATGCGTTTAGGCGCTTTCGATTATATTTCTAAACCACCAGATTTAAACAGACTTTTAAATACAGTTAGAAATGCTTTGGATAAAAAAGTTTTGACTGTAGAAAATAAAAGACTAAAGAAAAAAGTAAGTAAAAACTACGAAATGATTGGTGAAAGTGCTGAAATTTCTCAAATAAAAGAGATGATTGAAAAAGTAGCGCCTACAGATGCAAGAGTTTTAGTAACCGGACCTAACGGAACAGGAAAAGAATTGGTTGCACATTGGTTGCACGAAAAATCAGATAGATCTAAAGCGTCTTTAATTGAGGTAAACTGTGCTGCAATTCCATCAGAATTAATAGAAAGCGAGTTGTTTGGTCATGTTAAAGGTTCTTTTACAGGAGCAAATAAAGACAGAGCAGGTAAATTTGAAGCAGCAAACGGAGGTACTATTTTCTTGGATGAAATAGGAGATATGAGTTTGTCTGCACAAGCAAAAGTTTTACGTGCTTTGCAAGAAAATAAAATTCAGCGTGTTGGTTCGGATAGAGATATTAAGGTTAATGTTAGAATTGTTGCAGCGACTAATAAAAACCTTAAAGTTGAAATAGAAGAAGGTCGATTTAGGGAAGATTTATACCACAGGTTAGCGGTTATTTTAATTCAAGTTCCGTCCTTAAATGATAGAAGAGAAGACATTCCGTTATTGGTAGATTTCTTTACTGGAAAAATATCTGTAGAACAAGGAACGCCTAAAAAATCATTTTCATCGGATGCAATAAAACTGTTGCAAGAATATGATTGGACGGGAAACATCCGTGAATTAAGAAATGTAGTAGAACGTTTAATTATTTTGGGAGAAAAAGAAGTCTCTGCAAACGATATTAAAATGTTTGCAAGTAAGTAGCTTCTTTTGAATCTAATAAACTAATAATTTCTGTAAAATTTTTAGCTTTTGCAGTATCTAAAGCAGATTTGTTTTCTTTATCTTTAAGAGATAAATCTGCATTTTGTTCCAATAAGAATGCCACCATCTTTGGTTGATTATACATAGTCGCAAAAATTAAAGGAGTGTAACCAAGGTTGTTTTGTGTATTTATATTTGCATTATTCTTTAAAAGAAGTTTTGCAATATCAACATTGCCTTTAAAAGCGACACCCAATAAAGCGGTGTTTCCTTTAGCGTCTCTATGATTTACATTTGCTTTGTGATTTATTAAAGTTTCTGCAATTTCTATTTTATCAAAATAGGTAGCAAAAACTAAAGGTGTAAAACCTCTTTTATCTTGTGCGTTTGCCAATTTTGGAAACCTTTTTAAAAGTGTTTCTATTACATTGATATTTACAGATTGAATTGCTTCAAAAAAAGTATTTAAGATATTCATAAGTAGGGTATTTATTAAAAGAAGCTGTTCAAAAAGGATTAAATCTTGTCATACTGAACTTATTTCAGTATATCAACTTGCTGAAAATGAATCTTCATAAGAATCTGAAATAAAATCAGATTGACAAAAAAAAATACTTTTTAGACAGCCTCTTTTTTTAATTATTTATTTGTTATCAAATCGATCAGCATTCATCACTTTTGTCCAAGCTTTTACAAATGCATTTACAAATTTTTCTTTATTATCATCTTGCGCATATACTTCTGCGTAAGAACGTAAAATTGAATTAGAACCAAATACCAAGTCTACACTTGTTGCAGACCATTTAAAAGCATCTGTTTTACGGTCTCTAATTTCATACAAACCTTCACCAACAGAATTCCAAGTATTTCCCATATCTGTTAAGTTTACAAAGAAATCATTTGTTAAGGCACCTTCATTATTTGTAAAAACTCCATGTTTCGTTCCTCCGTAGTTAGTCCCTAAAACTCTCATACCTCCAATTAAAATTGTCATTTCTGGAGCTGTTAAACCTAAAAGTTGTGTTTTATCTAACATCATCTCTTCTGGACTAACAATATATTCTTGTTTTAACCAGTTTCTGTATCCATCTGCAACTGGTTCTAAAGGCTCAAAAGAAGCTGCATCTGTCATTTCATCGGTAGCATCTCCACGTCCAGCAGTAAAAGGAACAGTTGTATTAAAACCAGCTTTTTTAATTGCTTTTTCTACACCAACATTACCTGCTAAAACAATGGTATCTGCAATACTAATTCCAAATTCTGTTGCAATAGGAGTTAGAATATCTAATACTTTGTTTAATCTCTCTGGTTCGTTACCAACCCAATCTTTTTGAGGAGCTAAACGAATACGAGCACCATTTGCTCCTCCACGCATATCAGAACCTCTATAAGTTCTTGCACTATCCCAAGCGGTAGAAACTAATTCTGCAACTGTTAAATCTGTATTAGAAATTTTTTCTTTAACAAGGTTTACGTCATATTCTTTATTTCCTGTAGGAATTGGATCTTGCCAAATTAAATCTTCAGTAGGTACATCTGGACCATAATATCTAACTTTTGGCCCCATATCTCTGTGTGTTAATTTAAACCAAGCACGTGCAAAAGTTTCAGAAAAATATTGGTGGTCTTTGCTGAATTTCTCACAGATTTTACGATAGATAGGATCTACTTTCATGGCCATATCTGCATCTGTCATCATAGGGTTCAAACGAATAGAAGGGGCTTCTACATCTACAGGTTTGTCTTCTTCTTTAATGTTGATTGGTGCCCACTGTGTAGCTCCTGCAGGACTTTTTGTTAATTCCCATTCATAACCAAATAAAAGATCGAAAAATCCATTATCCCATTTTGTAGGCTCTGTTGTCCATGCTCCTTCTATACCACTTGTTACAGTGTCTCTACCAACTCCAGTTCCGGTAGGATTAGACCAGCCAAAACCTTGGTTTTCAATAGGAGCAGCCTCTGGTTCTGGTCCTAAAATACTTGCATCTCCATTTCCGTGTGCTTTTCCAACGGTATGACCACCTGCAGTTAATGCAGCAGTTTCTTCATCGTCCATTGCCATACGAGCAAAAGTTTCTCTAATGTGTAAAGCGGTTTTTGCAGGATCAGATTTACCGTTAACTCCTTCTGGATTTACATAAATTAATCCCATTTGTACGGCTGCTAATGGGTTTTCCATTGTGCTAGCGTCCTCTACATCATTATAACGCTCATCACTTGGAGCTAACCATTCTTTTTCATTACCCCAATAGGTATCTTTTTCTGGTTGCCAAATATCGGTTCTACCAAATGCAAAACCATAGGTTTTTAATCCCATAGATTCATAAGCGATGGTACCCGCTAAAATGATTAAATCTGCCCAACTTAATTTATCTCCATATTTTTTCTTAATTGGCCAAAGTAAACGTCTTGCCTTGTCTAAACTAGCATTGTCTGGCCAAGAATTTAAAGGAGCAAAACGTTGGTTTCCGGTTCCACCACCACCACGTCCATCACTAACTCTATAAGATCCTGCAGAGTGCCATGACAAACGAATCATCAATCCTCCATAGTGCCCCCAATCTGCTGGCCACCAATCTTGACTATCTGTCATTAGTTTGGTTACATCTTCTTTTAAAGCCTCAACATTTAAGCTTTTAAGGGCTTCATGATAATTAAATTCTTCACCAAGTGGATTTACTTTTGTGTCATGCTGGTGTAAAATATCTAAATTTAAAGAATTTGGCCACCAATCATTATTAGTTTCATTTGTTGTGTTTCCTCCGTGAAATGGACATTGTGAAATGTCTCCAGAACCATGTTTTAAGTTTTCCATTATATATGTTTTAAATTTTATGTTTTAATTTTTGACAAAACTACAACTTGTTTTTAGATAATTTTTATCTATTGTTTTTATTTTAGAATAGTTAAAAACTATTTTAGTAATAGTTTTTAAAAATACGAATTTTATTAATAGTGAAAATTTATTTAGTTGTTCTTTATGTATAGTTAAAAGCTATAGCAATATTGAAACTAACCATTAAAATACTATATTTTTTTTTGCTTTATTTTTATCTTTGCGTCAGTAATAAATAGAACATTAATAATTATAAAACTTATATAGAATGGCAACAGCAGTTGGAAAAAAATTCCCAGATTTAAACGTAGACGCAATGAATGAAATGGGCGATACATTTAAAGTGAATGTATTGGAAGAAGCGGTTAATAATAACAAGAAAGTAGTGTTATTTTGGTACCCAAAAGACTTTACATTTGTATGTCCTACAGAATTACATGCTTTTCAAGCAGCTTTAGGTGAATTTGAAAAAAGAAATACTATTGTTATTGGTGCTTCTTGTGATACTCCAGAAGTTCATTTTGCATGGTTAAGTCAAGCAAAAGACAACGGAGGTATCGAAGGTGTTACATACCCACTTTTAGCAGATAGTAATAGAAATTTATCCTCAATTTTAGGTATTTTAGATATCACTAACGAAACTTTTGATGAAGCTACACAAACTATACAAGTAGAAGGAGATAATGTAACTTATAGAGCTACTTATATTATAGATGAAGAGGGTGTTGTACAACACGAAAGTATTAATAACATGCCTTTAGGTAGAAATGTTGGTGAATATTTACGTTTAATAGATGCTTTAACGCATGTACAAGAAAAAGGTGAAGTTTGTCCTGCAAACTGGGAAGAAGGAAAGGATGCTATGTCTCCAGATGCAAAAGGAACAGCAGCTTATTTAGCTTCTCACTAAAAACTAATTATAAATTAAGGATTGCGGATTTTTTAATCCGTAGTTCTTAATTTTAAATTCATAATTAAAATGGTACAAGAATTAACAGAAGATAATTTACAAGAAATTGTAAATGGAAACGATAAAGTAGTTGTACAATATTCTGCAACATGGTGTGGAAATTGTAGAATTATGAAACCAAAGTTTAAAAAGTTAGCTTCAGAAAATGGAAATGTAACTTTTGTGATTGCAGATGCAGAAAAATTTCCTGAAAGTAGAAAATTAGCAGATGTAAGTAACTTGCCAACTTTTGCAACTTTTGAAGGTGGTAGTTTAAAAAATCAAACACAAACAAACAAGTTTGATGTGTTGAAAGAATTAGTAAACGAAGTAATTTAATTAGATTATGAAGTTACCTGTAATTAAACATCTTACTAATTTTATCGAAGAAAACGATCAAGATTATGTGCTAGAAACTATTGAAACTCTAGAAGCTTTAACGGAAGTTCCGTCTTTAAAAGACGAAGAATTAGATGTTATTGGAGAATTAATTTCTAATATGTATGGTGCTCTTGAAGTTGATAAAATGGTAAAAGATGGAACACCTAAAAAGGAAGCGTTAAATACTTTTATGAAACGCGTTTTAGGTTCTATAGACCAATAATATATAGAACTGTTTTATATATAATCCTAAGTATTTAACTTGGGATTTTTTTTGTGATAAAATTAGCCATTTCTTCTCCCCAAACTTTATAGGTCAATTCAGACGGATGCACCCCATCGCTAAAGTAAATTTTAGAATTGTTCTTAGATAAAGAGTGCTTTTTACTCCATTTTTTTAGGGTGATGACTTCATTATAGTAAAAAACGTTTTTTCTATCTTGTGTTACATTTTGAAGTCTTTTTCCTAAAATTTCTACCAAATTACCAATTACAAATTTTATAGGTTTTGTAAATGCAGGGAATTCTTTAATAGGAGGCATGTTTGTAAAGAATAGAGGAGTGCTAGGAAATTTGTTTTGTAATAAATTGATGAGGTTTTCTATTGAATCAGCCCATTTTTTTGGAGAATTTAAGGTAAAAGCATCATTACCTCCCATACCTATAACAATAATATCTGTAGATGTTTCTTCAATTTTAGGAATAATTTTTTTACAGACTTGTGCTACAGTATAACCACTTCTGGCATATACGCGCCAATTTATGTTACTCTTTAAATTGATAGAAAGTGTATTTGATAAAGACCCTGTAAATCCATTTTTATGATGGCCTACACCAACGCCTGCAATAGTGCTCTCTCCAATAGAAAGTATATTTAGCGTTTTATTAAAATTACCATTTATAAAACCTTTTGGTTCTTTGGCCTCTGGAAGTTTTGGGACCTTTTTTCGAATGTTTTTTCCTTGGAAATATAAGAAGGGTAATAATGGCACGGAAACTATTGCACCAAAAAAGTATTTTACTTTATTCATCATCCTTTTTGGCATCATTTACTTTTTTAATGATAGCTTTTAAACGTTCTCTATTTAACTGTTTTTCTAACTTCACCTTATTAATTTTCTGATTCATCAATTTAGTGTGTTTTGCTTTATTAACGGAATTTTTAGCTTTTCCTTTCCCTTTTTTTGGCATGTTATTAAATTATAAGGTGTATTATTTTCTGCGGAATAACCACCAATTCATATCTCGACTTAATTTAAAACCTAATTTCTCATATAGTGAAATTGCGGTGTTTCCTTTATTGGTATGCAATATAGGAAGTTTTTTTTCTTTTAAAATTTCTTTAGTTGTATGATGAATTAATTGTTTTGCAAATCCTTTTCTAGTATAATCTGGATGTGTAACTACAGAACTAATTTCAATAAAATCATCAGTTTGCATTCGTTGTCCTGTAATAGCAACTAATTTGTCGTCTTTAAAAATACCAAAGAACTTACCCATTTCAAAGCCTTTCTTTTGATAAAAACCAGGCATTACTAACCAAATTAAATCATATACTTCGTCTATGTGTTCTTGTGTTAATAAAACAATATCTTCTGTAATTTCTACAGATATAAGGTTCTCTAATACCATCTGGCATCCGTTTATTTTTTTCTCAAGAACTACATACTTGTCATCTACTGTAGGAGTGCCTTTTTCTGAAACTAAAAAGAATTTTTCTGCAATTTTAGAATGGGCTGTTAATGCATTTGCTGTTTTCCCAGAGTCAAAAAAAGAGCCAAAAGAACAGGTGTTTGGCTGATAAAATTGTACGCCATCATACTTTATTAAAGAGGTATTGTGGGTTTCATTTAATGAATACCAGACAGGGTTTTTTAGTTTTTGTTCTAAGTCTTTCATCAGAAATAAATATATTGAAAAAAGCTCACAATTTGCGAGCTTTTTTTTCTTGTTTCGCGTTTTTAAAAAGTATTATAATTCTTTCTTAAATAGTTTAGAACTCTCTGAAAATTGAGTTAAAATTATTTTAGCATCTCCATATAGTTCTGTTTTGCTTTTATCTGAAGCTTCTATAGTAATACTTTCTGATGCATTTATAGTAATAGCAGCTGAATCTTTTATAATGCTTTTACAAGTAGTAACATTTAATTTTTCTCCATTTAACGCTGAATTTTCTAATGTAATCGCATTAAATAAATTAGCAGTTCCTTCAATATTTAAGCCAGAATTACCAATCATTCTTGTGTTTAAATTTTCTGCTTTAAGAACCATGTCTACCTTGCAAGATTCACTTAAATCTAGATCTACATCTTTACTTTCTACATCTAACTTACTTTTAGATCTAAATTGAATTCTAGATTTATTATTATTAAAGAGCTTAAAAATATCAGATTTTATCTTTAAATCAGCTATTCCATAATCATTTATTTTAAGTGACATAGAAGTTGTTTTTATGGTGCCTAAAGATTCTATTTCTGCATCATTATTTAAAATTATTTCCTTTAATGCATTTTTATAATTTACTGAAATATTTAACTTTTTTGCTTTTAATTTTTTGTCAGTAGCTATTGTTAAAACAGAATCCGTAACGTTAAAAATAATATGCTCGTGTAGGTTTTTATCGGTTTCTATCTCTATAGATGAAGATATATTAGAGACTACTAGCTCTACTTTAAAATCATTATTTATGATCACACTATGAAAAGGAGCTAGATCTGTTTTTATCTTTGATATTAATCTATTTCCTTTTATTTTTTCCTGACTAAAGGTGCTGTTAAATAAAGCGAATACGAATACTAATAATAATGTAGTTTTTTTTGTCATAATTGTTATTGTTATAAAAACTAAAAACCATTTCAAAAAATATTGAAATGGTTTTTATTATAAAATTTAAGGTAAACCTTAAGCCAACATTGTAACCGGGTTTTCAATAAATGTTTTTAATGTTTGTAAAAATTGAGCTCCAACAGCACCATCTACAGTTCTGTGATCTGATGTTAAAGTCAAATTCATTGTATTACCTACAACTATTTGTCCGTCTTTTACAACTGGTTTTTGTACAATTGCGCCAACAGATAAAATTGCTGAGTTAGGTTGGTTGATGATAGAGTTAAAACTACCAATACCAAACATGCCTAAGTTAGAAACGGTAAAAGTACTTCCTTGCATTTCTGCAGGGGTTAATTTTTTATTTCTAGCTTTCCCTGCTAAATCTCTTACACCAGCACCAATTTGAGTTAAACTCAATCCGTCTGTATGTTTAATTACAGGTACTAATAAACCATCATCTACAGCTACAGCAACACCTACATGAATATGACTGTGGTAAATTGTATTTGCCTCAGACCAAGAAGTGTTTACTTGTGGATGTTTTTTTAACGCCATTGCACATGCCTTAACTACCATATCGTTAAAAGATACTTTAGTGTCTGGAATTGCATTTATTATTTTTCTAGATGCCATTGCATTGTCCATATCAACTTCAATATTTAAACTGAAATCTGGAGCAGAGAATTTAGAGTTACCTAAAGACTTAGCTATTGCTTTACGCATTTGAGAATTCTTAACTTCTTCTGAGTTTTCTACACCAGCAGCAGCAACATTTGCAGCGGCAGGAGTAGCTTCAACTTTAGCAGCAGGAGTATAGTTTTCTATATCTTTTTTAATGATTCTTCCGTTTTCACCAGAACCACTAACATCTGCTAAATTAATACCTTTATCAGAAGCAATCTTCTTTGCTAAAGGAGATGCAAAAATACGACCGTTAGAAGTATTTGAAGTAGAAACAGTTTTAGTTTCTTCCACTTTTGCAGCTGGTTTTGTAGCAGCAGCTTCAGCTTTTTCAGGAGCTTTAGCAGTAGCTGGTTTTTCTTCAGTAGGAGCAGATGCAGCACCACCATTGGCAACTATTGCAGAAACATCTGTTCCGGCAGGGCCAATAATAGTTAATAAGCTATCTACAGGAGCAGTTTCTCCTTCTTGTACACCAATGTATAAGATAGTTCCTTCATAGAAACATTCAAATTCCATTGTTGCTTTATCTGTTTCAATTTCAGCAAGCATATCACCTTCAGAAACTTCGTCTCCAACTTTCTTTAACCATGTTGCAATGGTACCATCAGTCATTGTATCGCTTAAACGAGGCATTGTAATTACTTGCACTCCTTCTGGAATTGTAACTGAATTACTAGCAGTTGTTTCTGTACTAGTTTCTTCTTTTACTTCTTCGGTAGTTGCTTTTTCCTTTGCTGGTTCTGATTCATCACCATTTATAATTGCAGAAATGTCTTCACCTTCTTCACCAATAACAGCTAATAAAACATCAACAGGAGAAGTTTCTCCTTCTTGAATACCAATATATAAAAGAGTTCCTTCATGGAAGGACTCAAATTCCATTGTAGCTTTGTCTGTTTCAATTTCGGCTAATATATCACCTTCTTCAATTTTATCTCCAACACTTTTTAACCATTTTGCCACAACACCTTCTTCCATGGTGTCACTTAGTCTGGGCATATTTATTATTGTAGCCATATCTTAACTTATAAAAGGATAATCTTCTTGTTCATAAACCATATCGTACATCTGTTGAGGTTCTGGATAAGGAGAATCTTCTGCAAATTGCTCACATTCTTTAACCTTCACTTTTACCTCTTTATCAACAGCAGCTAATTCTTCTGCAGTAGCATATCCTTTTTCTAAAATAACATCTTTTACTTGTGTAATAGGATCTATTTTTTTGTATTCTTCTACTTCGTCTTTAGTTCTATAGTGTTGTGCATCAGACATAGAGTGACCTCTATATCTATATGTTTTCATTTCTAGGAAAGTTGGTCCATCACCACGTCTCGCTCTATCTAAAGCTTCGTCTATAGCTTCTGCAACTTTAATTGGGTTCATTGCATCTACTGGTCCACAAGGCATTTCGTATCCTAAACCAAGTTTCCAAATATCTGTATGGTTTGCAGTTCTTTCTACAGAAGTACCCATTGCATACCCATTGTTTTCACAAATAAAAATTACAGGTAATTTCCATAACATAGCTAAATTAAAAGCTTCATGTAATGAACCTTGTCTTGCAGCACCATCTCCAAAACAGGTTAATGTTACACCACCAGTATTATTATATTTATCACCAAAAGCAAGACCTGCACCTAAAGGAATTTGACCTCCAACGATACCATGACCACCATAAAAACGGAATTCTTTTGAAAAAATATGCATAGAACCACCCATTCCTTTAGACGTTCCGGTTGCCTTTCCGTATAATTCTGCCATTACACGTTTAGGATCTTCTCCCATACCAATCGGTTGTACGTGATTTCTATAAGCCGTAATCATTTTGTCTTTAGATAAGTCCATTGCATGTAATGCACCTGCTAAAATTGCCTCTTGCCCATTATATAAGTGCAAGAAACCTCTAACTTTTTGTTGAATGTAAACAGAAGCAAGTTTGTCTTCGAACTTACGCCAAAAAAGCATGTCTTTGTACCAATCTAAATAGGTTTGTTTGGTGATTTCTTTCATTTTTAGTGATATTGTTTGTTTTAAGACTATTAAAATTTACTTTTTTAATAACCAGTTACAAAAATAACTGTTTTTGATAGAATAAAAAAACTAGATTAGTTTAAAATAAAACAAAATATTTTAAGAGTATTATTTGTCTTTAGCTATTACTATCGTGGCTTTAGCGCCAGTTGCCAAGTTCCATTCATTAGAAGATAGTAGTGTACCTTCATCATTATATACCTTAAAAGCGGCTGTATTTGGCCCAGATGTACCTTGATTTAGAGCTTTAAAGGCAATCTTATTAATACCTATTTCTAAAGGGATGTTAAACTTTTGATAGCTTCGTTTTAATGTAATGTTATGTACTACGGGTATGTCATTCACAAATATGGTAACCATGTCTCCGTCAGGGTATTGGAAATCTCTGCAAATGATATTAACACTTTTAGAATCTGTTCTAAAACTACCTAGATCTTGGTCTATTACAGGATAAATATATTGTCCGTTTACTTTTTTAAATGCTTTTAAAAAACGCTCTTCTCTTTGCTTTTCTTGTGTTATAATACCTTTATTATTAAGGTCATTTTCTTCCTTTTGCTTTTTTAATTTAGCATTTTCTTTATCAAAAGCATTTTTAAAACCATTATTTCCATCTAATTCTAATGCCTTTGGTTTTGTTACTTCTTTAGAATTATTTAAAACAATGCCTTTAACTTTACCTTTTTCTTTGCTTCCTGAATTAGAATCTAACTGTGCAGATAGTTGTAAAACAGAGAATAATGAAATAGTAAAAAAAAGAAGTAAGTTTATATTTGTTTTCATTTATAGGACTTTCAGGCAATTGTGCAAATATAATGCCGATTTTCAGTGAGGCTGTTTCTATTTTGTTAAAACTTCTTACTCTATCGGGAAATTGAAGTATGTTTTAGGAAAAGGTTCGTTTCTTAAAGTAAAATGCCACCATTCGTTTTTATAAGGTCTAAAATTATTTTTTGACATTAAGTTACGGAGTAACAATCTGTTTTTTTGTTGTTCTGGAGTGATGTTTTTTGGTAGATAATGAGACTTTATACCAAAAAAGTCAAATGGGCTGCCCATATCTAATTCTTTACCTGTTTTAATATCTACAATTGTTAAATCTACAGTACTTCCTCTTGAGTGTCCAGATCTAGAGGCAATGTATCCTCTTTTAAATAATTCTGATTTCGGTACATCTGGGTAATAGGCCTTTTTCATTAATGTATCATCTAAAACCTTTGCCCAGCGTACAAAATGGTTTACTGCTTGTTGCGGCCTGTATGAATCAAATATTTTAAGACTGAATCCTTCTTTTTGAAGGCTCTTTTGTACTTTAGTTAAAGCATCAGCGGAAGCTTTAGTAACTATTATACAGTTTTTATGATAGCCATCAATTGGTTTTCCTATAAAGTTATTATCGCTTAGATAGCGCAATTCTTTTTGAATTGTTTTATCAATATCAGATAAATAGACAAAACCCTCAGGAAGAATTTGTCCGAAGGAAAAAAGAGAAATAAAGAATATAAAAAAGGCAAGTGTTTTTTTCATGAAGTAAAAATAAACAAAAAGTCAATAGTAAACTTTTAGAATTGTTTTATATCAGAAAATAAAATCATTGAAATCTATAGTGATTAAAAAAAAGGCTAATTTTGTACCTAATAAATGAATTAAATGAAGCAAACTACAAATACAATTTTAATGATTCGTCCTGTTAGTTTTAGGATGAATGAGCAAACTGCTGTAAATAATTACTATCAACATAATATTGATAATGCATTACCAGCTACCATTAATACAAAAGCGCAGAACGAATTTGATACTTTTGTGGAGAAATTACGTGGTTTTGGTATTGGTGTAATTGTTGTTTCTGATACAAAGGAAGTGGATACACCAGATGCTGTTTTTCCAAATAATTGGATCTCTTTTCATGAGGATGGTACCGTTGCTATTTACCCAATGTTTGCAGAAAATAGGCGTTTAGAAAGACGTGAAGATGTTTTAGAACAGATAGAAAAAGAAGGCTTTTTAATAGAGAATATTGTTGATTATACTTCTGCAGAAGACGAAGGTGTTTTTTTAGAAGGAACGGGTAGTATTTGTTTAGATAGAGGGAATAACAAGGCATATTGTGCACTTTCGCCGAGAGCAGATGAAGAGTTGTTTATAGAGTTTTGTGAAGATTTTGAATATACACCAGTTGTTTTTACGGCAAATCAAACAGTAGACGGTAAAAGAGCGGCAATATACCACACCAATGTTATGATGTGTGTTGGAGAAACTTTGGCTATTATCTGTTTGGCTTCTATTGATGATAAATCTGAGCGCAAAAATGTATTGAAGCATTTAAAAGAAGATGGTAAAAAAGTAATTGACATTACAGAAAAACAGGTTACTAACTTTGCTGGGAATATGTTAGAAGTTAGAGGTAAAGATGATGAACGTTTTTTAGTAATGAGTCAAGCTGCTTTTAATAGTTTAACGCAATCTCAAAAATCACAAATTAACAATCATTGTAAAATTATTTCTAGTCCTTTAGATACTATTGAGTTTTGTGGTGGAGGTAGTGCGCGTTGTATGATGGCAGAAGTTTTTTTGCCTAAAAAATAAAGTTAGCGAATAATTAATCACAAAAATACAAGGCAAACGCAAGGTTGGTAAAGGGATTATAAAAATATTCTTTTCAAAACTTTGCGTTTGTTTTATTTTATAAAAAAAAATATATAAATTTCTCCATGCATTTACTTCTTCTTGCTATCGCTCCTGCAACCATTATTATTCTATATATTTATTTTAAAGATAAGTTTGAAAAAGAGCCTATTCCTTTTTTATTTAAAAACTTTCTTTTAGGTGCAACGGCAAGTGTGCTAATTACGGTAATTCTTGGTGGTTTTGCAGATAGATTGCTGCCTGTTACTAATGTAACTAATATATTTCAACAATTTGTAAAGGCTTTTATAGTAGTTGCCTTGGTAGAAGAGTTTTCTAAATATGTAATTGTAAAATATTATGCACAGAGAAATAAAGAATACAACGAGCCTTTTGATGGTATTGTCTATGCAGTAATGGTTTCTATGGGCTTTGCTACCTTAGAAAATGTTTTGTATGTTTTTCAACACGGAGTGTCTACTGGAATATTAAGAGCATTTACTGCGGTTCCAGCACATGCAACATTTGCCATTTTAATGGGATACTTTATGGGGAAAGCAAAGTTTTCTAAAAATAGAATAGTTTCAAATTTAACAGGTTTGTTATTTGCAACGCTGTTTCACGGTGCATATGATTTTTTTCTGTTCATCAATTTTATACCGGGAATTTTTATAGGTGCATTTATTTCTTTAGGAATAGGAATCCTACTATCTAAGAAAGCGATAAAAAGACATCAAGATAATTCTGTATTTAAATTTTTAATCAAAAAGAAACCCCAAAACTAAGTCTTGGGGTTTTCTAATAACTTATTCCTGTTAGAAAGGATTATAAAATAGAACTTATTTTTCTAAAACTTCATCAACTACAACTCCGTTTGTTCCGTTTGGCGACTCTATATTTAATAGATTTGCAATAGTTGGCGCAATATCTGTAATGTTGTATCTTTTTGATGATGAACCTTGTTTTATTCCGTTTCCATAGAAAATAATCGGTACATGTGTGTCATAAGAATATCCAGACCCATGACTTGTACCTGTTCTTCCTCCGGTTAAAGTAGCCGGATTAGGAATCATTAAAACATCTCCAGATAATTTTTGATTATACCCGTTTTGAAGCGAATTCAATATTCCAGAAGAGAAATGTGTTGTTTGCAAAGTTCTTGCGGTTACTGCTTTGTAGATTCCGTCAAAATTAATTACTTCATCAGCTAATTTTTGAGCAACGTTATTCACCTCTAAACCTAAAGATTCTACTTTATCTTTATCTAAGAATATTTGATAATTAGAAACGTTTTCAATTAAATCTACAGAATTAAAATATTTTTTAGTGGTTTCTAAAATAAACTCTTTAAATTTTGTCATCTTTAAATAGTGAGCAGGTATTTTTAAAGATTGTAAATAAGCTGGTACATGCACTGCTGCATGATCTGCAGTTAAAAATAAGGTGTAATTATCTTTTCCAACTTGTTGGTCTAAAAATTGAAATAAATTAGCCAAATCTTTATCTAAGCGCAAATAGGTGTCTTCTGTTTCTATGGCAGCAACTCCGTATTTATGACCAATATAATCTGTAGAAGAATAACTAACCGCTAAAAAGTCTGTGTGTTCACCTTTACCTAAGTTTTCACCTATAATAGCAGCTTTGGCAAAATCTGTTGTATAAGTATTACCTGCTGGTACTGTTTTTATCAAATCGAAATTACCATTTTTAGAGCGCAATGCTTTTAAGTCTTTCGGAAAAGTTGGTGCTTCCTGTCCTTTTAATTTACCTTCATAAATATTATCGTCAACTCTACTGTTTGTGTATGTTTTAATATCGTAAAGTGTTTCCCAAGGTGTATTTAGGTATTTATCTGCGTTATTATTTCCATTAAAATCTTTTACCCATTTAGGCAATTCATTCATATAATATGTACTAGTAATCCAAGTGTTAAAATTACCACCATCATACCAATAAGCTGCATTTGCAGAATGGCCAGCAGGTAAGATTGCAGATCTATCTTTTATAGAAACTCCAATAGTTTTACCAAACATATTTTGAGCCAAATGTAATTGATCTGTTATAGTTGATGTAAAAAGTCTTTTTGGAGATTTTTGCCCATATTTACCCTCGTTTCCAACAGTTTTGTAATTGTTGTCATCTACACAGTAAATAGATTCTTTTTGATATTTGTCATACCAGTTGTTAGAGATAATTCCGTGTTCACTTGGTGTTGTTCCTGTGTAAATAGAGGTGTGCCCAACGGCTGTATAGGTTGGTATGTAGTTATAATGAGCATTTTCTAAAGAAAACCCTTCTTGTAAAATTCTATTAAATCCATCTTTTCCATATCTATCGGAAAACCTTGTTAAATAATCATATCTCATTTGGTCAATAACAATACCAACCACCAATTTTGGTTTTTTATTTTGTGATGTTAGTTTGTTGTTTCCTAAACAAATAAATAGGCAGATGAAGCTGAAAAGTAATTTGAATTTCATAAGTACATATATAAATTATGAGTCAAAAGTAATTATTTTTTGTTTTGATTTGGTCAATTTAACGGACTATTAATGATAATTTAATACTTTAGCATAAAATTAAAATGAATGGGTTACCTAGAACATGTTGGTAAATATTTTATGATGTTAGGGCGTGTTTTTAAAAAACCGCAAAAAGGAAAAGTTTTTTACGAAGCTTTGATAAAAGAGATTGATGAATTAGGCTTAAAATCTTTAGGGATTATTATGTTTATTTCCTTTTTTATTGGAGGTGTAATTGCCTTGCAAACGGCTTTAAATTTAGACAATCCTTTTATTCCAAAATCTTTAATAGGTTTTGCAGCTAAGCGTTCTATTATTTTAGAATTTGCTCCTACTTTTTGTTCCATTATTTTAGCAGGTAAGGTAGGTTCTTATATAACTTCTAGTATCGGTACTATGCGAGTTACAGAACAAATTGATGCATTAGAGGTAATGGGTATAAATGCTTTAAGTCATTTAGTATTGCCTAAAGTGATTGCAACAGTTTTCTTTTATCCTTTTTTAATCTCATTGGGGATGTTCTTAGGTATTTTAGGAGGATGGGTTACAGGTGTTTTATCGGGTCTTTTTTCTGGAGCAAATTATATAGAAGGTATTCAAACAGATTTTGATCCTTTTTTATTATCGTACGCAATTATTAAAACCTTAATTTTTGCATTTCTAATATCTACAGTGCCTTCTTATCATGGTTATTATGTAAAAGGAGGATCTATAGCGGTTGGTAAAGCAAGTACGCAAGCTGTAGTTTGGACGACTATTTTAATTGTAATAGCGAATTATTTTTTAACTCAAATGCTTTTAACCTAAAATATGATTGAAGTAGATAATTTACATAAAGGTTTTGGAGATGTAAAAGTATTAAAAGGTATAACAGCTACTTTTCTTCCTGGTGAAACCAGTTTAATAATTGGTCAAAGTGGTTCTGGTAAAACAGTATTTATAAAATCTTTAATAGGTTTACACACACCAGAAGAAGGTTCTATTTCTTTTGATGGTAGAATAAATACAAAATTTACTGAAAATGAAAAACAGCAATGGAGACAAGAAATTGGTATGGTTTTTCAAGGAAGTGCCTTGTTCGATTCTCAAACGGTAGAAGATAATGTAATGTTTCCGTTAAAAATGTTTACAGATAAATCTCACGCAGAAATGCTAGAACGCGTAAACTTTGTTTTAAATAGGGTTAATTTAGAAAACTCTAATAAAAAATTACCAGCAGAGCTTTCTGGAGGAATGCAAAAAAGAGTTGCCATTGCCAGAGCAATTGTTATGAACCCTAAATACCTTTTTTGTGATGAACCAAACTCTGGTTTAGATCCAAGAACTGCAATTGTAATAGATAACTTAATTCAAGAAATTACGGATGAATATAAAATTACAACCGTAATTAATACACATGACATGAATTCTGTGATGGAAATTGGAGAAAAAATAATTTTTTTAAAGGAAGGTCGAAAAGCTTGGGAAGGTACCAGTGAAGATATATTTAAAACTGACAATGAGGCTGTTGTAGACTTTGTGTATTCTTCTAATTTATTTAAAAAAGTAAGAGAAGCATATTTAAATGAAAAAAAATATAAATAGATTTGTTTTTTCTAATATAAAGTATATATTTGCAGCCGCTTAAAAGGAAATAAATTGACCTGGTAGCTCAGTTGGTAGAGCATCTCCCTTTTAAGGAGAGGGTCCTGGGTTCGAGCCCCAGCCCGGTCACAAAAAATAAGAACTTCATAGTAATGTGAAGTTCTTATTTAAACAATTTAAAAGAGAAAGTCGTTTCTCTAATTAGTAAAAAAATATCTTTTTAGTCGTTAAGATAAAAATAAATGACCTGGTAGCTCAGTTGGTAGAGCATCTCCCTTTTAAGGAGAGGGTCCTGGGTTCGAGCCCCAGCCCGGTCACATTATATTAAAAGCTTCACAGAAATGTGAAGCTTTTTTTATGCAAAAAATTATTATAATCAGTTTTATTGTCAATTTTAAATTTTTGTATCTTTCCCAGAATAATTGAAACTTAAATTTGATGGAAGAAAATAAGGGAGCTGAGGAAAAGGTAGATCAATCTAAGCAAGGAATGAAAGATGAAGCTAGAGGTTTGCTCTTTAGTATCAGAAAATATTTAACCGAACTTTTAGACTTTAGACACGATACGGATCATGAAGCTACCATGGAGGCTATTAAAGCAGATATACCTTTTAAAGGGGCCACTGCTTGGATTCTTATTTTTGCAGTCTTTGTGGCTTCTATAGGGTTAAATGCTAATTCTACTGCAGTTGTTATTGGTGCCATGTTAATTTCACCTTTAATGGGGCCTATTTTGGGAATAGGAAGTGCTTTTGCAATTAATGATATTGAAGTGTTTAAAAAATCATTAGTCAGTTTGGCAACGATGATTACTTTAAGTTTACTTGCGTCATTTGTTTTTTTCTATTTCTTTCCCTTGAGTGAAGATACATCCGAGTTATTAGGGAGAACAAGACCAGATATTAGAGATGTGTTAATAGCCTTTTTTGGTGGTTTGGCTTTAATGGTTGCAAGAACAAAAAAGGGAACGGTAGCTTCTGTTATTTTTGGAGTTGCTATTGCTACTGCATTAATGCCGCCCTTGTGTACTGCAGGATTTGGTTTAGCAAAAGGTTTTTCTGGAGATACTGTTGGTTTTACGTATGCTTTAGGAGCTATGTATTTGTTTACAATTAATACCATTTTTATTGCTTTGGCAACATTTATCGTATTAAAACTGTTAAGTTTTCCAATGCATAAATATGCAAATGCAGCAAGAAGAAAACGATATGCTACTATTGCAACAGTAGTAGGTATTGCTGTTATGATTCCTGCTGTTTATACTTTTTTACACGCCTTAGAAGAAAGTAGGGTAAATGCACAGTTAAAAACGTTTGTTAAAAATGAGGTGATGACTATTGATAACTATCAATTAATTGATGAAGATTATGATTTTGATACTAAGGTTTTAAAACTTAATTTCTTTAACGAAGTAACTGCTGTAGAGAAAAATATGTTAGAAAACAGCTTGATTAATGACCCAAGATATGATCGCTTAAAAGAAGTGAAGATTAATATTAAAGGAAGTGATACTAAAAGTTTTGAATTAATAACAACAGCTTATACAGAAAAAAGAGAAGAGTTAAATGAGAGTAAAAAATTAATACAAGAACTTCAAGACAAAATTACTGAGTTAGAAGGTATTATTTCTGGTTTAAATATAAGAATTGAAAATGATGCACTTAATAATGATAAAAAAGCAATTGCTTTTAGTAGAATTTCTAAAGAAGCAAAAATTCTATATAATGAAATTGAAGAAATAGGGTTTTCTAAAGTTTTATTTTCAAAAGATTTTATTAATATTGATACAATTCCTACGGCAACGGTAAAGTGGAATTTAAAGGTGTCAGATACTGTTATTCGTGTTAAAGAAAAAAAATTACGTACTTGGTTGCAAAAAGAAATGAACTTAGATACATTATTTATTAAAAGAGATAAGTAAGTTTTAAGGAGTTTTTATAAAAAGGATTGTTTTTTGTCAATCTGAATTTATTTCAGATTCTTTTGATCATTGAAATTTAGATTGTTTAGATGGAGAAAGAACTTCAGTATGATATGATTCAATCCTTTTTTGAGATTTTTTTTATTGTCAAACATTAAATTCTAACCGTTTTTGTAGAATTCAATTTCTACATTTTGGTTGAATAGATACACTTTTTTATTGCTCATATTCATGCATTCATATCGGGTTCTACGTTTATTTCCTCTTTTGTAGATGATGTTTTTAAATACAAATAAACTACCAAACGGAATATCAAAAATAAAATGCTTGCCGGTTTCAGCTACATTTCCTCTTAGCGCTAAAGATAGATCTGCATCAGTATCTGTACTTGCTTTTGGGTTTTTAAAATACCTTGCTAAAAAAGGTAGCATTTCCATAGGGTAAATTTCTGGGCGTAAAAAAGGTAGCATTAAATGCTGAAAAACCATTTTCCACTCTTTACCATGAGGCTGTACGCGTCCGAATTTTTGATGCGTGACATGATGTGCAATTTCATGAACTAGCGTAAGTAAAAACTGATATTTATTAAGGTTATTATTTACGGTAATTTGAAATCTTCCGTCGGGTAATTGTCTAAAATCACCATGTTTTGTTTCTCTCTGATTTACAATTTTTAGCGTAAAAGAATGCTCGTTTATAAGAAACTCTATAAACGGGATTGCTTTGGAAGGAACGAAATCTTTGTAATTTGAATTCAATTTTTAATTTTTTTGAATGCTTACTGCTTACGGAGTTGAAGAGGATACTTGTAATACTTTTCCGTTATAAAATTTATTTCCTGTTAAAGAGAAATCAAAAATATAATTCGCCATTTCTGTAGCAGAGGTAGGTGCTTCGTATCCAGGGAAAGCTTCTTCTAGCATTTCTGTTTGTACGGCTCCTAAAGCCAAAACATTAAATGCAATTTGTTGTTCTTTATATTCTTCTGCTAATAATTCTGATAGCGTAATTACTGCGCCTTTGGCGGATGAATATGCTGCTAATCCAGGAAATTTCATACTTCCTTGAATTCCTCCCATTGAGCTTATGGTAACTACATGACTTCCTTTTTGCATGAACGGAATCATTAATTTAGTCAACTCAGCAACGGCAAAAACATTTACTTTATAAACTTCTAAGAAATCATCTGAAGATAAATCTGTAAAAGGCTTATTGATTAATTTACCTGCATTATTAATTAAAACATCTACTTGTTGCCAGTTATTGTTAACATAATCAGTTACTTTTTCTAGGTCTGAATTCACAGATAAATCAACAGAAATTAAAGTGATGTTTTTATGATTAAACTCAGATAGTGGTTTTGTGTTTCTAGATAAGGCTAATACCTGATGTCCTTTTTCAGCAAACTGTTTAGCGAGTTCAAAACCAATTCCTCTGCTTGTACCTGTAATTACAATGTTTTTCATTTCAATAAAAAAATTTGAACGAGCAATTTACTCAATTTTTCATAAATTTAAACTCAAAATCATGACAAATGAAATCTGTTGGAATTTTAATTTAAACCTCAAAGGTTTTAAAACCTTTGAGGTTTATCTGTATTTTTAAAAATTAGAAGGGCTAGTAATCCTTAGGAGTATATGGCTTAAATTACTTATTAAAATTCAGGGCCATGAAATTCAATATCTTATAGAACCTATTGTACCCCAATTAAGGTTGGTTTCATTTAATAGAAAAACTACTCTTCCGTTTCAAAAGTGATATGTTGGTAAGCACCAATATCAGGATTTGTACTTCTGTCAATACCTAAAATATCTGTAGTGAAAGAGGTTGCTTTTGCTTTATTAATAGCATCAGATTCTTCACCAATTATAAAATCACTCTTTTGAGTATTTTTAAAATGAGCATTACCGTTTATAATATTGTCTTGGTAAAAAGAACTTGTAAAATCTAGTTCGATGTTGTCTTTAAAAGAGTCATTACTATCTGTAAACTTAATCATGGAATTACTAACGTTGTAGTTAAATATACCGCCTCCATCAACTTTATCTAAGATAAACTCTATGTTGTTATTTCCATCAAAAATACAATTGGTAAAATTAGCCGCATGTAAATTTCTGGTCTCAATAATTTCTTGTCCTGTTGCATCCGAATATACAAAAAAATTGTTCACCAAAACAGCAGGAAGTTGACGTAAACCACTGTTCCAAAAGTTTGCAAAAGTAGAATGCGTAAAATTATACGTTCCACCAATAGTTGCTGCTAAAGAAACCTGACCAGCAGCGCCAATAACTACATTATTACCTTCAATATTTGCTTCTCTACCTAAAATACCATAACTAGAATGGTTGTAGATTTCTGTGTTCTGTAATTTTAAAGTTGGAGTAGAAGGAGTACCAATGCTATCAACCAAAATACCTATTATTCCGTTTTTAATAATGGCGTGGTTCATTTCATTGTTTTTACTTCCAGCACGCATCCAAATAGTTCCCCATTGTCCTGCAGTTTCACTAAAAGAGTGTTCTAGTCGGTCTCCTTCGAAAATTACTTTATTAGCAAGTGTTCCGTTTACTTTTAAGGTAGCTTGGTTATCTACAATTAAACCAGAATTATCATGAAAATAAACTTTTGCTCCAGCTTCAATAGTTAGTGTTTTGTTTGCTGGTACAGCTGCAAATCCATAAATAACCGTAGGTTTCACATTGGTAATGGTTAATTCTGTATCTGTTAAAAAACGTCCTTTTAAAGTGGTTGGTTCTCCGTCTAAAGTTAAGCTATCAATTTTCATGGAAATAGCATCTTTTCTAGGAAATATAAAATTAGCATCTTGTACTAAAGTAACTAAATCTACATCTTGTTGAGAACTACCAGAATCGAATAGAATTCTATCCGTGTATAACGGATTAACCACATTACTCGCATTTATAGTAGTTTCTACAAAGATAAAAATACTGTCTTTGGCAAGAATATCTATGTTTTTAAAATCTTTTCCAGGAATTCCATCTACATTTAACCTGTAGTTAGAATTTGTACCGTTTTCTAATTTTATTTCAGGAATGGTGATAGCATTTTTTCCTCTATTATATACTTTTAAATTATACGTGGCAGAACCAATATTTGTAAATATGGTATCTAGAAAAACGGTGTCTTTAGAAAAATCTAATGCACCAGAACTTGGTGTTGTATTAAAATCTTTTCTACAAGAACTTACAGAAATAAGAACGAGACAAATAATAAAGGAAATAAAGTAACGCATAATAGTAATTTCTGTCTCCTCGAGCGCAGTCGAGAGGTTGGTTATAGGTCTCGACTGCGCTCGACCTGACATTTTATTAAAATATAATAATAGAACTTTTTAATAAGTCTATTATTGTTTTTTAATCAATTCAATTTCAAATAATTTACCCCAATGTTTACCTGTTACAAAAAGACGGTTATTCTCTTTGTCATAAGCAATACCATTTAAAACTTCGTCATGAGGAACTAATTTTTGTGTTTTTTCCATTTCTGTATGCAATCCTTTTAAGTTTGCAATACCTTCTACAACACCTGTTTTTGGATCTATGACAACGATAGCATTTTGCTGATATTTATTTGCATAGATTTTTCCATTGATCAATTCTAATTCATTTAAGTCAGCCACTGCGTATTTGTTGGTGTACACTTGAATCGATTTTTCTTCTTTTAAAGTCTCTGGGTCTAAGAACCAAATTTTGTTTGTACCATCAGATTTTATCAACTGAGTTCCGTTATGTGTAAAACCCCAACCTTCTGCACTATTATTATAGGCAAATTCTTTTTCTTGTTTAAAGGTTTCTAGATTATAAACAAAACCCTTTTTAGCCTGCCAAGTTAACCAGTAAATCTTATTATTAAGAATGGTCATTCCTTCACCAAAATACTTTTTATCTAAATCTATTTTTTGTAAAACTTTACCCGTTTCAATTTCAACTTTTCTTAGTGTAGATTTTCCTCTTTGACCTGTAGTTTCATATAAAAAACCATCATGATATTCTAAACCTTGTGTGTATGCGGTTTTATCATGCGGATATTCATTTATAATTTTATAGTCATATACAACAGGTTTTTTATTTGCTAAAACTTCAAAAAAACTATTTTCTTTTTTTGTCTTTTCAGCATAAAAAACCAGCGCAGAAATTTGGTGCTTTCCAACGCCTAATTCAGTTGTATTAATAGAAATTGCATTTCCATCCGAAGAAACTTCATTTCCATTCACGAAAAATTGAACACTATTTATGGCTTTCTCTTCTTTCTCTTTTAAAGTAACTTCTACATTAGAATTTAGAGCGACTTGTTTTTTATGCTCTAAACTAAATTTATAGACATCAGAACAAGATGTAATTAGCAGAAAACACGCAAAAAATGTAACAAGTAAGGTATTCTTTTTCATTTTTGTAATTATTTATATTTATTTTTAGTCTTTTTAGCTTTTATAAAAGTGCTGAAAAACCACTATTTATCAACGAAATCTGATGTAAAAATAACTAATGTGATTGTTAGACCAAATAAAAACAAAATATTTATTTGTTAATTAAAAAATATAGTTAAATTTGCATCCTCAAAATAGTAAACAACAACTATTTAGAGAATCGAGTAAGCTTTACCAACTTCACTCATGCAAACATAACATTAAAGTATTAAAATATAATAAAATGAGAAAAGGAATTCATCCAGAAAATTACAGAATGGTAGCTTTTAAAGACATGTCTAACGAAGATGTATTTTTAACACGTTCTACAGTAGACACTAAAGAAACGTTAGAAGTTGATGGTGTTGAGTATCCTTTAGTAAAATTAGAGATCTCTAGAACATCTCACCCATTTTACACTGGTAAATCTAAACTTATTGATGCTGCAGGACGTATCGATAAATTTAAAACGAAATACGCAAAATTCAAAAAAGAGTAATTCTTTTAGAATTTTCAACATATTTAAAACTCCAACATTTATTTGTTGGAGTTTTTTATTTTAGATTATATTGATTTTTTGGGGTGTTTAACATGGAAAACAAGATATTGTAATTTGTGGTTTTCTGTGTAGTCTATTTTTTAGTAATTTTGATGTTGTCTTGCAGGTCAAGACTTAGGTGATTATCTGTTTTTAAGTTGATATTATTAAGAGTTTTTAGAGGTGAAAAAGAAGGAAGTAATTAGATTAGAAACAATTTATTATAATAAATAAGAAGAGTATATTTTATGAAAAATTTTGATATTGTTATTATTGGTGGTGGTCCTATTGGAATTGCTTGCGGATTAGAAGCTCAAAAAAATGGGTTGAGCTATGTAATTTTAGAAAAAGGGCCAATAGTAAATTCATTATATAATTATCCAGTGAATATGCAATTTTTCTCTTCTTCAGAAAAGTTAGAGATCGACGAAATTCCGTTTATTAGTAAAGAAGCTAAACCAAGAAGGAGTGAGGCTTTAGAATATTATCGAAGAATTGCAACTTCAAATAAGCTACATATTAATTTATTTGAAAAAGTAACTTCTGTGTCTAAATATGAAGATGAATTTTCAATTATTTCTGATAAAAACACCTATAAGTCTAAGAATATTGTTATTGCAACTGGTTTTTATGATATTCCGAATTTGCTAAACGTACCTGGTGAAGATTTACCAAAAGTTTCTCACTATTATAATGACCCACATTTTTATGCTGGACAAAAATTAGCTGTTATTGGGGCGAGCAATTCGTCTGTAGATGCAGCTTTAGAAAGTTATAGAAAAGGAGCAGATGTTACCTTAATTATTAGAGGGACAGAAGTTGGACAACGTGTAAAATATTGGGTAAGACCAGATATTATCAACCGTATAAAGGAAGAAAGTATTCAGGTTTTTTATAGCAGTACGGTAAAAGAAATAACAAAGGATACCATTGTTATAAATACTGAAAATGGAGAAGAAACGTTACTAAATGACTTTGTTTTAGCATTAACGGGTTATAAACCAAATTTTACGTTTTTAGAGCAAGTTGGTGTTTCTTTTTCTAATGATGAAAAGAAAATTCCTACTTATAATGATGAAACGATGGAAACCAATGTGAATGGAGTCTATTTAGCAGGCGTTATTTGTGGTGGAATGGAAACGCACAAATGGTTTATAGAAAACTCAAGAATCCATGCAAAAATGATTGTAAGTAATATTAAAAAATTAAAAGAATAGTTTGCTGCAAACTATTCTTTTAATTCATAAACATCAATTTGAAGTTCATCAACTTGATCTTTAGGTATTTTTTTAATCACTTTTTTAGTAAAATTAGGTGTCTGAATATAATAACTAACTTCACCTTCGCGCCCGGGTACATATTTAATCTCTAACGTATTTGTACCTTTAATTAAGTGTAAATCTGTAAGTCCGCCTGTGCCTCCAAAATACATTAAGCTATTACCATTTAGAGTTGCTTGAAAGACATCCATTCTTTCAGAGTAAATAAAAGCAGCATCTTTATTACCTAAAGTAACTTTTTCTTTTTCTGATTTATCTTTTTTAAACTTTAAGTCAAACTTTGAAGTTATAGTTCCAGATTCTTTTTCGCTTGAAACATAGTAAAAAGGAATATATTCTATTGAGCTTCTTAAACCAAAACTAAATTTTCTAGGTGGATTGAAGTTTGTTGTTCTTCTATCAAATTTTATTTCAATAGTATTCTCGCCTTCTTTTAATACAAAAGCCATTAGGTCTTGAATAAAAGGAGGCATGTCTTGTAATTGATTTTTAAATGGGTGTTCTTCATTAAAAATCTTTAGACCAGAAAGGTCTCCTTTGTTTACCGGTTTTCCATTAATTTTTAGCTGAACATCGTAATTACTATTATGTCCAGAAACAAAAGCTTTAATATGTTTAGTGTCTTGGGATGTCATACTTATAAAAATTAGTGAAATTAAAATTAATAAACTCGCTCTTTTCTTCATGTCAGTTTTCTTGTTTTTAATTGTTATATTTTAGAAATGTTACTTTCTTAAATAGCAATATAGAGGGGGAGATTTTTATTAATATTCTTTAAAATCGATAGATTTATTGGGCAAATGTAAATGTTATTCTATGATTTTTAAACGTTGTATCTATTTCATTCTGGAAATAAATGAACCCTCTTTTTAGTTCGATACCTAGAAGGTAGTTACTCAACTGTTTATTTACTTTTTTATTAAAAAAAAGCTAGCTGTAAAAAAGACATTATGGAAACCAATTTAAAAGGTGTGTGTTTAGTAGATCTTGTTTTCGGAGGTGTGGAATACACATAGAATTTAAAAGAAACAAGCCTTAACATTTAATTGTTAAGGCTTGTTTTTAGCTGTTTTAATATTTTGTTTAAAACAATTTCTTATAATAATCAGTTGCCATTCTTTGGGTTGTAAACTCAGGAATAACATCATCCATAGCTTTAAATACTATTTTTTGCCAGTTTTTAGGAGCATCGTAATACGTTGGTAATACTTTGTTTTCTAAAATATTGTATAAATTATCGGCGTCCAATTTGTCTTGCTCATAGGTTGGTAATTTATAATCTATTGCTGGTAGTACGAAACAGTTTTCTTCGTTCTTTTTAAATTCAGGTATCCAGCCATCATCTGTAGAAACATTTACAGAACCATTCATTGCAGCGGTCATACCACTTGTGCCAGAAGCTTCACGTGTAATTCTTGGCGTGTTCAACCAAACATCAGAACCACATTTTAATTTTCTAGACAAGTCTATTTCGTAACCAATAACTACTGCTAAATTTGGTTCTTGTTTAGATTGATGTACCAAGTGGTTAAAAGTATCGATTGCACCATAATCAAACGGATATGGTTTTCCTGCCCAAATAATTTGTACAGGATATTTTTCATTATGAATTAATTTTTTAAATCGATCGTAATCATGTAAAAGTAAATCGGCTCTTTTATAACCTGCAAAACGTCTTGCCCAAACAATGGTTAACACATTCGGATCTAATTTTTTACCAGTTTGTTTGTAAACTTCTTCAAAAAGTTCGCTTTTTAACGCCGTTTTTTTCTTTTTATAAGCAGTGACATTTCCTTTATTCCAAGATTTTTTGATAGTTTCATCTTGCCAAAATTTTTGATTTTGAGCGTTTGTAATCGGAATTATTTTACAAATACCTTCGTAATCTTTCCACATATCATTTGCAACAATAGCATGAAGTTTAGAAACTCCATTTGCTTTTCTTGCCATTCTTAACGCAGAAATTGTATAATTAATCATGCCACCATTCACCATTTCGGTTTGCAATTCTTGTTCAGAATAGGTTCTACCAAAGAATCCACATCGGTTTAAATGACGCGCATCTCGCTCTTCATTTCCAGCTTTTTCTGGTGTATGTGTTGTAAATACCATTTGATCTTTGGTTACACCTTTATCTTTTAAATAATAAAAGGCAGGTAAAGCATGCCCTTCATTTAAATGGTAGGTGTCTGCGCCTCCTAGTGCTTCTACTACTTTAGCTCCCGCAATTCCTAAAACAATACTTTGAGATATTCTTGTTACCTGGTTTTGATCGTATAAATGGTTGGTAATAGTTCTAGATAAATGGTCGTTTCCGTCTACATCTGTACTTAAAAAATACATTGGTACGGTTCCAAAAACCTCTGGTTTTAAAACATAAGCCCTTACTTTTACATTCGGATTGTCATGAAGTTTAATAGTTACTTCAATCCCTGTATATTCTAAAAAATCGAAGTGTTTTTCATTAAATTCAGTTTTTAATGTTTGGTCATCATTTCTTGCTTGGTCGTAGTAGCCATATTTCCAAAGCATGCCAATACCAATCATATTTTGTTTTAATTCGAAGCCAGAACGCATGTGAGAACCTGCTAAAAAACCCAGTCCTCCAGAATAAATATTAAAAGCTTGATCGATACCGAATTCCATACTAAAATACGCAACTTTCTTTTTATATTTTGTTGCTGGTTTGTATGGGTGATGCCATTTACTGTATATATGTTCCATGATTTTTTTTGATTTTAATATTAAAAGTAAGGAAAATAGATAATTTATGATGTTGTTTATAAGTTAAATTTAGGTAATTAAAGTTAATTTATAATGCTTTTAAATTTAAGGTAAATGGTTTGTTTTTAGTTTTTTATGATATCCGTCATTTGTGGTTTAAATAGGTTTTTTAAATGCCTTTTTTAACTTTTCTGAGATTTCTCAATCGCTTTAAAAAAACTCATTTTGGAATGACATTCGTTTTATTATTCCGAAGAACGAGGCGGTGATAAAACGAATTAAAAAAGATAGAATACTTCTAAGTTATTATAAAAAACAAAAAAAAACCGCTTCAAAAAGAAACGGTTTTAAAATACTAAAAGAACACTGTGTGTTCTACATATAATCTTCAATTGGGTTACAAGAACAAATTAAGTTTCTGTCTCCAAAAGCATCATCAACTCTACGTACGGTTGGCCAAAATTTATTTTCAGCAATGTACTCTAAAGGAAAAGCCGCTTGTTTTCTAGAATAAGGTAAGGTCCATTCATCTGCAGTTAACATTTCTTGCGTGTGAGGTGCGTTTTTTAAAGGGTTGTTGTCGTCCTCTTTGGTTGCTTTTTTAATTTCTTCACGAATAGAAATCATCGCATCACAAAAACGATCTAACTCTGCAATAGATTCAGACTCTGTAGGTTCAATCATCATAGTTCCTGCAACAGGGAAAGAAACTGTTGGAGCGTGAAAACCATAATCCATTAAACGTTTAGCGATGTCTACAACTTCAATTCCGTTTTGTTTAAAATCACGACAATCGATGATCATTTCGTGCGCAGCTCTGTTCATTTCTCCAGTATATAAACTGTTGTAATGTCCGTGTAAACGTTCTTTAATATAGTTGGCGTTTAAGATGGCATTTTTGGTGGCATCCGTTAATCCTTTTGCACCTAACATGGTAATATAACCGTAAGAAATTAAACACACTAAAGATGATCCCCAAGGAGCAGCAGAAATGGCAGTAATTGCATTTTCTCCTCCTGTAGCAACTACAGGGTTTGTTGGTAAAAACGGAACTAATTGTGGAGCGACACAAATTGGACCAACTCCAGGACCTCCACCACCATGTGGAATGGCAAATGTTTTGTGCAAGTTTAAGTGACAAACATCAGCACCAATCGTTGCAGGATTTGTCAACCCAACTTGTGCGTTCATATTTGCACCGTCCATGTATACTTGTCCGCCGTTATTATGAATAATTTGTGTAATCTCTTTAATTGCTTTTTCATATACTCCGTGTGTTGAAGGATAGGTAACCATTAAGGCAGCTAAATTATCTTTGTGTAAAACTGCTTTTGCACGTAAATCTTCAACATCAATATTTCCTTTTTCATCTGTTTTGGTAACCACAACCTTCATACCTGCCATAACTGCTGACGCAGGATTTGTTCCGTGTGCAGAAGCAGGAATTAAACAGATATTTCTGTGAGAATCGTTGTTAGATTCGTGATATGCTCTAATAGTCATTAAACCAGCAAACTCACCTTGTGCACCAGAATTTGGTTGTAAAGAAGTACCAGCAAAACCAGTAATAATATTTAATTGATGTTCTAATCTTTTTAAAACTTGTTGATATCCTTCAGCTTGATTTAATGGCACAAAAGGGTGAATATTTCCCCACTGTGGATTACTTAAAGGCAACATTTCAGAAGCTGCATTTAATTTCATGGTACAAGAACCTAAAGAAATCATAGAGTGATTTAATGCTAAATCTTTACGCTCTAATTTTTTAATATAACGCATCATGTCTGTTTCAGATTGATACGTGTTAAACACGTCGTTGTCTAAAAACGATGTACTTCTTTTAGTGTTTTCTGTAATAACTTCAAAATCTGCACTAAAAGATTCTTTTGTTAAGATTTGATGAAAATCATCTACAGTTTCCGATGCAATCGGTTTCTTTTTAAGCTGACCAAAAATGGTAAACAAGTTCATTAAATCTTTCTGTGTAGTTGCTTCGTTTATAGAGATAGAAATGTGTTTTTTATCAACATAATTAAAGTTCACTTTAAAAGACTCTGCAACAGATTTTAACTTAATACAATCTATTTCTACCAATAAAGTATCAAAATAAGAAGAGTTTAACTGCTTAAAACCTGCTTTTTCTATAAAATTGGCAACTAATTTAGTTTTGTTGTGTATAGAGTCTGCAATAAATTGTAAACCACTTTTACCATGGTAAACAGCATACATACCTGCCATAACTGCTAATAAAACTTGTGCTGTACAAATGTTAGAAGTCGCTTTTTCTCTTTTTATATGTTGCTCACGAGTTTGCAATGCCATACGTAAAGCACGTTCTCCGTTGATGTCTTTGGTAATACCAATAATACGTCCTGGAATACTTCTCTTGTATTTGTCTTTAGTTGCAAAATAACCAGCATGAGGACCTCCATAACCTAACGGAATTCCAAAACGTTGTGTAGTTCCTACAACAACATCAACTCCAAATTCTGCAGGAGCTTTTAATTTTACCAATGATAAAATATCAGCAGCAACAGCAACTTTTATATTGTTTTCATTCGCTTTCGCTACAAAGGCAGTATAATCATAAACTT
The DNA here is from genome assembly GCF_019278525.1 of Polaribacter sp. HaHaR_3_91. NCBI lineage: Bacteria > Pseudomonadati > Bacteroidota > Flavobacteriia > Flavobacteriales > Flavobacteriaceae > Polaribacter > Polaribacter sp. HaHaR_3_91. The sequence goes on from NZ_CP058986.1 coordinate 1,252,904, forward strand.
GACCATGTTTACCTGGATATTGTAAAATAGCTCCATAAAATTCCTCAGAAAAATCAAATTCCTCATGGTTTCCAATAACCAACTCAATTCCAATAGGAGTAGCGCGCGTTTGTAAAACAGATATTGTTTGAGGTAAAACTTCTTCAGAAACAAAAAACTTATTTACACCAGCTTTCTTTTGTGCTCTTTCTCTAACATCAAATAAAAGTGCCATTGCTTCTGCAGCTGCAGTACTTTCATCTAATAAAGAAGCATTTGCCAATTCCATTCCTGTTAAATCACAAACCATGGTTTGAAAATTTAGCAACGCTTCTAATCTACCTTGTGCAATTTCTGCTTGGTAAGGTGTATACGCTGTATACCAGCCCGGGTTTTCTAAAATATTACGCTGAATTACACTTGGCACAATTGCCTCATGATATCCTAGACCAATGTAACTTTTAAAAACTTTATTTTTTTCTGATAACTCTTTTATATGTGCTAAATACTCGTATTCGCTCTTCGCAGGCGCTAAATCTAACTCATTTTTTAAACGAATATCATCTGGAACAGTTTGGTAAATTAACTGATCTAAATTATCCGCTTTTATAGTTGATAACATTTTTTCTTGCTCCTCTTTGTTAGGACCAATATGTCTGTTTTGAAACAAATTTGTATTCATGTAATAGGGTTTTGTTAATGCTCTTTTAATCTGATTTCGATTGTTCTTAGTTGTGTGTATTTATTCGAAATTACGCAGACCAAAAGTAGGAAAATAATAAAATAATTTAACCCATTTTTTTGCCAAAAAAGGGGGAATTATTAACCAAAAAAGAATGTTATGAACATAAAACCTATTTTTGCCGAATGAGATTCTTAAAATTGGTTTTAGATTTTTATATAAATGCAAGTATTCATGTTGCATTTTCTGTGTATGCGCTGCTAAGAATTACAGAAGTTTATTTAGATCTACCTTATAATAGCGACTTAAATTATTTTATGTTTTTGGGAACTATTACAGGGTATAATTCTGTAAAATATGCAGGTGTGGCAAAATTGCATCATAAAAGTTTAACCAAAAGCTTAAAGAATATACAAGTGTTTTCATTTTTCTGTTTTTTAGCCTTGGGATACTTTGCATACCAAATTTCTTTAAAAACACTGTTTTATACCATTCCTTTCTGTTTATTAACGGTATTGTATGCGGTTCCTTTTTTAAGTGGATTTCATAAAAATTTAAGGGAAGTAAGTTATTTAAAAATTGTAGTTGTAGCTTTTGTTTGGGCAGGTTTTACAGTGTTAATTCCTGTGGTAGATGCGAATAAAGAAATCACTTTAAATATACTTTTACTAATGTTGCAAAGGTTTTTAATAGTGGTGGTTTTAATATTGCCTTTTGATATAAGAGATGTGCAATATGATGCTATTTCTCTACAAACAATACCGAAGAAAATAGGTGTAGCAAAAACAAAGAAATTAGGATTAATGCTATTGGTTTTTTCTTTAGTTTTAGAATATTTGATTACAGCTAATACGCTAGTAAAAACTCCTTTTATGCTTTTCTTTTTTCTATTGATAATTTTCTTAATGAGAGCAGAAAAAGAACAATCTAAGTACTTTAGTTCCTTTTGGGTAGAGGTGTTGCCAATTGTTTGGTGGTTATTTCTTTTAGGATTCCATAATTTTTAAGGATGAAAAACTATTATTCTATCAGTATTTTTAAATTATCAGAATAAATAAAATAGATATCATAAAACTGTAAATTAGCTTCTTCATTCCCTACTATATTTGTAGATTTACTCACTTAAATTCAACCAAGATTCTTAAGTAATGATTAGCACAAAAAGAAATTATATTTTCGATTTTGACAGTACCTTAACCAAGGTAGAAGCATTAGATGTTTTAGCAGAGATAACCTTAGAGAACAATCCTAAAAAAGAGGCAATTATTCAAGAAATAATTGACATTACCAATTTAGGAATTGACGGCGAAATATCCTTCACAGAATCATTAGAGAGAAGAATAAAATTATTAAAAGCTAACCAAGCCGATTTGTCTGGTTTAGTAGCAGCTTTAAAAAAGCAAGTATCAAAATCCATAGAAAGCAACAAAGAATTTTTTGAAAAATTTGCAGATGACATCTATGTGATTTCTTGTGGATTTAAAGAGTTTATAGATCCTATTGTAGAAGAATACAATATACCTTCAGAAAGAGTGTATGCAAATACTTTTGAGTTTGCAGCAGATGGTGAAATTATTGGTTTTGATGCTAATAACCCATTGTCTCAGCACAACGGAAAAATAAAGTGTTTAAAAGACATGAATCTCGAAGGAGAAATACAAGTTATTGGTGATGGGTACAGCGATTATGTAACTAGAGAAGCTGGTGTAGCAGACAAGTTTTTTGCATACACAGAAAACGTTTCTAGAATTAAAACAACAGAAAACGCAGACCACATTGCCCCAAATTTAGATGAATTTTTATACGTAAACAAGTTGCCAAGAAATATCTCATACCCAAAGAATAGAATTAAAATATTATTATTAGAAAACGTACATCCAGATGCTTTTAACAAGTTGTCTACAGATGGTTTTTCTGTAGAAACCGTTTCTAAAAGTTTGTCTGAAGATGAATTGATAGAAAAAATAAAAGACGTACATGTTTTAGGTATTCGTTCTAAAACAAACGTAACGCAAAGAGTTGTAGACGCTGCAGAAAAATTAATGGTAGTTAGTGCATTTTGTATTGGTACCAAACAAATAGATTTAGAAGCGTGTAAAGAAAATGGAGTGGTGGTTTTTAATGCACCTTACAGCAATACACGTTCTGTTGTAGAATTAGCAATTGGAGAAATCATTATGTTAATGCGTAGTGTTTTTCAAAGAAGTACAGAAATTCACAATGGTCAATGGAATAAAACGGCAGAAGGTTCTAGAGAGGTTCGTGGTAAAAAACTAGGTATTGTAGGTTATGGTAATATTGGTAAGCAATTATCAATTTTAGCAGAAGCTTTAGGTATGGATGTTTATTATTATGATGTAGAAGATACCTTAGGTTTAGGAAATGCAACTAAGGTTGATCAATTATCAGACTTATTAGCATTATCTGATGTGGTTACTTTACATATTGATGATAATTCTGCAAATAAAAACTTTATTGGAGAAAAAGAAATTTCTCAAATGAAAGATGGCGCACTTTTAGTAAACTTAGCAAGAGGTTTTGTAGTAGATATTCCTGCATTGGTTGCCGCTTTAAAAAGCGGAAAATTAGCTGGTGCAGCAGTAGATGTATATCCTTCTGAACCTAGAAAAAACGGAGAATTTTACTCTGAATTACAAGGTTTACCAAACGTAATTTTAACGCCTCATGTTGGTGGAAGTACAGAAGAAGCACAAAGAGATATTGCAGATTTTGTACCAAGTAAAATTATGGCGTACATTAATTCTGGAAATACAGTAGATGCTGTAAACTTCCCTAATATCCGTTTACCAAGACAAACAAATGCACACCGTTTTTTACACATTCATAAAAATGTACCGGGTGTAATGGCTAAAATAAATAAAGTTTTAGCAGAATATGATTTAAACATTAATGGTCAATTTTTATCTACAGATCCAAAAGTTGGCTATGTAATAACAGATTTAGACAAAGAATACAACAAAGAAGTTTTAGATGCCTTAAGAGAAATTGAAGGGACTATTAAATTTAGAGTGTTGTATTAGTAGATAACAAATGAATAAATATCTATTTATTTTCATTTTATTAATTTCTTATAATTCATTCTCTCAACTTAATTTTAAAACTTATTTTAAAAAAGCAGAGAATGGATTTGAGTTTTTAGCAGACAACAATGAGTATTGTCCGGTTTCGGTAGAGGTAGATTTAGAGTTGGTTAACTTGTCTACATCCAACGGAAATTTTAAAACATACGTAATTCCTGCAAGAACTACAGGCTTTGTAATTACTACATTAAAAGCAATAAAAGCTGGTTCTTACAAGTACAATTCTAAAACACGGTATAATTACGGAGATTTTGCAACGAAAGAGAAAGATACTATTGCCGTAAATAAGAAAGACACCATTGCTGTTGAAGAATACATTTACAATCTTCCTTTTAAACAAGGAAAAAAGTTTAAAGTATCTCAAGGTTATAATGGCATAATAACACATCAAAAGAAAAACGCACTAGATTTTCTAATGCCAATTGGTACAGAAATTTATGCAGTAAGGGAAGGTGTTGTAATTAAGGTGGTAGATCATAACACCAAAACATGTGTTACTAAAGGCTGTTTAGAGTATAATAATTTTATTTTAATCTATCATTCAGACGGTACATTCTCCGATTATGCACACATAAATACTAATTCTGCTACCGTAAAACCAGGCGATAAAGTAGCTAAAGGTCAGTTAATTGCTAAAAGCGGAAATATTGGTTGGTCAACCGGTCCTCATTTACATTTTGAAGTTTTTAAGCAAGAAATTATTAAGCGAGAAACCCTTAAAACCAAGTTTAAAATTAACGACGGAACAGAAGTACCCGTTTATTTAGAAGAAAAAGTAAAGTATCAAAGAAAGTATGAATAGGCTTTTTTTTATATACAAAACACCCTTCAGATTTTATAATTTGAAGGGTGTTTTTTTTGAAGCTATTTAATGTAGTCAGTTTTTATCTGTATTCTGGATTTTCAAATTCCCAACGTTCTCCATCATCCCATTCTTTTCGAGAGTTTCCATAATTATTGTAGCCACCATTTTTCTTTAACATCAGTGCTAAGTGAAGTAAATTATAGGTCATAAAAGTTGTGTTTCTATTTGTAAAATCACTATCGAAACCAACAGGTTTATCTAATTTTTCTCCTTTCCACTCTTTATCACCATAACTTGGTCCAGGACCAACTTTTCCAATCCATCCAGAATCTGCTTGTGGCGGTATGGAGTATCCTACGTGTTGAAGCGAATATAATATTCCCATTGCACAATGTTTTACGCCATCTTCATTACCTGTAATTATGCAGCCACCAACTTTACCGTAAAAAACATACTGGCCTTTGTTATTGGTTAAACCACTTAAAGCATAAAGTCTTTCAATTAGTTTTTGGGCTTCAGAAGATTTTTCTCCAAGCCAAATTGGTGTTCCAACGATAAGAATATCTGCGTCTAGAACTCTCTTTGTTAATTCTGGCCACTCATCAACATCCCATCCATGTTCAGTCATATCAGGATAAACACCACTTGCTACTTGATGGTCTATTAGTCTAATCTCATCTATTTTAACGTTTTCTTTAACCATAATGGCTTTTGAAACTTCCATTAATGTTTTGGTGTGGCTTTCTTGTGGTGACTTTTTAAGAGTACAATTTATGTAAATTACTTTTAAATTACTGAAATCTGTTTTTTGCATAATTTTAGTTTTAATAGGTTACAACGAACTATGATTAAGCTAAAAATAAGCAATTTTTAATAGACCTTATTGATTACAGTAATTTTTAACCTATCCTATTTTTTTTTCGAAGGCTAAGTAGTGAGTTGTATTCTCATTGAATAATGGAATTATCTTAACTTCACAATTATAAGCTGTTCCGTCTTTTTTGTAGTTTACAATAATTTCTTTAAAAGGGTTGACTTGCTCTATTTTTTCCTGAATTCTATTTTTTGTTTTTACAGAAGTTTCTTCTCCTTGTAAGAATTTAGGTGTTTTGTTTATTGCAAATTTTTTAGAATAACCAGTCATTGATGTAAATCCTTCGTTTACCCAAATTATGTTTTGATTTTTGTCAGTTACGATTAATGCTTCATAGTCATTTTCAGAAAAAGCAAGATTTAAGTCATTTTTCCAATTGAACTTTTTAGCAAAAGAAAGTACTTGTTCGATTTCCATTCTCTTTTTAGCTTCAATTAACCTTATATAATAATCATCCATAAAAATATCCCAACTGACTAATGGCGTCGTTTTTACTTTTGAAATTTCAACTTTTGGCTTTATTTCATTATATTCTTCTTTATTAAGACCAGACAGGTAAATATCCAAGCATTTCATTTCAGTAAGATTATTTTTCATAGTGTTATTCCTTAGGTTCAATATTATTGCAACGCGTATGTAAAAGCTTTGTTATGTGTTTTGAGTGGTGAATTTCACAAGTTAGCTAAAAGCCAAACGTCATATTTAAAATTACTCCTTTTTATATTTCTTATGTTCTATTTTCTTTTTCTCTAAAATCGCATAAAATTTTCGTGGCGAGATTTTTAAATCTTTTGTTATTTCACTCACTTTTTTCTTTCCTTTTTTATACAGTTTTAAATTTTTGTTTACTTCTTTGTCAAAATAGTCTTTTTCCAATTTTTTAACAATTTGTAATTCAGTCAGATTTGAATCATTCGTATATTTTTCAATTTCCGATTTAATGTCTTTTAAATTACTCATATTTGTCAATTTTAATGGTTCTTCTCAATGAATTCTAAGGTTGTTTTTTTCATTGTTCTCCCAAATAACATCCTCGATTGTTGCTTTTGAATAGCATATTTTTTTCGATAGTTCTATTAAATTTTCTATTTCGTGCTGATTATCATAAGCCATTAATAATTCGTTCGTTATTGATAAAGAAAAAATCATAATAAGTGTGTGAAAATTTTGGTTTGTCGTTTATCTCGTTTTTTCCTATCTCACTTTTGAAATGAACACAAATTCGCTTATTTGTCTTAAGAATATAGTGTTCTCATATTTTTGACTATTCAATCTATCTATTCTTGTATTTCCTCATTTGTCATTGTGCTGGTTAATGTTGGATAGCTTATTACCCTTAAAGTTTTATTTTTTCTTTCAAATCAACAATCATCTTATCTTCAACGCCCAAATATCGCTGGCTACCTAAATATCTATTCTTATTGAATTCATCATAATTAGCTTCATCAGCGTTCATAGAACTTAAATGCACATTTCCAGCAGAATGGATAAATTCCATTTTATCATTTCCTAACCAAATTCCTACGTGTGTAACACGTTGTTTGGCATCAGCAGTTGCTTTTTTTCCAAAGAACATTAAATCTCCTTTTTCTAAACCTTCAAATTTTAAATCTTTATCTACCGTTTTACCTGCATTTATTTGTTGAGAAGCATCTCTAGGAATGATAAAACCATTCATTAAATACACCATTTTAGTAAAACCACTACAATCAATTCCTTTGCTAGAAGTTCCTCCCCATAAATAAGGGAAACCAGTCATAGTTTTCGCAGCAGTTTCTATATTCTCTTTTGAAGCAACCACGCTTTCTAACCAAGAATTGTATATAACAGCTTCATTTTTTTTAAGAAATGCTATTCTATTATCAGGATATTTTACTTCATAAAAATCATTATCTTCAGAAACATATTGCAATAATGCACCTAAAGTAATATCAGAAACAATTTTAGAATTTTCAGATTTATCAGCATAAGTATATCCATAAGTTTCTGTAAAAATTACTTTTTTAGCATTGTTCCAAGTATCAAATTCACTTTTATTCATTAATTGAATTCCGCCTCTATCTACCCAAGAAATGTATTTATCCGGAGTCTGAATTCTATAGAAATCACCTTTTTTATCCAATACTTTAACAGACATTCCAAGTAAACCTTGCGTGCCTAATTCGGCAGAATGTTTTGGGTTAGAACGAATATTAATAACCGAATTTCTTGCGACTGCATATTGTTGTAAACCAACTACATCATCAGGTAAAATTCTCACATTGTTGGTAAATTTTACATTTCTGTTTTTTAAACTATCTAATAAAATTGAAAAAGCTTCTTTAGAAGTAGTTTCTCCTTCTAAAATAAGTTGGTTGTCTACTTGCTCAAAATTTATATCAAACAATTCTACACGTTTGTCAGGAGCATAGGTTGTTTTTAGCGTTGCGTAAATGTTTGTTAATTCGTCTGTAGTGTTGTTCTCCTTTTTACAAGATAAAGAAATAAGAAGTACAATTAAAAATAAGTGCTTTAAGGGTTTCATTCGTGTTGGTTTTGTGTAAAAATACAAAAAATGAGTATTAATTTAGAAGCTTTATAGTTCAATATTATTGAAACTTATTTAGGATTGTTTTATATTTGGAATAAATCAACTTTTATTAGATGCAGTATCAAAATTCGTTAGCGTTTGCCAAACAGCAAGATAAAGAAGATTCACTTTCTTATTTGCGAAATCAATTTCATATTCCGAAAGATAAAAACGGAAACGATTGGTTGTATTTTACAGGGAATTCTTTAGGCTTACAGCCAAAATCTACCAAAGAATACATCAATCAAGAATTAGAAGATTGGGCAAATCTAGGTGTAGAAGGTCATTTTGAAGCAAAAAATCCGTGGTTAAATTACCATGAATTGTTAACAGATAAAATGGCGAAAATTGTTGGAGCAAAACCAATTGAAGTTGTGGTAATGAATACACTAACAACTAATTTGCATTTGTTAATGGTTTCGTTTTACAGACCTACAAAAACTAAGTATAAAATTGTCATAGAAAGTGATGCTTTTCCTTCGGATAGATACGCAGTGCAATCTCAATTAGAATTTCATGGATTTTCTAAAGAAGATGTAATTGAGTGGAAACCAAGAAAAGGAAAGGAATTATTAAATATTGATGATTTAGAAACCATTGTTAAAGAACAAGGTGATGAAATTGCTTTGTTATTAATTGGTGGTGTAAATTATTATACTGGTCAGTTTTTAGACTTAAAGCGAATCGCTCAGATTGGGCATGCGAAAGATTGTGTTGTCGGAATCGATTTAGCACATGGGGCAGGAAACATTCAGCCAGATTTACATGAATCAGGAGTCGATTTTGCATCTTGGTGTACCTATAAATATTTAAATTCAGGACCGGGAAGTTTAGCAGGCTTATTTGTTCATGAAAAACACGCAAAAAATAAAGACTTACCTCGTTTTTCTGGTTGGTGGAATCATAATAAAACTACGCGTTTTAATATGAGAATGCCTTTTGATGTGATGGAAGGAGCAGAAGGTTGGCAGTTATCCAATCCGCCAATATTATCTATGGCAGCAATTTTGGCTTCATTAGATATTTTTGAAGAAGTTGGTATGGATGCTTTGCGTCAGAAATCAGAAAAATTAACTGGTTATTTCGAGTTTTTAATCAATGAAATTGGTTCTGATGATATTAAAATTATTACACCTTCAAATCCAAAAGAACGTGGTTGTCAATTATCCATTCAAGTTAAAAATGCCGATAAAAGTTTGCATACAAAACTAACAGAAAAACATATTATTACAGATTGGCGAGAACCAGATGTTATTCGTTGTGCACCAACTCCATTATATAATACTTTTGAGGATGTGTACAGAATGGTTACAATTTTAAAAGGATTGTTATAAAATGAGTGTTTTTAATAAATTGATTAAAGGAGAAGATATTTTAGTGAAATTAAAAACTAAAAGTGATATTGGTTTTTGGCAATATCAAGTATTTGGAATTCTAAGTTTGTTTATGGAAAAAGGAAGCGACTATTTTATAATAACCGATAAAAGAATTTTAATCTGTATTAGAGAAGATATAAAAGTTAATTTTATTTATAAAGACTTCTCTAAAATAAAATTTAACACAAAAAATGACTTATTAAATTTTATAAATGAAGATAATGAAATACAAAAAATATCATTATCTAATCTTAAATTGGAATATGATGACTACCAATTTTTAAAAAATAAGTTACATTAGTTTGAAGAATAAATGATGAATAAAACAGATAAAATATTAATAATTGGCGCAGGTTTATGTGGTTCTCTTTTAGCTTTAAGATTAGCACAAAGAGGTTATAAAATTGAATTATACGAAAGCAGGCCAGATTTAAGAACTACAGATATTTCTGCAGGTAGATCTATCAATTTAGCATTGTCAGATAGAGGTTTTAAGGCATTACGTTTATGCGGAGTAGAAGAACAAGCAAGAGAATTTTGCATACCAATGTATGGACGATTAATGCACGACAGAGCTGGGAATACTTTTGCTTCTAATTACTCTGGTAGAGAAAATGAGTATATCAACTCCATTTCTCGTGGCGATTTAAATGCATTGTTATTAAACGAAGCAGAAAAGCATATAAACGTTAACATTCATTTTAATAAAAAATGCAAAAATGTTGATATAGAAAATAATACAGCACATTTTAAAGATTACAAAACCAAGCAAGAATTATCTATAAAAGCAGATGTAATTTTCGGAACAGATGGTGCAGGTTCTTCACTTAGAAAAAGCTATTATTTAGAACGTAAATTTCTGTTTAGCTACTCTCAGAATTATCTAAATCACGGTTATAAAGAATTAGAAATCCCTGCGGATAAAAATGGAAAGCATCAAATAAGTAACCAGCATTTACACATTTGGCCTCGTGGTGATTTTATGTTAATTGCCTTACCAAATTTAGACGGAAGTTTTACGGTTACACTTTTCTTAAGTTATAATGAAGGCGAATTTAATTTCGAAAACTTAATATCAGAAGAAAAAATAACACAGTTTTTTGAGCAAGAGTTTCCAGATGCTTTAGCAATCATTCCTAATATAAAAGACGAATTTATAAACAACCCAACAGGTGCTTTAGGAACCGTAAAATGTTCGCCATGGTCTTATCAAAATAAAACGGTTTTATTAGGCGATTCTGCGCATGCAATTGTACCGTTTTACGGACAAGGTATGAATGCTTCGTTTGAAGATGTTACTGTTTTCGATGAAATTTTGAATCAAGGTTTAGATTCTTGGAAAACTGTTTTTAAGACTTATGAAAAAGCAAGAAAACAAGACACAGATGCTATTGCAGATTTAGCAATTGATAACTTTCATGAAATGAGAGATCATGTGTCAAATGCTATTTTTAAGGAGAAAAGAAAGATAGAAATGGATTTAGAAAAGACGTTTCCAACGGAGTATTTCTCCAAGTATTCCTTAGTCACTTTTAATGCAAATATAGGGTACAATGAAGCCATGAAAAAAGGTAGAGCGCAAGACAAAGCTTTATTGAATTTAATTGCAGGAGATGAAGTTCACACGCATTTAAACATGAAAAAAGACGAGTTAAAAGTTATTTTAGAGAAAGTAAAAACAGAAACAAATAACATTTTAGAAGAAGATAAAATTGCAGGGATGTAGTTTTTTTAGAAGCTATTTCCTGCTTTACGCACTCGCTTTTTTTATTCAAAAAAGAATAAAAAAGAGCTCAAACAAATGCTGCAATCAGGGCTAAACCAATTCATAAGAGCTATTAATTGTAGGTAATAAATAGACCATTTATAAAGTAAATGAAAAAATATATAGTTTTATTAAGAGGAATAAATGTATCAGGAAAAAATATTCTTCCATCAGCAGAACTACGTGATTTATTAAACGATTTAGGTTTTAAAAACGTACAAACATACATTCAGAGTGGAAACATTATTTTAGAATCAGACGAAGGTAAATCTGTAATTTGTAAGAAAATTAATGAAGGAATTCAAACTAAATTTGGTTACGATGTTCCTGTAATTGCAAGAACAATTCCTCAATTTAAAAAAGCATTTGCTAATTACCCTTTTCCAACAGACAACACCAAAATAGTTGCCTTTGTTTTCTTAAACAAAAAAGTATATGAAACAAAAATAGACGTTAAAGGTATTGATAACGATCAATATTTAATCGATAATGATATGGTATTTATTCATTGCGAAACTGGCTTTGCTAAAACAAAACTTTCTAATAAATTATTTGAAAGAAAGTTGAATGTAAGTGCGACAACTAGAAATTATAATACCACATTAAAGTTATTAGAGTTGGCAGAAAGTGATTAAAAACGGTATGAAATATACAATTATTGGCGCAGGAATTGGGGGACTGGCGACAGCTTTGGCTTTTGAACAAAAAGGAATTGAATACCAAGTTTTTGAAAAAGCACCTGTTTTAAATGAAGTTGGTGCCGGAATTTGGTTAGCGCCAAATGCATTACAGGTTTTAGAAAGTTTAGGTACTTTAGAAGACGTAATTGCCAACGGAAATTTTATTGATAGAATTACCATTGGTAAACAAGATTTATCGCCAATTTCAGATAGTAATCAAGATTTTATAAAAGATTTTTTTGGCTATACAACCGTTGCAATTCATAGAGCAGCGCTTCAAAAATTACTGTTTGACAAAATTCCGAAAGAAAAAATATTTTTAAACAAAGGATTTGAATCTTTTAAAGAAGAAGTGTCTAATAAAATTGAAGTTACTTTTAACGATGGATCTAAAATAACAACAGATTTTTTAATAGCAGCAGATGGCATCAATTCTAAAGTTAGACAACAATTATTTCCAGAAAGTTGCAAAAGATATTCTGGGCAAACTTGTTGGCGAGGAATTGCAAATAGGCTTTTAGAAGATGATTTATTGCACAGAGGATTTGAACTTTGGGGCAATACAATTAGATTCGGAGTTTCTAAAGTGGCAAAAGATAAAACGTATTGGTTTGCAGTTATTTTAGCAAAAGAAAATGAGCACGTTGAGGTTCGTTTAGTAAAAGAGAAGTTGCTAAAAATGTTTTCGGAATTTAATCCTTTAATAACAGACTTAATTGCTGCAACAGATATTGATCGAATTATAAAAAGTGATATTCACGATTTAAAACCGCTTAAAAAGTGGCATAAAAATAATATTTGTTTAATTGGAGATGCAGGGCATGCCACCACGCCAAATATGGGACAAGGAGGCGCACAAGCAATTGAAGATGCGTTTTATTTAAGTAATTTAATAGCAGATAATAAAGGCAAAAATGTTTTTGAGTTGTTTCAACAAAAAAGACAAAAGAAAGTAGATTTGGTGGTAAATCAATCTTGGATGACCGGTAAAATGGCACATTGGAAATACGGCCAGGGTTTTCGGAATTTTATCTTAAAAAGTGTACCGAAAGCAATTATAAATAAGAAAATGATAGCATTATATCAGCTAGAAAAATAAAATATGAATACAGAAATAAAAGAAAAAATAATAGCAGTTTGTGATGAGAAAATAGCTAAAAAAGGAACCAATGTTGGTTTGTCTTTTTATGCCTTTTTCAAAAATAAAAATGATAATCCGGTTTTGTTAATGGAAGTTGCAAAATGGTGGATAGAAACGCACAAATTAGATCATTTTGAAAAAGCTATTAAGATTAAACAGATGGTTTTAGATAGTAAATAGGAGATTGGAGACAAGAACAAAGAGGCAAATTGCATAGATAATAAATAGATACCATAAAATGATATAGTTCTCGATTGGGCTCGATCAGACATAACAATAAAATATGAATTTAGGATTACAAAACAAAAAGGCTTTAGTTTGTGGAAGTACGCAAGGAATAGGAAAAGCAACTGCAATTTTATTAGCGGAAGAAGGCGTAAATGTGACGTTAATTGCTAGAAATGAAGAAAAGTTAAAAGCGGTTTTAGGCGAATTACCAAATAAGAATCAAAAGCATAATTATTTGGTGGCAGATTTTTCTAACCCAGAAGAGTTGCAACAAGTTTTAGAAACTACAGATTTAAAGTTTCATATTTTAGTAAATAATACAGGCGGTCCAAAAAGTGGAGATTTAATTTCTGCAACTTCATCAGATTTAATTAATGCGTTTCAAATGCATGTTATTTGCAATCAGAATTTGGTACAAACTTTAGTTCCGTTTATGAAAATAGAAAAATTTGGTAGAATTATTAATGTGATTTCTACGTCTGTAAAAGAGCCTATTCCTGGTTTAGGAGTTTCTAATACGATTAGAAATGCAGTTGGTAATTGGGCAAAAACATTGTCTACAGAGTTGGCGGCGTTCCAAATTACAGTAAATAATGTATTGCCTGGTTTTACCAACACTGCTCGTTTAGATGAGATTATTAAAATAAAAGCTAAAAAAGAAAATACAACTGAAGCTGAAATGGTTGCGATTATGAAGAATTACGTGCCAGCAAAACGCTTTGCAAAACCCGAAGAAACTGCTGCAGCTGTTGTTTTTTTAGCAAGTGAACAAGCAAGTTATATTAATGGAATTAACCTTCCTGTTGATGGAGGTAGAACCAAGAGTTTATAAAATTAACGGATTTTGCGTTAGGGATTGAAACGGCATCCTTTTTGCTTTTTTGCAGAAAGATATAGTGAAAAGCCCGACCTTTAGGGAACGCCATAATAGTAATAAGAATTAAGAATAAAGATTTTAAAACGAAGACATTTTAGACTAACTTTATAAAGTATAGATTCTTGTTTTAAACATCTAAATACCTAAACAATATGAGCAATTTAGTACAGCCTTTAAATTTTAAAAAGTGGATTGATGAACATCGTCATTTATTAAAACCACCAGTTGGTAACAAGCAGGTTTGGGATAATGGCGAGTATATTGTAATGGTTGTTGGTGGGCCAAATAATAGAAAAGATTATCATTATAATGAAACTCCTGAGTTTTTCTATCAGGTAGAAGGAGACATGATTCTAAAGATCATTGATGATAAAGGCAAGCAAATTGACGTAGAAATTAATGAAGGTGATATTTATTTGTTGCCAGCAAAAGTGCCACATTCTCCGCAAAGAAAAGAAAATACGGTTGGTTTGGTTATAGAATATCCGCGTTCTGAAGGGATGTTAGATGCTCTAGAATGGTATTGTGAAAACTGTGGAAACCAATTGTATAGAGAAGAATTTGCATTGGGAAATATTGAAACAGATATGCCTGTTATTTTTGATAGATATTATTCTGATAAACAAAAATGTACGTGTGATAATTGTGGTACAGTAATGGAAGCTCCGAAAAAAGTTAAATAAATCGTGTTCGTCATTACGAGGAAGAATGACGAAGTAATCTCTTATTAAAAGATTGCCACGGCTTGTGCCTCGCAATGACAAAAAAATATGGAAAAAAGAAAACTACGCATAAACGGACATTCACATTTATTACCTTATCCAGAAGAAATTCCTGATTTTATGAAGGAAAAGGAGATTTTTTGGGTAGATGATGAGCGTAAACACATGTTACAAAAAGGGTGGAGAAGACCTGTAACGCATTCTAGTTTTTTCTTAGATGAAAAATTACTTTGGATGGAGAAAAACAAGCTAGATCATGCGGTTGTGTTGAATCTTTCTCAGTTATACGGGAATGGTTTGCGTTTAGAAGAAATGAAAAAAGCGTTGCGTTTTCAGAATGATTTTAATGCAAAAGTGCAGCGAGAACATCCGTCTAAATTTACCTGTGGCTTTGTAGTGCATCCTGGTTTTATTTATGGTGCTTTAGATGAAATAAAACGTTGTGTAGAAGAATTAGGCTTAAAAGTATTATGCTTACCAACACATTTTATGGACTCGATAGGGCAATGGCGTTGTGTTTTTGACGAAGAAAATGATGCTATTTTTGAATTAGCTGACAAGTATAAACTGGCTATTGAAATTCACCCGTATGATGGTGATAAAATGATAAAATTAGAAAATACCAATTGGCGTTTTCATTTAATTTGGATGTTGGCACAATGTGGAGATGCGTATCATTTTTATACATTAAACGGAATGCAAGAGCGTTTTAAAAATATTAGAACGTGTTTTGCACATGGAGGACAATTGGCGCAAATGAATTTAGGAAGAAGAATTCAGGGTTTTGATGGTAGACCTGATTTGTTTGAAGGTAAAACGCATCCTAGAAAAGCCGTTGGTCATAAAAATATCTTTTTTGACACGTTGGTGCACGATACAGATTCTTTAAAATTAATGTTTAAAAGACAAGGCACAAGTCAGGTTTTAATGGGCTTAGACGATCCGTATCCGTTAGGAGAAATGGAAAGTGATGCACAGTCTTCTTATCCTGGTAAAATATTAGATTTAGCAATACGTGAGAATATTATTACTGAAACAGAAAAAGGACAAATTTGGGAAGATAATGTGTTGCAGTGGTTGTTTGGTGATGATGAGGTTGCTAAGCAAGAGTTGATAAAAAAGATACTCTCTTAATAAGTTGACAGTTTACAGTTGCAGTATTCTGTTAATAATTAACTAAAAACTGCAACTGAAAACTGAATACTATTTCTCACGCTGTTTTAAAAGGTTTTCAGCTCTTTCTAGCATAAACTTTGGGTAGAATTCAATATCAATTTTTTCTTTTTTACCTAGCTCAATGGCACGTTTAATTTCTGCACAATATGGTTTTGTAGATTTTCCGAAGAAACGAGCAGACCCCATATTCCATTCTGCATTTCCTAAAATAACTCTAGGGTTGTTGGGTGCAATTTGTAATGCTTTTGCATATAGTTGACTGGTTTCTCCTGATAAAGTCATCCCGTACTTTTGTCCATCAAAAGCAATATAACCGAGGTTTAATAGTGCTTGGGTAATTATAATTTCTGGATTATTTTCTGAATTTGATTTGGCGACATCTAAAAATTCTTGAGCCTTTGTTAATTTCGATTTTAAAACAGTTTCATCTGTTAAACCGAAGCTACTTAAAATCTCTACCGTTGCAGCATAATAAGCTGGCATCCATTTTTTGGGTTCAGCCTTAGAGATTCTTTCAAATAATTGAGAAGCTTCCGTCATGTTTCCTTTTTGCCAGAGTCCGAATGCTTTTTGCATTCCTTTTTGATATTTTGTTTGCGCAGAAATTCCTGTCGCAATGAAAATTGCGATCATTAAAATAGATTTTTTCATCTTAAAAAGTTTTAGGTAGTTGGGTTATATTTTAATTTCAATTGTTTTGTTTGCTGTTAATTGAAATTTAGCATCATCGTATTTTGGAGGTCCCATAAAGCCTCTTGCGTTGTTTGAGCAACCATAGTCTTCTTTAGGAATTTTAAACATGTTCGTGTCCATTTTTTTGTTATCATTTTCATCATGAACAAATGAAACGGCATATTCACCTTTTGGTAAATTTTTAAAAATGACTATAGATTTTTTATCTTTAATATTTGCAGTATCTGCCTTAAATTGTTTTTTTAAGAAATGGTCTTTCTTGTTGTAAAGACCAACTAATAACATTCCTTTATCAGAATTTAAACCAGCAATGTTAATGGTTAAATCTGCGGTTTCTTCTTGGGCATTAGTAGATAAGATTCCACTAAAAACGATGGCTAGTATTATAAGTAATTTTTTCATAATTGTTTTTCTTTTTTATTGATATTTCAAATATCTGATGTTTCTACGTAAAATACACAAGAATAATACCGAATTGTTGTTTTTTGTTTCTGAGTTGTGGTTTAAGCTTCATTTCAAAGAAGAGAAGTATGAACGATGGGAAATCTTCTTTTATGAAGGGATTCCTTAATAGCCCAAGAAGCTCATTTCGGAATGACAAATTACTACAAATTATCTAACTGATTTGTCTTTTTATTATCACTAATTGTCCAGAAGAAACCTACAAAAAAGAAACTATCAGCATTTGGTATAATGGCTTGTCGCTCAAAATTTCCATTCGGTTCTGCGCTGTTTTTATAGTTGTAACCAAATACATTCTGAGTTCCTAAAACATTGTTTACAGAGAAATATAAAATCTTTTGTTGATCTATTAAATAGGCCCAATTTACACTTAAAGAGTTATAGTTTTTAGTCTGATTATTTAAAAAACCAGTTTCATTTGGGTTGGTGTAATTTCTGCCGGAAGCAAAACTGTAACTAAATCCAACTTGACTTTTCCAATCTGCTATCCAATGTTTAGCCACCACAGATAAATTGTGCTTTGATGCAAAATTAGGAGTTGCAGCAGTTGGATAATTTTTATAATCTCTTTTGGTGTCTAGATAGGAGTAAGAAACCCAATAATCAGTATTTTTTATTTTACCATCTTGTCTCCAGAAAATATCAAATCCTTTTGCGTAACCATTTCCGTTATTGTTAAATTTACTTGTAAATATTGGTCGGTTATCGTCATATTTTACCAAGTCTTTATATTCTTTTAAATAGGCTTCGATTCTAAAAATTTGACCTTGTTTTGTATGTTGATAATTGGCAATTAAATGTGAGGTGTTTTCGGCTTTAAAATCTTGACTAAATTTTAAATATTCATTTTTAGGATTCTGATAAAACTGACCATAAGCCAAGGAAAATTGTGCGTTTTTATTCACTTTATAAGCAATAGAGGTTCTAGGAGAAATTGTAGATTCATTTAATAACTCAGAATGTTCTGCACGGACACCTATTTTTGTAGCCAAATTTTTAGAAAAGAAAATATCTGTTTCTACAAACGAAGCAAAGATGTTATTTTGAAACCCATATTCTATTTCATTGTTATTATTAGCGTTGTAACCTTCGTTAAAATTGGTCATAAAATATTCTGATCCAAAACTTACTTTAAATCGATTAGAAAACTGTTTTTTGAGCTTTATTTTAAAGTGCATAGAGTTTTCATTGTCAGTTACTAAATCGTCAATAATTTTAAGGTTAGAATGATCGTTGGTGAAACTAAACCCCGTTTCTATTCTCCAATTATCTCCAAATTTATTCTTGTAAGAAGTATTAAAGTAAAGATTTCTATTTTTTAGCCCGAAACGAAATCCATCCACAAAATTAATATCATCTTGTATGACATCGAAATCTGTATAACTAAATGCGCCGTATAATTTTAATAAAGATTCATTCTTAAATTTATGTCTATACACCATCTCTCCACTTAAGGATTGTACTGGTTTTTTCCATGTATTTCTATCAGGAAAAGCTTCTTGATAGGGTGCTAAATTGATGTAAGAAGTATTTACACTAAATGAATTGTTTCCCCAAATTTGTGTATTACCAACACCCAAGCCTAAAGTCATAAAAGACAAATCTGTTTTTTCTTCTGTAGGTTCATCAATGGTATTTAATTGTAAAACGCTCGATAATGCTTGTCCGTATTCTGCAGAATATCCACCGGTAGAAAAAGAAATTCCTTTAAATAAGAAAGGAGAAAAGCGTCCACGAGTAGGAATGTTTCTTGCGGATGGAGTGTAAGGTGTAAAAACACGAATTCCATCAACAAAAATCTGAGTTTCTTCTGCTTCTCCACCACGCACAAATAACCGTCCATCTTCATCTACTGTAGAAGTTCCGGGAAGTGTCTGTAAAGCGCCCATAACATCGCCTAAAGCACTTGCTGTAGTTACAATGTCTAGTGGTTTTAGAACGGTAACTTTTGCTTTTTCTCCTGCTTCAAACGTTCCAGCGTTTATAACAACAGCGTCTAAAGAATTTACATCATCTCTTAATTTAATTTTTAAATTTTTGAGAGATGAAACATCCGCTGTTTTTATAAAGGGTTCAAAAGAAATAAAAGAAATGATTAAAGTTTGTGTTCCTTTTTCATCGGTTTTGAAAAAGAATTCTCCTAGTTCATTCGTTGAGGTTCCATCATACGTCCCGTCTAAATAAACATTTGCTCCATTGATAGGTTTGCTTTTAGAATCTGTTACTTTTCCGGAAATGGTGGTTTGTGCAATTGCTGATAATTGGCAGCTTAATAATATTAAAAGTAGAATATGTTTCATCTTGTTTGGTTTGGTGCTACAAAGATGTGGTGTTATTCATGTTAAAAATAAAAACAAATACTGAGTTGTAATTTTTGAATGATGAGTTGTAAAATTTTTATAAAATAAGTACAACTGCTTTTAATTTTCTTAATAAACGCTTTTTAAATATGATAAATATCTTCTTTTATAAATTTAGGAAAGCCTTTTAAGGTCTTATTAACTATGCCGTTTTAGTTTGTTGAAAATGAGCGATCCATCATAGGTAGGCTTTGTCATGAAAGGATTAGTGCCCATCTTTTCTTTATGTTTACTTAATATTATAGCTTCAATTTCACGTACCCGTTAATATTTAATTAATGTTTTTAACAGTAAGGTTACTCAAGATTAAGGGAACCGTAATGCTTAGTTAATATTTGAGAAGGCTTCAAAAGATATTTTTGTGATCAATTAATTAACCTTTATAAATTAAATGATGAACAAGTATTTTAAATTATTTTTATTCCTT
Source organism: Polaribacter sp. HaHaR_3_91 (assembly GCF_019278525.1). Classification (NCBI taxonomy): domain Bacteria; kingdom Pseudomonadati; phylum Bacteroidota; class Flavobacteriia; order Flavobacteriales; family Flavobacteriaceae; genus Polaribacter; species Polaribacter sp. HaHaR_3_91. The sequence goes on from NZ_CP058986.1 coordinate 1,272,821, forward strand.
TTTGTTGTAACTTCTGTAAGTACAGTTTTTACGAGTTGTAATCCTGAAGACGGTGTGGATGGTATTGATGGTGTTAATGGATCGGACGGTGAAGATGGTGAGGATTTTACACCTTCTCCAGAAATGTTTTCTAACAAATCTTCTTTAGCTCCTTTAGTAACAATAAATTCAGACTTTAGTTCAGTGGAAGCTTTTTCTTTAATAAGTTCTACCGATGTACTTTCTAACGGTTTTCGTTTAGTTGGTGCACAAGACGGTGCAGGATTTTTAAAAGATGGAGATGAGTATATCTATGTTGTAAACGCAGAAGACGATTACGCAGTTTCTAGAATTCGTTTTGACAAAGACTTGAATCCTATAGAAGGAGATTGGTTATTAAATAGTGGTGTTGCAGATTATGCAAGACAATGTTCTGGAACTATGTGGGAAGCAGCTATACATGGTGGTGATAAAGATATCTTTTTATCGGCTTCAGAGAGTTATGCTTATGACGTAAAGGGTATAGATCCTTGGATTGAAACTCCTACACCTACAGCAGATTTTGGTTTAGATGCATTAGGAGAATTCTCTTGGGAAAATGCAGTGCCTTTGCCACAAGGAGCATATGCTGGTAAAACAGTAATTGTTGGTGGTGATGATGATTCTAGTGGTTCTGAAGGACAAGTTATTATGTATGTTTCTGAAAATGGTGATGCCGATTTAGAAAACGGAAAAGTATATGTTTTAAGATTTAAACAAGTATCTGATGGTGCTGGAGGAACAATGGATGTTGCAGCGAATACTGTTTACAACGAAGGAAGTTTAGATTTCTCTAAATCGTATGATGTAGAATTTGTTGAAATTGTTGATGGTGCTAGTTTAACTAAAAACGAAATGGAAACAGCTTGTACAAATGTGTTTGCTTCTCAGTTTATGAGAGTAGAAGATGTAGATTATAGAAAAGGTAGTGATGCTAACGCAAGAGACGTATTTTTTGCCGTAACCGGAAGAGGTCCCGGAAGAGGAACTTATAATGATTGGGGTACCGTTTATAAAATTGAATTAGATGCAACCAACCCATTAGAAGGTAAATTAACGCAAATTATTAGTGGTAATACAGATACTAATAATAAAGACGGTAATGTATCAGAATTACAAAGTCCAGATAATATTTGTGTAACAGAGAACTTTATTTATACGCAAGAAGATCCAAACTCTTTTGCAAGAAATCATGCTGCTCAAATTTATCAAAGTGATTTAAGTGGAAACAATACTAAAGTTGTTTTAGCATTAAAAATTGAAAATAATTTAGCCCCATCAGGTTCATCTGGTTTTTCTGGTGAGTTTGGTGCATTAACAGATATTTCTGATAAAGTTGGAGTTCCAGATACTTTTATTTTAAACCTACAACCACATTATTGGCAAAGTGATGATTTCGTTTCAAGCAGTTTACCACATAACCAAGGTGGGCAAATTGTTTTATTAAAAGGATTGGAAAGATAATACACAAACTATATTTTTAATACTAAGAATCTTCATTTTTACAATGAAGATTCTTTCATTTTTTAGAACTTTCAATATGTTTAAATATTTTAAATCATTATTTTTTTTATTAATGGGTATTCTTTTTATGTCTTGTAATCAAGATAAAAAAGAAATGATTCCTATCGTTAATTGGTCTTTTGCACAAGAGTACTATGCTCAAAATTTAGATGTTGCTTTGCTGTATATCGATAGTTTAGAGGTTTCAGGAATGCATGGAGAAAAATCAAAAAAGTATTTTGAATTATCTAGAGCTGCATTTAAAAAAGCAGAGCCTTATGCATCTTATTTAAACCCAGAAGTTGGCCACAGAGCTAACGGACCAGCCTTACCAATTTATAAGGAAGATACAGGTAAAATAATAAAACCAGTAGGCTATCAAAAAATAGAAGAAAGTATTTTTGATAATGAGACGTCAGAAGCCGATTTTACACAAGAATTGTATGTGCAAAAAGGATTGCTTTCTAATCTTAAAAAAGGGATTATAAAACGACCATTAAATCCGCAACGTTTTTTTATAGCAACACATCAACAACTTTTAAGAATTATAAGTTTAGCTATTTCAGGGTTCGATACACCCCTGAGTCATTTAGGTATTAAAGAAACGATTATTTCTTTAGAAAGTTTGCAAACCGTTTATGAGCAAACAATACAGGGTGTTGTAAAAGGAAAAAATAAGGAGTTAGATGCTGCTTTTAACAGTAACATTGAAAGTGCTATTTCGTTTATTAAAAAAAATGAAGATTTTGATACTTTTGATCGTTTTACTTTTACAAGAGATTACATGAACTCGATTACTAGAAATTGGGTTGAAATAAGAAAAGTGAGTGCGCTTTGGAAGCCCATAAATACAACTCCTTTTAATTTTGATGCGCCTACCTTTTTTGAAGACAATAGTTTTAGTTTAAATTATTTTACGCCAGCTATCAATCAAAATCCAACCAATAAACAAATAGCTTTAGGTAGAAAATTATTTTCAGACCCTAAACTTTCTAAAAATGGAAAGATGGCTTGTGTAACTTGTCATTTACAAGACAAAGGTTATGCAGATAATATCGATTTTAATATTGATAATCAAGGGAATCTTTTAGAACGAAATACACCAACACTTATAAATACCGCTTTTCAACAAAGTTTCTTTTTAGATGGAAGATCAAATACATTATTAGATCAAATTTCAGCTGTTTTTACAAATGATAAAGAGTTTAACTCTAATGTGCATAAATTTTCTAATGCTATTTTAAAAGATTCGACGTACACGCCTCTTTTTAAAGATGCTTTTGGTAAAGTGTCATCTAATAATACAGATGTTATAAAAGCAATTTCATCTTATGTTTCAACTTTAAATGGTTTCAATTCTAAATTTGATAAAAATATGAGAGGAGAAGAAAATAATTTCTCTAATGAAGAAAAACTTGGCTACAATTTATTTATGGGAAAAGCTTTATGTGCCACTTGCCATTTTATGCCATTAACAAATGGTACAGTGCCTCCTTTTTTTACAGAAACAGAGAAAGAAGTTATTGGAGTTCCGGAAACAGCAGAAAATAAAAAATTAGATAATGATTTAGGGTTTTATTGGAGTTTTAAAGAAGAACTGCATAAAGGAATGTTTAAAACACCCTCTATTAGGAATATTGAATTAACTGCTCCGTATATGCACAATGGTGTTTACAATACTTTAGAGCAGGTTGTTGAGTTTTATAACCTTGGCGGTGGCGGCGGATTAGGTTTTAATTTAGAGCACCAAACCTTACCTTTTGATGAATTGAACTTAACTGCAGAAGAACAAAACGCCATTGTTGCTTTTATGAAAACGTTGACGGAAACACTTGATGAAAACCATGAAGAGTCTAAATAGTAATTAAGTGTATTTTATTTCTTTATATCTTCTTTAGAATACTTTTTTTGATTAGTCAAAAGAACTTTCTAAAGAAGTTTTTTTTTGCAATAGCACTTGTATTAAATGCGATTGTTTTCTTTCGAAATTTTATCAGTCTTTATCTTTTGAAGGTAGTAGAATAGAAGTCCGCTTGCAAAATAAAGAAGAATATCTACAATATCTGTGGTATATCTTGCTAAGTATTTAGGGAAAATAAACTCGAATAAAAGACTATACATAAAACAAACGTATAGAATTATAGGGAAACTCAACGTGTAACTTTTATCGTTTTTAGACCATTTTAAAATTTGTAAACTGATGTATAAAACAATCGGAATGATTAAAAAATCATTCACATAAAAACTAATAAATTTAGGTAAAGGAAAGGAAAGATATTGAAGAAGATAGATTGTACTTCCTGTTAATAAAGAAATCAAAAAATAGTAAAAGAGTATTTTTTTCATCTTAACCCGCAGCAACCATTGCAATAAACCAAGCCAAACCAGCACCAATAATACTAACAATTGTAAATGCAGAATACAAAATCCAACCGGTAATTTTATACAAAATATTAGGATGTTTTTTTAATCTTTCTGTTAAATTGGGGTTTTCTCTTTCATGAATAACCTTGTCAATTTCATTTTGTTTTACAACATTGGCTTTGAGTTCTCTTTTCTTTTGATGAGAAATTAGGGTGTTGCAGTTTGTGCAATATTCTTTATTGGTGTTAAAAACCCCACAGTTCGGACACTTTATGATTCTTTTTTCTGCCATTTATTTTCTAAAACTAAAGCTGTTTTTATTTTTATAAGGTCTAATAATTAAACGGGTTTCTCTATCGAAACGAATATAATTATATACCCAATTTAGAAAAACAATCGCTTTGTTTCTAAATCCGATTAAAGAAAACAAATGAACAAACATCCAAACAAACCAAGCAAAAACTCCTTGAAATTTCCAGTTTTTTAAATCTACAACGGCTTTATTACGTCCAATAGTTGCCATAGCTCCTTTGTCTTTATAAATAAATGCCTTCTGTTCTTTGTTGTACAATTTTGCCAATATATTTTTTGAAACTAACCGACCTTGTTGAATAGCAGGTTGTGCCATCATTGGGTGTCCGAAAGGAGTTTTTTCTGAAGACATACAAGCAACATCGCCAATTGCATATACATTTGGGTGCCCTAAAACTTGATTGTATTCATTTACTTTTATTCTAGCAGCTCTTTCAATAATACATTCAGTGTTTAGACCATCAATCATTTGTCCTTTTACGCCAGCAGCCCAAATAACGGTTTCCGCCTTAAAATGATCTTCTCCATTTGTGGTAACTATTTTTCCATTATAATCTAAAACACGTAAGTTTTTCCAAACATTTACACCTAGTTTTATTAGAAAATCTTCTGCTTTTTCAGAAGCCTTAGCACTCATTCCTTTTAACAAACAATCAGAACTTTGAATTAAGTTAATCTGCATTTGTCGAATGTCTAAATCAGGATAATCTTTAGGCAAGATTCCCTTTTTCATCTCTGCTAAAGCACCAGCTAATTCTACACCTGTTGGTCCACCACCAACAATTACAAAATTCATCAAAGCGTTTCTTTCTTCAATATTAGAGGTTAATAAAGCTTCTTCGAAGTTTTCTAAAATTAGACTTCTAATATTTAAAGACTGCGGAATGGACTTCATTTCCATCGTATGTTTTTGGATGTTTGTATTTCCAAAAAAGTTGGTTGTAGAGCCTGTCGCAATAATTAACTCATCATACTCTAAGTTTCCAATAGCAGTTTCAATAGTATTGTTTTCTGGATTTATTTTTTCTACTTCAGTCAATCTAAAATAGAAATTTTCCACATCGTTAAAACGTTTTCTTAAAGGAAAGGCAATAGAATCTGGCTCTAAACCACCTGTTGCAACCTGATATAATAAAGGTTGAAATGTGTGGTAATTGTGTTTGTCAATTAACACAACTTGCAGTTCTTGCTCTTCTAACCCTCTAGCTGCAGCTAAACCGGCAAAACCACCACCAATAATTACAACTCTTGGGAAACTAGTTTGTGGTATGTTCATATAGTATATTTTAACATCAAAAATACAATATGTTTACGTAAAAAAAGAGAACAGCCTAAGACTAATTCTTAAACTGTTCTGTTTTTATTAAACTGTGGTTGCTACTCTTTCTCTCATTAATTTTGCAGAAGCAACTAAATTTTCTAAAGCCAATTTTGTTTCTGGCCAATCTCTTGTTTTTAATCCGCAGTCTGGGTTTACCCAAATGTTTTCTTGAGGTAATAAATTTGTTGCTTTTATGAGTAAACTTTCTATTTCATGTACGTTTGGTACCCTTGGAGAATGAATGTCATAAACTCCAGGACCAATTTCATTGGGATATTTAAAATCGACAAAAGCATCTAATAATTCCATTTTAGAACGAGACGTTTCTATGGTAATTACATCGGCATCCATATCTGCAATATTTGCAATAATATCGTTAAATTCAGAATAACACATGTGTGTGTGAATTTGAGTATCATCTTTAACCACACTTGCCGATATTTTAAAAGCATTAACTGCCCACTTTAAATAGACTGCCCAATTATTTTTTCTTAATGGTAAACCTTCTCTTATGGCAGGTTCATCAATCTGAATAATTTTTATTCCTACTTTTTCTAAATCAGCAACTTCATCTCTAATCGCTAAAGCAATTTGATTACACGTTTGTGTTCTTGGTTGATCATCTCTAACAAAAGACCATTGTAAAATAGTTACAGGCCCTGTAAGCATCCCTTTTACATATTTTTTAGATAGACTCTGCGCATATGCTGTCCATTTTACAGTCATAGGGTTTTCTCTAGACACATCACCAAAAAGAATAGGAGGTTTTACACACCTTGTACCATAACTCTGCACCCAACCAAAACTAGAAAAAGCAAAACCAGCTAATCTTTCTCCGAAATATTCTACCATGTCATTACGCTCAAACTCACCATGAACTAAAACATCTAAGCCAATATTTTCTTGAAATTTGATAGCACTAGTTATTTCTTCTTCTAAAAAGAAGTTGTATTTTTCTTCGGATATTTGCTTTCTTTTATACTGTAACCTTAAAGATCTCACTTCTTTAGTTTGTGGAAAAGAACCAATAGTTGTGGTTGGAAAAAGAGGTAACTGTAATTCTTGTTGCTGTTTTTTCTGTCTTTCTGCAAAAACACTTTTCCTTAAACTATCTGCCTCTGTTAATGCATTTATACGTTGTTTAACTTTGTTGTTATGTATAAGTGTAGATTTTTCTTTGTTGATAAAAGCGAGTCTGTTGGCTTCGATTTCTTTAATGTCTGATGCTTGTAAATTATCTTGAGCTATTTTTTTAAGCAAAACAATTTCTTGTAACTTCTGTTTAGCAAAAGCCAACCATTGTGTTACTTCTTCTAGAATGGAACCATCTTTTTCGTTATCTAAATCATACGGACTGTGCAATAAAGAACATGAAGAAGAAATCCAAAGGTTATCACCTTTAATTGCCTTTGCTTTGTTGATGATTTCTATGGATGTATCAAAATTATTTTTCCAAATATTTCTTCCATCAACAATACCTAGAGAAAGTATTTGCTCTTTATTTTGATGCTTTAAAATAGTATCTAATTCATCTAAACCTCTAACTAAGTCTACATGTAGAACATCAACAGGTAAAGATAATGTTAGATTTAAATTATCGTTTAGATTTCCAAAATAGTTAGCTAAAATTAATGTAATCTTAGGAAATTTAGCTTTTAAAAGAGTGTAAGTTTTAAAATAAGCCTCTTGTTCTTTAAGTGTTAAATCTAAAGATAAGTAAGGTTCATCAAACTGAATATTCGTTACTCCTTCGTTTTGTAATTCTTCAATTAATTGAATATAAGTAGGTAATAAACGATCTAATAACTCTAATCTATGAAAGCCGTTTTCCTTTTCTTTTCCAACCAATAAATAAGTTAAAGGTCCAATTAATACAGGTTTTGTATTGATGCCTATTTGTAAAGCTTCGCGATATTCGCTAATAATTTTACAAGAATTCAATTCAAATTGTTGCTCTTTTTCAAACTCAGGAACCAAATAATGGTAATTAGTATCAAACCATTTAGTCATTTCCATTGCAACAATATCAAAACTATCTTTTTGAAAACCACGTGCCATTGCAAAGTATAAATCGACAAAAGATACCTTATTTTTTAATTCTCTAAATCTTTTAGGAATACAATTTAAGGTTAACGACATATCTAAAACTTGGTCGTATAAAGAAAAATCATTTGAAGGAATAAGGTCTATTCCTATTTCCTTTTGATTCAACCAGTTTTTCTTTTTAATGTCGCTGGCAACTTTTAATAGCGTTGTTTCATCTATATTTTCTTTCCAGTAACTCTCAATTGCTTTTTTTAGTTCTCTTTTTTCTCCAATTCTTGGATGCCCTAAAATAGTAGTTTTCATTGTTATAAGTTTTAATTACTGTACAAACCTATAACTTATAAATAAAAATAATGTATTTTGATTCATATTCAGAATATAAAACTATTTTTGAGTCAAAGACAGTGTAAAATACTTTTATGTACTGTAGTTGAACTTAAAAAAGAAAAATATTCTATGTATCAAGTTGATGAAATTGATTTACAACTACTTCGTTTATTACAAAAAGACGCAGATATTACTACAAAAGAACTTGCTCAACGTGTAAATCTTACAAATACGCCTGTTTTTGATCGCATAAAACGATTAAAAAAAGAAGGTTATATAAAAAAAACAACGGCTGTTTTATGTAGTGAGAAGTTAGATGTTTCTTTAATTGTATTCTGTAATGTGAAGTTAAAGGAACATACCAAAGAAATAGGAAATCAGTTTGTAAAAGATATTATGTTTCTTAAAGAGGTAACAGAATGCTATAATACTTCTGGCGATTTCGATTTTTTATTAAAAGTGATGGTAAAAGATATGAAACATTATCAATCTTTTGTTTTACAAAGTTTGGGGTCTGTTAAAGGTATTGGAAGTGCTCATAGTACATTTGTGATGGGAGAAATTAAGAATAACCACGGAATTCCTTTATAGCTCTCGTTTAATTTGTTGTAAAGTTTTATCGATTAATCTAGTTCAAAAATTGATTTAAAGTTTTGTATAAAAATAAGACTTCTCTTTCTTGTTCCGTTATAAGTTGTATGGTAAGGGTGGTTTAATATTAAACTATCATTAACTACAAATGTTTTCGGGTTTCCAATTAGCTTTAAACCTGTTTTTTTATAAAAATTTATAATATCAGTATTAAACCTATCATCATATTCAGACTCTGCAATAGGAGGGAATGTGATAAATAAATGAGCTCCTTTTTTTTCGATTTCTTTTTTTGCTTTTAAAATATTTTTTTTAAATTCTGTGCTTATTACATGATTGTAATTATATTTTTCATACCTACTTATTTGACTAGCATTCCAAGTTCTTTTTTCATTTTTGTGATGAATATAATCACCTCTTGAATTGTATTTTTTTAAATCGTTGTATAAGTTTGGTTTTAAAAAGGATTTTAATTTTCTGTAAGAAAGTAAAACATTCATTTTAGGAATATTGTATATAAACTTTATTTTTTGTTGAAAATTTTGATATTTAAAAAAAGAAGAATTATTGTATACCGAAGCTAATTGTGCTGTTGAGATAGAGTTGTCTTGGTCATAATAATTATCAAATTCAGGTCCATAAACAACAATATCTCCTTTTTTTACTTTGTCTGATATATAATTTAAAATAAAGTTAGATTTATGCGATAAAGTAAAAGAGGTATTAAATACTTCTCTATTTAATTTTTTTGAAACTAACTCGGAGTCAAAAGAATTCCCCATGCTAGAACCAGCAATAACGTAAATAGGTTTTTCTATTGTGTTGTTAAAAAAGCTTGCTTTTTTTGTTTCCATTGGAGTAATCCAACTTCCAAGACTCAATAAAATATAAATTATAAGATTAATACTTATAATTATGCTAGATATTAGGAATATTTTGGTTCTAAATTTTTTCATTAAAATTGAAAATATATAAAATCTACTACTTTGTTAGAGACTGTGTAGAATAAGATTGATTGAACAATTATAAAATAGAAAGCATAACGTAAAACTTTATTTTTAATTTTTAAAGTCTCTGTTTTTCTAGAAAACCATTCTAATAATATAAATAGTAAAATTATAAAGTTAAACTTTTCTATTGAACTATTTGTTTGAACAGTATTATAGAAAATTCTAGTTATATAATCTATTGCTGTAGTAACTGTTTCTGCTCTAAAGAATATCCATGCAAATGTTACTAAAATAAATGTTGTTAGCATTTGTAAGAATTCTTTAATAGATGGTAAGTATTTTTCTTGAGCAACAATGCCTGTATTTTTTCTATTTTTATTGGTTAATAATAAAGGTAAAAAAAAGAGTGCATTTAGTCCTCCCCAAAATATAAAAGTCCAATTTGCTCCATGCCAGAAGCCACTAACTAGAAAAATAATAAATACGTTTCTAATTTGTTTAAATTTATTTCCTTTTGAACCTCCTAACGGGATATAAAGATAATCTCTAAACCAAGTAGAAAGAGAAATATGCCAACGCCTCCAAAACTCAGCAATATCTCTAGAGAAATAAGGGTAATTAAAGTTTCTCATTAAGTTAAAACCAAATAGTCTAGAGGTTCCAATAGCGATATCCGAATAACCTGAGAAATCCCCATAAATTTGAAAAGCGAAATAGATGGCGCCTAATATTAATGTTAAACTAGATTGATGTTGATAATCTCCAAAAATTTCATTAGCATACATTGCACAGTTGTCTGCTATTACTATTTTTTTGAATAGTCCCCACAAAATGAGTTTCATTCCAGAAGCTGCTAAATCATAATTAAATGATCTTTTTTGGTAGAACTGAGGTAGTAGATTGGTGGCTCTTTCTATTGGTCCTGCCACGAGTTGTGGGAAAAAAGATACAAAGCTAGCAAAAGCAATAAAATCTTTTGTTGGTTTTAATTTTTTACGATATACATCAATTGAATAACTTAATGTTTGAAAAGTGTAAAAAGAAATACCGACAGGTAATATAACTTGTAAAGAACTTTTATGCATTGTAACACCAAAGCTAGACCATGCATCTACCCAATTGTCAATAAAAAAGTTGAAGTATTTAAAAAAGCCCAGTAAACCTAAATTAAATGCTAAACTTAACCACAAGAGAAGCTTCCTTTTTTGTTGGTTATTTGTTTTGTCTAATCTTACACCAATACTATAATCAACTAAAGTACTTAGTAATATTAAAGATAAAAACCTCCAATCCCACCAGCCATAAAAAATGTAGCTAGCTACTAATATTAATAAATTTTGTACTTTTAATTTTTTTAAGACAAACCAATATAGTGTAAAAACAGTAGGTAAAAAGAGTAAAAACTCTAATGAATTAAATAGCATAAGATAGCAGACCTTTATTGCAAAAGTACATTTTTATTATTTTTGTTCTCTTTTTATTTGTTGTAAAGTTTTATTGGTGTTGATGAATTCTGTAATTACTTTATAACGAGTAATGTCTATATCATCTTCAAAATAGCTTGCCCATTTTGTTTCTTTTAATAAAATGGAAATTTGTTTTATTTTTTGTTGTGCTTCATTTAATGTAATAAGAAGATTGTTGGTTTCTTCTTTTTTAGGTTGAATGTTAGCTGTTTTTTCTTCAAAATTTACAGTAATAAAAAATATTTTTTCAGTTGAATTGATAGAGTAGAAGTCTGCCCATTTTGCAAAACCAATTACTATTTGTTGGTTTTTATAATCTTCATTTGCAATTAATTTCCACCTGCAATTGGCAACACGTCCCCAATGATTAGATTTTCTATATACACCTTCTTTGGTATAAAAATACATACTTTCAGATTTACTTTTATAATTGGTGTCTTCAGGGAATTCAAAGTTTTCTATTTGTTTGAATTCACAAAAAGTATGTTTAAAGAAGTTGGTTTTGTTGTATTGCTTCAAAAGTTTTTTATAATTTAGATCCTTCAGGTTTTTAAAACCTGAAGGATCTCTTTGTTGTTGCAAATTTAACAAAGGAATTTGAATTATCATAGCGATTAAGTAGCCTCACTTGTATATTTTAAAATAAAAAAAACGCAATCAAATTAATGATTGCGTTTTAGTATTGTAAGAAAATATGTTTTTCTTTTTAGAAGGTCCCTCTTTTCATCGGGATAAGTTCAATAACGAATTTTGATGTATCAAAATTCTATTTCACTTATTTAACTTCTTCGAAATCTACATCTTCAACATTGTCTCCTTGAGCATCTGCTTCTGGTTGACCTTGTTGTTCAGCTCCAGGATTTGCTCCTTCAGCACCACCTTGTGCAGCATACATCTCTTCAGATGCAACTTTCCAAGCTTCATTGATAGTTGCCAATGCAGTATCAATTGATGCTAAATCTTTAGATTCATGTGCAGCTTTTAATTCAACTAAAGCAGCTTCGATTGGTGCTTTTTTATCCGCAGATAATTTATCACCAAATTCTTTTAATTGCTTTTCTGTTTGAAAAATCATAGAATCTGCTTCGTTGATTTTTTCTGCAGTTTCTTTTGCAGCTTTATCAGCATCCGCATTTGCTTCTGCTTCTTCTCTCATTTTCTTGATATCATCTTCAGATAATCCAGAAGACGCTTCAATTCTAATCTCGTGAGATTTGTTTGTTCCTTTGTCTAAAGCAGAAACTTTAATAATACCATTGGCATCAATATCAAAAGTTACTTCTACTTGAGGTACACCTCTCTGTGCTGGTGGTAAACCATCTAAATGGAAACGACCAATTGTGTTGTTATCTGCAGCCATCGCTCTTTCACCTTGTAAAACGTGAATTTCTACTGATGGTTGATTGTCTACAGCTGTAGAGAATACTTGAGATTTTTTTGTAGGAATAGTAGTGTTTGCATCAATTAATTTTGTGAAAACATTCCCCATAGTTTCAATACCTAAAGATAAAGGTGTAACGTCTAATAACAATACATCTTTTACATCTCCAGATAAAACTCCACCTTGAATTGCAGCTCCTAAAGCAACAACTTCATCAGGGTTTACTCCTTTACTTGGTGTTTTTCCGAAGAATTTCTCAACAGCTTCTTGTACCGCAGGTATTCTTGTAGATCCACCAACCAATACGATTTCATCGATATCAGAGATTGTTAAATCTGCATTTCTTAAAGCAGTCTGACAAGGCTCGATAGTTCTTTTTACTAAATCGTCAATTAATTGCTCAAATTTAGATCTAGATAAAGTTCTTACTAAGTGTTTTGGTCCGCTAGCAGTAGCAGTAACATATGGTAAGTTAATTTCTGTAGAAGCAGAAGAAGATAATTCAATCTTCGCTTTTTCTGCAGCTTCTTTTAAACGTTGTAAAGACATTGGATCTTTACGTAAGTCTAAATCTTCATCCGCTTTAAACTCTTCTGCTAACCAGTTAATGATTTTTTCATCAACATCATCACCACCTAAATGTGTATCACCATCTGTAGCTAATACTTCAAAAACTCCGTCTCCTAATTCTAAGATAGAAACATCATGTGTTCCACCACCAAAATCAAAAACAACAATTTTCTTATCATCGTTAGATTTGTCTAAACCATACGCTAAAGCAGCAGCAGTTGGCTCGTTTATAATTCTTTTTACAGCTAAACCTGCAATTTCACCAGCTTCTTTTGTAGCTTGACGTTGTGCATCGTTAAAATATGCTGGTACTGTAATAACTGCTTCAGTAACCTCAGTTCCTAAATAGTCTTCAGCAGTTTTTTTCATTTTTTGTAACACCATTGCAGAAATTTCTTGCGGTGTATATAAACGACCATCAATATCTACTCTAGGTGTATCATTATCTCCTCTTACTACTTTATAAGGAACTCTTCCTGCTTCTTTAGAAGACTCAGAAAATTTGTTACCCATAAAACGTTTAATAGAATAAACAGTTTTTGTTGGGTTTGTTACAGCTTGTCTTTTAGCTGGGTCACCAATTTTACGTTCTCCTCCTTCTACAAAGGCAACGATAGATGGTGTAGTTCTTTTTCCTTCTGCGTTAGGGATTACAACTGGCTCATTTCCTTCCATTACAGAAACACAAGAGTTTGTTGTACCTAAATCAATTCCAATTATTTTACTCATAATATTTATTTTAATAAATTTTAATTCAATTTTACATTTTCTATTAGGCAAATGCTGTGCCAACCCCTTTTTGACTAGCAAATGTCAGTTATTTTAAAAAAATATTTTAAATAGATGTGACATTATGACATAAAGTGTATCTAATATATTGGATAGGAAGAATATTTGAATATAATTTTTAATTCCTTATATTTGGATAGTTCTATTTCATACAAAGTAAATCTATAAGTTATAAATCTAAAATTCTAAAAAAAATCATGAGTAAATTTGACGAAAAAGTAGCACAGTATTCTAAGTTTATGGACGATAAAGGTCTAAAATATGATTCAGACTTATTAAAAGCTGTAACAAAAGGACTAGGGCCATCTATTTATAAAAAAGATGCCGAAACCGTATCTGGTTCAGATGCAAAAGAATTGTTAACTGTTAAAAATAATTTTTTAATTAAAAAGTTAGGTCTAGCGGATGGTCCAAAATTAGATGAAGCGATTAATAAAGTTGTGGAAACAATTGGTAAATCTGAAAGAAATAAATATAGAGCTGTCGTTTACTATATGTTAGCGGTAGAATTTGGTAAGGAATCGATATATAACTAATATAAAATATATTTTTGATAATAAAATCCAACTCATTGAGTTGGATTTTTTACATTTACCGCTATTCTTAATTAAACTTTACGAATGTCGCAATTTATTAGTGTTTTTGATATGCTCAAAATAGGTGTTGGTCCCTCAAGTTCTCATACACTTGGCCCTTGGCGAGCTGCCGAACAATGGATCCTTCAATTAAAAGAAAATAATAACTTTGATTTGGTTGATGCTATTCAGGTAGATTTATATGGGTCTTTGTCTTTAACAGGAAAAGGACACGCTACCGATTTGGCAATTCAGTTAGGTTTAAGCGGTGCAGATCCAGAATACTTACCTATAGAAAACATTGCTACTATTATTGATGATATTAAAGATAAAAAAGTACTTTCATTAAATGCAGAAAAGGAAGTGCCTTTCTATAAAGAATCAATTGTTTTTAATAGAGCCTTTTTACCTTTTCATGCAAACGGAATTACTTTTAGAGGTTTTTTTAATGGTGATGAAGTTTCTACACAAACGTATTTTTCTATTGGAGGAGGTTTTATTGTGCAAGAAAATGATCATTTAGAAGAAGAAATAGAAATCAATAAAAAGAACTTTCCTTATCCAATCAATAGAGCTTTACAGCTTGAAGAATATTGTGAAAAAGAAAATTTATTAATTTCTGATATTGTTCTTTTAAATGAGTTAGAATTAAATTCTACAGAACATATAGATAAAGAGTTGCACAGAATTTGGGATACGATGTTAGAATGTATGCATACAGGCTGTCATACAGAAGGAAGGCTTCCTGGAGGTTTAAATGTAAAAAGACGTGCTTTTGATACGCATAAAAAATTAATAAAAGATACCAGTTATACAAACCCTAAAGAATGGCTTACTGCCATTAGAAGTACAGAAGTAAAATTTAGAGAGATTTTAAAATGGGTAAGTTGTTTTGCCCTTTCTGTAAATGAAGTAAATGCCGCTTTGGGTAGAGTAGTTACAGCGCCAACAAACGGAAGTGCTGGCGTAATACCTGCTGTTTTAATGTATTATATGGTGATAGAAAATCACGAAGCAGATTTTAGTCACGTTAAAAAGTTCTTATTAACAGCTGGCGAAATAGGGAGTATTTTTAAGAAAAATGCTACAATCTCTGCAGCAATGGGAGGTTGTCAGGCAGAAATAGGAGTGTCTTCTGCAATGGCAGCAGCTGCTTTAACAGAATTATTAGGCGGTACAGCAGCACAATGTTTGTCAGCTGCAGAAATTGCTATGGAACATCATTTAGGTTTAACCTGCGATCCTATTGCTGGTTTGGTACAAGTGCCTTGTATAGAACGTAATTCTATGGGTGCTATAAAAGCAATTCATGCCGCAGAAATTGCCTTAGAAACAGATCCAAAAGAAGCTTTGGTACATTTAGACAGTGTAATAGATACAATGTGGGAAACCGCAAAAGACATGAACAAAAATTACAAAGAAACGTCGGAAGGTGGTTTGGCAGTTACGGTTAGAATTGTAGATTGTTAATCATTTTGTAGGCAGTTTACAGTCTGTTTGTAACTGTTTACTGAAGACTGTTAACTGCGTACTGAATAACCTAAACTATTTTTACCTTGTAAAAACCAAATCATTTCCAGAAGATAATTCTTCAGAGAAACGGTATTTATCAATATTAAAACCTTTTAAATCTTCTATAGTTTTAACGTTATTATCTATAATATAGCGCACCATTAAACCACGTGCTTTTTTAGCATACGTCATCACAATTTTATATTCTCCATTTTTAAAATCTTTAAAAACAGGTGTAATCATTGGTACTTTTAAAACCTTTTTAGGAATTACTTTAAAGTATTCTGTACTTGCTAAATTTACTAATAATTCACCATCTTCTAATTCGTCATTCAAAGCATTGGCAACAGTATCGTCCCAAAATTTATACAAATTATCTTTGGTACCTACTTTTAAACGAGTTCCCATTTCTAAACGATAAGGCTGAATTAAATCTAAAGGTTTTAATAAGCCATACAAACCAGATAGAATTCTTAAGTTATTTTGTAATAATGGTATTTTCTCTTCTTCAATAGAATTCACATCAATTCCTTGAAAAACGGCACCTGTAAATGCATAAATAGCTTGTTTTGCATTTTCGGTTGTAAAAGGAGTTGCCCAAGATTGATTTCTATCATAATTTAAAGCAGACAAATCATCAGAAATTTTCATCAATTCAGATAAGTTTTTCTTAGAAAGTGTTTTTAGTTTCTTATTTAATTTTTCAGACTTATCTAAAAAACGAGGTTGCGTATGCAGACTTGTTGGTACTTTACTTTCGAAATCTAAAGATTTTGCTGGGGATATTATGATTTTCATGGTATGCTTTTATTGTAGTGTAAAAATACAATGGATAAGATAAATCGCAAACTTTTTAAGAATGTAATAACTGATACTTAAATAATAATTGTTTATATCTATTTTTTAGTTAGTTTTAAGTTTTAAAATCGACCAATATAACATGGGCAAATCTTTACTTTTTTTACCGGATATTTCAGGATTTACAGAATTTGTTCAAACCACAGAAGTGGAACACAGTCAGCATGTAATTTCAGAATTATTAGAAGTTTTAATAGCAGCAAATACAGAAGAGTTACAATTAGCAGAAGTAGAGGGTGATGCTTTATTTTTTTATAAAGAAAATGATGTGCCGTCTTTAGAACGGTTATTGGCTTTGTCAGAACATATATTTACCGCGTTTTATAGTCATTTAAAATTATTAGAAAAAAATAGAATCTGTCCTTGTAGTGCTTGTTCTTCTGCTCCTAAATTACAATTAAAAATTATTGCACATTGTGGCGAATTACAGTTTTTAACGGTTCAGAATAATAGAAAACCTTTTGGAAATGAGGTTATTGAGGCGCATCGTTTAATGAAAAATTCTGTTGATAGCGATAATTATGTTTTGTTTAGTAAAGAGTTAGCAAATACCATTGGTTTGTCTGGCAATTATCAATCAAAATTATACAAATTTGAAGAAGGGACTGATATTTATGATGGTAAACAATTAGATTATTTATTTTCTGTTATTGATAATAATAACTTAAAATTGAGATCATTTCTTACTGCTAATAAAGTTGTTTTTAACAAACCACCAAGTTTTATTCTAGAGAAGGAGTTTCCTGTTTCTGCTGCAGAATTGTTAGAAACTTTAACAAATTATGGTTACAGAAGTAAATGGAAGGAAGGTGTTGATGAAATTATATTTAATGTAAATGAAGTAACAAGATTAGGTTCTGAGCATGTGTGTGTGGTTAATGAAAAACATTTAGATTTTGTGGTAATCACTAAAGAAGTGAAACCAGGACAGTTGGTGTATGGAGAAATGACTAAGAGTCCAGTTCCTTTAGATGCATTATATCAATTTTATATTATAACACCATTAAGTGCTGATCGTTGTAAGTTGGTTCTAGAAACCTATTTAGAAGCAAAATCACCTTTAAAAAAGTTGGCTATTTTCTTAATAGTAAAAGCTGTGTTTAAGAAAAATGTAGCAAAAGGAATAGATACATTATTTGAATTATTAAGTTCTAAAAATGCAGTAAGTGAAACGATGTATGTAAAATAGATTTTTAGTATAATTGGTTCATTATAAGAGTGTTATAAAATAAAACAGCGATTTGTATCAAAATACAAATCGCTGTTTTATTTTATAAAATGGAAAGTAAAGCTATTTACTCTAAATCTACATCTTTAGAATTCTCAGAGTAGGTTCTCCATTTTTCTAGACATTCTGTAATATCTGTAGGTACTTCAGAATTAAAACGCATAAATTCTCCCGTTTTTGGGTGTGTAAACCCTAATGTTTTAGCATGTAGCGCTTGTCTAGGTAACACTTTAAAACAGTTATTTACAAATTGCTTGTATTTGGTAAATGTTGTTCCTTTTAAAATATCATCTCCACCATAACGCTCATCGTTAAAAAGTGTGTGTCCAATATGTTTAAAGTGTGCTCTAATTTGGTGCGTTCTTCCTGTTTCTAATTTACATTGCACTAATGTTACGTATGTTAAACGCTCTAAAACTTTATAATGTGTAACTGCATGTTTTCCAAAATCACCATCAGGAAAAACAGACATTTGTAAACGATTTTTTAAACTACGTCCTATATTTCCTTCAATAGTACCTTCATCTTCTTCTACATTTCCCCAAACTAAAGCATAATATAAACGCTCTGTAGTTCTGTCGAAAAACTGTTTAGATAAATGAGCTAAGGCAAATTCGGTTTTTGCAACCACTAATAAACCACTAGTATCTTTATCAATTCTATGCACCAAACCTGGTCTTTCGTTAGAATTGGTTGGTAAGTTTTCTATATGATGAATTAAGCCATTCACCAAGGTACCAGAATAATTTCCGTGACCAGGATGTACTACCATACCTGCAGGTTTGTTCACTACAATTACTGTGTCATCTTCATAAACGATGTCTAAAGGAATGTCTTCTGCCACCAATAAATTTTCTGCTGGTGGATATGCTAAAACAACTCTAACTACATCATTTGGTTTTACTTTATGATTCGATTTTACAATGGCATCATTCACCAAAATATTTCCTGCTTTTGCAGCTTGTTGAATTTTATTTCTGGTGGCGTTTTCTACAAAATTCATCAAAAATTTATCAACTCTTAAAGGTTCTTGCCCTTCACTAGCTGTAAATCTGTGATGTTCGTATAAATCGTCGTTTTCTATATCTTGAGGTTGATTTTCTTGCAAAATTTATTTTTTAAGTCGAAGTGGATATTCATCGAATATCAACCTTTAACAGTTTAATTTTTTATTTTTGAATACTGAATACTGAATACTGAATACTGAATACTGAATACTAGTTTCCGTTTCCGTCACCTAAAACTAAGTCTACGATAGAGTTTAAAGGTAATTTATCTCCGTGATTTAGAATTTCTCCTTTGTAGCGTAATCCACGTACAACATCTTTACCAATATCTCTTACAGAAATTGGGTTTGTACCAATATTAAAACCAATAGATCGTAAATGAGAAGTAGCTTGTCTTTTTGTTCTTCCGTTTAAATCTGGAACAGTAACATCTCTATATTTAGAAGGATTTAATGTTAAGTAAATTTTACGTTTTTCTTTTACAAAATCTCCTGTTTCTGGAGATTGCTCAATTACAGATTTTTTTGGATAATCTGGGTTGTAGCTCGCGCTATCTATAACAATAAAATCTAGATTTAATTCTTCTAACTTTAGTTTTACATTTTCTAAAGACATTTTATGCAAGTTAGGAACTTGAATTTTTTGATCGTGATTGGTAGAATAGCCTAACCAATATTTTAAAGCAAAAATAAAGACCAACAAACCTATACCTGCAATAATAACTTGTATAAAGAAGGACTTACTTTTAATAAATTGAAAAACACTCATTTTTTGATTTTTAGAACGCACAAAGATATAAAAACTAAACGTTGCTATTTCTATAATTATTTTGATAAATTTGTTTTATTATTTTAGAATTTATGAAACAGAATATTGCAATTGTAATGGGTGGTTATTCATCCGAAGTTAATATTTCGCTTACCAGCGGAAATGTAGTGTACAAGCACTTAAATAAAGAGAAATACAATCCGTATAGAGTCCATATTTTAAAAGATAAATGGGTTGCTTTAGATGATGATAATCAAGAATATCCTATAAATAGAAGCGATTTTTCTTTTTCATTGAATGGTACTTCTGTTATTTTCGATTGTGTTTTTAACGCAATACATGGCGCGCCCGGAGAAAACGGAACTTTGTTAGCGTATTTTAATTTGATTAATTTAAAACACACTTCTGCACCTTTTTATCAAATGGCCTTAACATTTAATAAGCGAGATACTTTAAGTGTTGTGAAAGAATATGGCATTAAAACGGCCGTTTCTGTGTACTTAAATAAAGGAGATGTTGTAGATTTAGATGCTATAATTAACAAAGTTGGATTGCCTTGTTTTGTGAAACCTAATAATGCGGGATCTAGTTACGGAATTTCTAAAGCGCACACAAAAGCAGAAATGTTACCTGCTTTAGAAAAGGCATATAAAGAAGATACAGAGATTTTAATTGAGTCTTTTTTAGACGGACCAGAAGTTTCTGTTGGTGTAATTCATTATAAAGGAGAAACAACAGTATTGCCAATTACAGAGATTGTAACAGAAAACGATTTCTTTGATTATGAGGCTAAATACGAAGGGAAATCTCAAGAGATTACTCCTGCTAGAATTTCTGATGAAGAAAAAATGAAAGTAGAAGAAATAGCAAAAAAGGTATATAAAATTTTAAATATGTCTGGTTTTTCACGTTCAGAATATATTTTAGTTAACGGAGAACCACATTTCTTAGAAATGAACACGGTACCAGGTTTAACTGAAGAAAGTATCTTACCACAACAAGCAAAAGTGGCAGGTATTTCTTTAGAAGAGTTATTTGAAAGTGCGATTGAGTCGGCTTTTGTATAGAAACAAGATTTTTTAGAATCACGAGACATGCAGATTACTGTTATGGGGTTCGATGCAAGATGATGTTGAACCACGAAGCAAGATGATCACTGTTGTGTGGTTGAAATAGTTTGTTTTTGAAACAAGACGTAAAAACTAATTTATGTATATTGTAGAAATCAGAATAATTCTTGGTTATCGGTTCAAAAAGATCATGATTCAAAAAAATCTAAAAACATCAAATAATAAAAATGAAAAGAGCAATTTTTCCAGGATCATTTGAT
Organism: Polaribacter sp. HaHaR_3_91; assembly: GCF_019278525.1. Taxonomy (NCBI): domain Bacteria; kingdom Pseudomonadati; phylum Bacteroidota; class Flavobacteriia; order Flavobacteriales; family Flavobacteriaceae; genus Polaribacter; species Polaribacter sp. HaHaR_3_91. The sequence continues at coordinate 1,293,737 of NZ_CP058986.1, forward strand.
CCAATAACATTAGGTCATTTTGATATCATTGCAAGAGGTGTAAAATTGTTTGATGAACTAATTATTGCCATCGGTGTAAATGCGGACAAAAAATATATGTTCACTTTAGAGGAACGTAAAAAATTTATTGAAGACTGTTTTGCACACGAACCTAAAATAAAAGTGGTTACCTATAAAGGGTTGACAGTTCATTTTTGTCAAGAAAACAATGTCGATTTTATTTTAAGAGGTTTAAGAAACCCCGCAGATTTTGAGTTCGAGAAAGCAATAGCGCATACCAATAGAGATTTAGCGCCTATAGAAACCGTTTTCTTACTAACCGCAGCAAGCACCTCTTATATTTCTTCATCTATTGTAAGGGATGTAATTAGAAATGATGGAGATTATACAAAATTAGTTCCTAAAACTGTAAGAATTAAATAAATATGTGTAGACCTTTTAGAGCATTTTTTTTAGTTACTATTTTACTGTTGCTATTTTCTTGTGATCAATTATCTAAAGAAAAAAAAGATTTTACAACGCTTTTCGAAAAGTCTAACGGAACAGAAACGCCAGAATACAAAGACATCATTTCATATTACAAAGGTTTAGCTGAAGCGCATTCTTCTATATCTTTATTTTCATTCGGACAAACAGATTCCGGAGAACCTTTGCACCTCGTTGTTTATAATAGAGAAGGAGTTTTTAATGTGGATGAAATTAAAAAATCATCCAAAAATAGAATTCTCATCAACAACGGAATTCATCCCGGAGAATCCGACGGAATTGATGCATCCATGTTGTTGCTTAGAGATATTGTAGAAAATGATTCTTTAATAGAAAAATATAAAAACACTGTAATTTGTGTGATTCCTGTGTATAATGTTGGCGGTTCTTTAAATAGAAATTCGCACACAAGAGCAAATCAAAAGGGACCTATAGAATATGGTTTTAGAGGGAATGCAAGAAATTATGATTTAAATAGAGATTTTATAAAACAAGACTCTAGAAATTCAGCAGCTTTTGCAGCAGTATTTCATACTGTAAATCCAGATGTTTTTATAGATAATCACGTAAGTAATGGAGCTGATTATCAATATGCAATTACACATTTATTTACACAACACAATAAACTAGGAGGAAAGCTAGGTGACTTTTTAGAAACCAAAATGCGTCCGAGTATAGAGAATTCACTAGAGCAAAAAGGAATTTCAATTACACCTTATGTAAATGTTTGGGGTACTACGCCAGAAGCAGGTTTTTCTCAGTTTTTCGATTCTCCTAGATATTCAACAGGATACACAACCTTGTTTAATACTTTAGGATTGATGGTAGAAACACACATGTTAAAACCTTATAAAGTAAGGGTAGAACAAACGTATGAATTGTTGTTTTCTGAGTTAGATTTTACAGAAGATAATGCTGATAAAATTAAAGAATTAAGAGCGAATGCTGTAGATGAGGTATTGGCACAGAAAACCTATCCTATTACTTTTAAGGTTGATACTGAAAACCCTACAGAATTACAATTTAAAGGCTACGAAGCAGAGTATGTCGATAGCAAAGTAACTACAGGAAAACGTTTGTTTTATGATACTACAAAACCATATACAAAACCTGTGAAATATTATAATAATTTTATGGAGACTCAGTCTGTAGAAATTCCGAAAGGGTATATTTTAGAACAAGGTTGGCATAAAGTTTTAGAGCGATTAAAAAACAATCAAATAGAATTTACACGTTTTAAAAACGATACAATAATTACTGTTGAAGTAAATCATATTGATAAGTTTGAAACACGTAAAACGGCGTACGAAGGTCATTATTTACATTATAATACTACGGTAAAAACAGCAACTCAAGATTTTCAATTTAGAAAGGGAGATATTTACATTCCTACAAACCAAAATGGAGTTCGGTATTTGCTAGAAACGTTGGAAGCTGCAGCAACCGATTCGTTTTTTAACTGGAATTTTTTCGACACTGTTTTACAACAAAAAGAAGGATATTCTGCTTATGTTTTTGAAGATATTGCAGCCTCTTTTTTAGCTGAAAATCCATCAATAGAAAAAGAGTTTTTAGAAAAACGGAATACAGATACTGAGTTTGCAAATAATCCAAGAGCGCAACTAGATTTTATTTACAAAAAATCACCTCATTACGAACCAGCACATTTACGTTTGCCAATTTTTAAAATATTTTAAATTATGAAAGCACTACCAATCGTTTTGTTATCCCTATTTTTCTTCGGATGTAAATCTGAAAAAGTTAAAACAACAACAAACACAGATGTCAAGACTAATTCCTTTTATGTTGGTACGTATACTAATAAAGATTCTAAAGGAATTTATAAATACCAACTTTCTGAAAAAGGAGAATTACAAAAAATAGGCTTGGTTGCAGAAACGATAAATCCTACTTTTTTAACAAAATCTAACGATGATAAAACTCTTTTTGCAGTGGAAGAAACCAATGTAAACGGAACAGGTTTTATAAAATCTTATAAAATTGAAAGCGATTCTTTACTATTGATAAGTAACGAAAAATCTGGTGGAGCAGGTCCTTGTTTTGTTGCTATAAATGATGATGATTATTTGGTTACGGCAAATTACGGTGGCGGAAGTGTTGGTTTGTTAAAAGCAGATGCTTCTGGTAAATTGTCAGAATTATTAAATGTGCAACAACATATTGGTAAAGGAACAACAGATAGACAAAAAGGTCCTCATGCACATTCTGCTTGGTTTCATCCAGCAAAAAAAGAAGTTATTTCTGTAGATTTAGGAACCAATGAATTGTTTTTTTCTAAGATTGATGAAGATAAACTTGTTTATACAAAGCAAAAGTCTTTAAAAATGGCAAAAGGAGCAGGCCCAAGACATGTAACGTTTAATCCAAATAATAAATGGATTTATGTTTTAAATGAATTGGACAATACGGTTTCTTTGGTAAAAGAAAAAGAGGAAGCATATTTTGTAGATTTTACAATTTCTACCTTGCCAAAAGAGTTTACGGAGTTTAGCAAAGCAGCAGATATTCATATTTCTAAAGACGGAAAGTTTTTGTATGCTTCCAATCGCGGACATGAATCTATTGTAATTTATGAAGTAAATGCTGAAGATGGAACGTTAACGATAATTGGTTACGAACCTGTTTTAGGAAAAAATCCTCGTAATTTTTCATTGTCTCCAGATGAACAGTTTTTATTAGTTGCAAATCAAGATACTGATAATATAGTTTCTTTTAAAAGAGATATTGCTACGGGCAAGTTAACTTTTGTAAGTGAGATTACTGCTCCAATGCCAGTTTGTATTTTATTTTAGCTTGTAGTAGTTACAATTCAGTTAATGCATTTTCTGACTGATTTTGTCAAAGACTTTTTAGTGTGGTAAAAATCCTTCGATAAGCTCAGGAGTACATTGTGAATTTAAATTCAGATACATTATAACATACAACTTATATTTACTATGTGTCATTTTTTCAAGAGTTATCGGATTATACGCAATGCTAGTGCGAGCGTCTCGCTCGTACTTTCTGATTTCTATTTACAAAAAAAATATATAGATTGTTATCCGAGAATTATTGTCGATTGCACGAGCGTGGCGCTCGCGTTAGCGGATATTTATATATGACATGTACAATTAAAATGGTTTTAATTTTAGAACATACAACTTATGTTTACTATGTGTCAATTTTTTCAAGAGTTATCGGATTATACGCAATGCTAGTGCGAGCGTCTCGCTCGTACTTTCTGATTTCTATTTACAAAAAAAAAATATATAGATTGTTATCCGAGAATTATTGTCGATTGCACGAGCGTGGCGCTCGCGTTAGCGGATATTTATATATGAGATGTACAATTAAAATGGTTTTAATTTTATAACATACAACTTATGTTTACTATGTGTCAATTTTTTCAAGAGTTATCGGATTATACGCAATGCTAGTGCGAGCGTCTCGCTCGTACTTTCTGATTTCTATTTACAAAAAAAATATATAGATTGTTATCCGAGAATTATTGTCGATTGCACGAGCGTGACGCTCGCGTTAGCGGATATTTATATATGACATGTACAATTAAAATGGTTTTAATTTTATAACATAAAAGCTATGTTTACTATGTGTCAATTTTTTCAAGAGTTATCGGATTATACTCAATGCTAGTGCGAGCTTCTCGCTCGTACTTTCTGATTTCTATTTACAAAAAAAAATATATAGATTGTTATCCGAGAATTATTGTCGATTGCACGAGCGTAACGCTCGCGTTAGCGGATATTTATATATGACATGTACAATTAAAATGGTTTTAATTTTATAACATACAACTTATGTTTACTATGTGTCAATTTTTTCAAGAGTTATCGGATTATACTCAATGCTAGTGCGAGCTTCTCGCTCGTACTTTCTGATTTCTATTTACAAAAAAAAATATATAGATTGTTATCCGAGAATTATTGTCGATTGCACGAGCGTGACGCTCGCGTTAGCGGATATTTATATATGACATGTACAATTAAAATGGTTTTAATTTTATAACATACAACTTATGTTTACTATGTGTCAATTTTTTCAAGAGTTATCGGATTATACGCAATGCTAGTGCGAGGGTCTCGCTCGTACTTTCTGATTTCTATTTACAAAAAAAGCATAGATTGTTAACCGAGAATTATTGTCGATTGCACGAGTGTAACGCTCGCGTTAGCGGATATTTATATATGACATGTACAATTAAAATGGTTTTAATTTTATAACATAAAAACTATGTTTTCTATGTATTTATGTGGTCAATTTTTTTAATCGTTATCAGTTAAAACTCAATGGAGTGCTATTGTGAGCGTCTCGCTCGTACTTTGTCATGTATACTATGTGCCTATGTGTTTAGCTTTTTTTAAGTGTTGTTAGTTCGAGTATAGTTGAGAACAATTCGATATTTAACGAAGTAGAAAATTATTTTATTCGTAACTTGTAATCTCTAAAATCAATTTTAAAATAACACATGCTTTTAATTTTAATTAATTGGATTTATATTTTTATATCCTCCTTAAGCTTTGGTTTTTTATTAAAAAAACTATTTAAAATTGACAATCATAATTTTACCATCCACCATATTTTAGGATTATTCTCTATCACGCTATTTAGCTGGTCGTATGCTTTTTTCTTTCCTTTAGATATTGTTTTTTATGCAATAATGAATTGTATAAACATTGCAGGTATGTTTTATTTTAAAAGAGAATTTAAAATGCAATTGAACCAATGTAAGATAAGTTGGTTGTCATTTAGTAAAACATACAAATTTGGGTTCCTTTTTATTTTTATCATTGCTTTGGCAATGTCTTCGGTTACACCTTCTATTTTTGATAATGAAAGTTATTATATACAAACCATTAAATGGTTAAATGAATATGGTTTTGCAAAAGGATTGGGTAATTTACATATCTTTTTTGCCCAAACATCTAGTTGGCATATTTTACAAGCAGCGTTTACTTTTCCGTTTTTAGAAACGAATTTTAACGATTTGAATGGTTTCTTTTTAATCGTCTTTTCTTTTTACTGTTTTCAGCAGTTGTGTCAATTTAAGTCAACCAAAAAAATACATCAATTATATATAGGAAGTGTGTTGATTGGTTTGCCTTTTATAATATTTTTTATCAACGCACCATCGCCAGATTTACCGGTGTTTTTAATCAGTCAGTTGTTGTTTTTTCTTTTTATAAAATATTTTAATAAGATTGATTACTCTAATTTTATTCTCATTCTATTACTCACAATTTTCTTGTGTGTTATTAAAATCACTACGTGTGTATTGGTTTTATTACCATTAATTTTATTTGTAAAACATTATAAAGTACTGAAAAATAATTTAGTGAAACCAATTGTGTTCTCACTTTTTGTAGTTGGATTGTTTTTAATGAAAAACGTTGTTCTAACGGGCTACTTGTTATATCCGTTACAAATTTTAGATGTTCTAGATGTAGATTGGAAAGTACCCACAGAGCTTATTCAATTGTTTAAAGTGGGTACGTATAATGCTGCTTTTGATTATCAAGATTTAAACAGTCTTTCTACTTATCAGTTATTTATTGCGTGGATAACCTCGTTTAAATTCAATGGAATTATCAATATCATATTTGTGGTTTTATTGGTGTCTTTTCCTTTTTTATGGTATTTAAAAAGCAAAGAAAAATCAGTTTTTATTTTGTATTTAATTGGTGTTTTAAACTTTGTATTGGCTTGGGTTTTCTCTCCACAATATCGATTCTTCTTTTTTTATATGTTATTCTTTGCCATGCAAATTTGTGTTTGGTTTTTTAGAAAAGAAAAAATAATCATGCTGTTTACCTACTTGAGTTTGTTGCTAAGTTTGGTTCCTTTTTTAACCGAATTAAAATTGAGTAATTATACTACCATTAAAAAAACGAATATCAAAACAAGTCTGTTAAAACCAAAAAACATTTTACAACCAAATGTAAATTCTAGCATGAGTGCCGACTTTGAGCAACATATAGAAAACGGATTTCATTACAATTCACCTACAAAAGAAAGTTACTTTTGGACGGTAGGAGATATTCCTTTACCTGCGGTTAATGTGAAACAAATTTCTTTTATAAAAGAGCACTATAAAATTGTTCCTAGTTTAAGAACAGGGAATTTTGAAGATGGTTTTAAGAGTGTTGATAGTGAGTAGGTAGAAAATTCTGAAGATTAGAATCTGTTATGTTTTTAAAGAGAAATATAGATACGTTAAGATTTGTTTTAAGCAGATTTAGGTGAGGTTTAACTTGGTTTTAAATACTTAAAAGTTTAATTTCGTTAAAAGTTGGTCTTGAAATTGTAATAAAGAAATTAAATGAAAAAAATAGAAGTTGTAGCTGCTATAATATATTTTAAAAATGAAATTTTTTGTGTTCAAAGACCAAAAAATAAACTAAGTTATATCTCAGAAAAATTTGAATTTCCTGGTGGAAAAATCGAAAAAGGAGAGTCAAAGGAAGAAGCACTACGAAGAGAACTTATTGAGGAATTAAATTTTATTCCGAATAAAATAGATGACCTATTTATAACTGTTGTTCATGAATATCCTGATTTTGAATTAACAATGCACAGTTTTAAATGTTATTCAGAGATTAAAGAGATTAAACTGAATGAACATATTTCTTCTGAATGGTTAGCTATAAAAGATATAGATAAACTAGATTGGGCTGAAGCAGATATTCCTATAGTTAATAAGTTAATTAAGGATGAATAAAATCTTTGATGATAGTTTTAAAAATAGTTTACTTACAGGATTTATTGATAAATCATTAGATTCTGAGGCTCTTTATCAACCAGAGTTACTTGTAAATAGAAAAATTCCAAGGAAAAAAGTTCTATCAACAATTATAAAAGAACTAGAAAAGTGTGAAAGTTTTTATATTTCTGTAGCATTTGTTACTACAAGCGGTGTTGCAGCGTTAATAAATACTTTTAAAACACTTGACGATAAAGGTGTCAAAGGGAAAGTACTTGTCTCTCAATACTTAAACTTTACACAACCCGAGGCTTTAAAAAGGCTTTCTCAGTTTAATAATATAGAATTAAAAATAGTAACTAAAGAAAATTCACACTCTAAAGGTTATATTTTTAAACATGCTGGTTATTATAATTTAGTTATTGGAAGTAGTAATTTAACTTCTTCGGCATTATCTACCAATAAAGAATGGAATATGAAAGTTTCTGCAAGAAACTCAAGTTCTATAGTAGATAAAGTAATCACCGAATTTCAAGACGATTTTAGAACCGGAGAAATTGTTAATGAAGCTTATATAGAAAGGTATGAAGCTATTTATAAAAAGCAATTTCTAGTTTATAAAAAAAATGAAGCAGAGTTTTCTAAAGAATTTAATTTAGAAATAATTCCAAACTCAATGCAAAAAGAAGCATTAGAGAATCTAGGAAAATTACGAGAGAAAAACAATAAAGCATTAATAATATCTGCAACTGGAACAGGTAAAACATTTTTAGCTGCTTTTGATGCAAAAGCATTTAATCCGAAAAAACTATTATTTGTTGTTCACAGGTTAAATATTGCAAAAAAAGCAATGGAAACCTTTCAAACTATTTTTGGTGATAGTAAAACAATGGGATTGTACTTTGGGCAACAAAGAGAATTAGATAAGGATTTTATTTTTTCAACAGTACAAACTATTTCAAAACCAAATCATCTAGAACAATTTGAGAATGATTTTTTCGACTATATAATTATAGATGAATCACATCGTTCTGGAGCAGATTCATACGTTCGATTGATAGAATACTTTAATCCGAGGTTTCTTCTTGGGATGACTGCAACGCCTGACAGAACAGATGATAAAGATATTTACAGTCTTTTTGACCATAATATAGCATATGAAATTAGACTGAATAAAGCAATGGAAGAGAACATGCTTATTCCTTTTCATTATTATGGTGTTGCCGATTTATATGTAAATGATAAAATGCATGAAAACAGTTCAGATTTCAGGCTTTTAACAACTGACGAAAGAGTTAATAAAATTATTTCTAAAATTGAATTTTATGGTTCTGATAATGGAATAACGAGAGGTTTAATTTTTTGCTCCAAAATAGGTGAAGCAAAGGAATTATCGTATAAATTCAATCAAAAAGGATATAAAACAGTTGCTTTAGTTGGAGAGAGTACGGAAGACGAAAGAACAAAAGCTATAAAGCTATTAGAAAGTGACAATTTATCAATCAAATTAGATTACATTTTTACTGTTGATATATTTAATGAAGGAGTTGATATTCCAAAAATCAATCAAGTTATTATGATTCGCCCAACCCAATCGGCAATAATATTTATACAGCAATTAGGGCGAGGGTTAAGAAAAACAGAGAATAAATACTATTTAACAATCATTGATTTTATAGGTAATTATAAAAACAACTATTTAATACCAATAGCTTTATATGGAGACTCTTCTTATAATAAAGACAAAATAAGAAAGCTCATTTCAGAAGGTAGTAGTATGATTCCTGGAGAATCTACAATCAATTTTGATGAAATTACTAAAGAAAAAATATACGCCTCAATTGATTCTGCAAAGATGCAATTGCTTACGAATTTAAAAATAGACTACAATAATTTAAAAAGTAGAATAGGACGAATTCCTATGATGATGGATTTTGTGAGAAACGATTCTAGAGACCCTTATCTATTTGTTAATCATTCAAAGTCATATTTCAATTTTTTAAATAGAGTTGAAAAGAATTTTGGTTCTTCGTTAAGTATAAAGCAAATAAAATTATTAGAATTATTCTCTAAAGAAATAAATAATTCTAAACGGATAGAAGAGTCAATTATACTTAAAGAAACAATTACATCTATCAATTATAATACAGAAAAGTTAAAAGCCAAAATTAAAAAAGAATACAACTATAGCGTTTCAGAAGAAACTATTAATTCTTGTGTTTCAAATATCAATTTTGAGTTTATAAGAGAAAAAAAAGGAGGTAAACTTGTCTCTGCAAGAGAAATTTATAGTTTAAATATTCTTAAAATTCAGAATAATGAATTCGTATTAGAAAATGAATTTAAGACTATTATAGAGGAATCGTGTTTTAAAGATTTTCTATTGGATACCATAGAATATTCTATATACAGTTTTAATAAAAATTTTGATTCGAGTAAATGGAATAGTGGATTTCATTTGTATAGAAAATATTCGAGAAAAGATGTATTTAGAGTTTTAAACTTTTCAGAAAATCCAGTTGCTCAAAATGTTGGAGGCTACTTGGTGAGTCCTGACAATAAATATTGCCCAATATTTGTAAATTACCATAAAGAAGAAGATATATCTGAATCTACAAAATATGAGGATGAATTTGTAAATCAAAGAGAATTCGATTGGATGTCAAAATCAAACAGAAAAATAGAGAGTAAAGATGTTCAATCTATTTTAGGTAATAATGGTAAAATACGACTTCCTCTTTTTATTAAAAAAAATAATGACGAAGGAACTGACTTTTACTATATGGGAGATATTAATCCTCAAAAAAATAATATAGAACAAACAAGAATGAATAGTGATAGTGGCAGACAGGTTTCTGTAGTGAAAATTCGTTTTGATTTAGAAAATCCAGTGTCTGATTCTATGTATAAATATTTAGAGGAAAATCTAGATTCAAAATCGAAACAAATAGCAATTCAAAAACAAACAGAAAACAAAGCTGTTCAATTAGAAATTGATATTTCTGAAACAATAACAGAAGGCAATCATACAATTCCTTTATATGATTTCTACGCAGCAGCAGGAAGCTTTAGTGAAATGCAAGATGAAAAAGAATACAATTTAAAAGCAGTTCCTGAAAGATACGCAACAGACAATTATTTCGCTTGTAAAGTAATCGGTGAATCCATGAATAAGATTATTCCTAATAACTCAATATGTATATTCAAAAAAAATGTTACGGGTTCTCGAAATGGGAAAATATTATTAATCGAGAATAGAGACTCATTTGACCCTGACTTTAATTCGGCTTTTACAGTTAAAACGTATTCAAGTGAGAAAACAGTTTCAGAAGAAGGTTGGCAGCATGATGCAATTGTATTAAAACCTAATTCTTATGATAAGAGTTTTGAAAATATAATATTAAATGAAGATAATATTACTGAAATGAGAGTTATTGGGGAATTTGTCGAAGTTTTAAATTAACTTTAATGTTGTCTAATTTTCTAAACAAAAAAAAAGTCAGACAATGTCTGACCTTTTTTATATAATAGAATAAATACCTTTCTTTAAAACTTATATTCCCCCAAAGGTTTTGGAAAATCTTCTGGATTGGCAGCTAAATGATAACGAGGATCATCAATATCTTCTAAAATAACCTCAGTAAAAACAGGGCTCGATTTGTATAGTAATAATTTACAATCTTCACTTAAGTGTTTTAGCGTTACTTTTTTACCAGCTGCTTGGTATTTTTCAACCAAATTAAAAATTGCTTCTATGGCAGAATGATCTGTAACACGTGCTTCTACAAAATCTATTTCTACAACATCTGGATCATTTTTGATATCAAACTTCCCGTTAAACTCCGTAATACTTCCAAAGAAAAGAGGTCCCCAAATTTCGTAAATTTTTGTTCCGTCTTCTTTAAAACGTTTTCTAGCTCTAATTTTCTTGGCACTTGTCCAAGCAAAAGACAATGCAGAAATTATAACCCCAACAAATACTGCAATGGCTAAATCAAAGAATACAGTTACTGCAGATACTATGATTAATACTGCAGCATCAGACATTGGTATTTTCTTTAAAATTCTAAAACTAGACCAAGCAAATGTTTCTATTACCATCATAAACATAACACCAACAAGCGCTGCAATAGGTACTTGTTCTATATATTTATCAGCAAATAAAATAAAAGTCAATAGCGTTAAAGCCATCATTATACCAGATAAACGTCCACGTCCGCCAGCATTAATATTAATTACGGTTTGTCCAATCATACCACATCCACCAGTACCACCAAAAGCACCACTTACAATGTTTCCTGCACCTTGTGCAATACATTCTTGATTCCCGTTTCCTCTAGTTTCTGTTAATTCATCTACTAGATTCATAGTCATTAAGGTTTCTATTAAACCAACCGATGCTGCTAAAAATGCATACGGAGCAATAAATTTTAAAGTATCTAAGTTAAAAGGAAGGTTGCTCCACAATTCTAAAACATTTAAGTTTTTAGAAAGTTCTGCAATACCATTTAAACCAGCTCCACCACCGTCTCTAATAAAATCTCCAACATTAATAGAGTTTAATCCGCTAAAAATAGAAACTAAAGTAACAATTAAAATAGCTGTTAAGGCTGCTGGTATTTTTGTTGTAATTTTAGGTAAACCCCAAACAATTAACATGGTTAATAGTACCAAACCAATCATTACATATAAGGTGTTGCCTTGCATACTGTATTTTACAACTCCAGAATCTTTTACAGAATAAAAGCCTTCGTCAGAAACATTAAAAACAACTTTTTTAGTATTAATATCAAAAACTTGACCTTCAGAAATTAAAAATAACTCTTCGTTTGTAGTACTGTTTTTAACGATATTATCATCAATAGTAAATATTACCGTGTTAGAAACTAAATCTTTTACTTGGTTATCAGATACATTATAAACCAATTCTTTAGATTCTGTTTTACGCATATTTTGTCCGTAGAAATCTTTTTTGTTTTCTTTAAACATCCCTAATTGTGCCATAAAAATAACAATCGCCAATCCGTTTACAAACCCCATCATTACTGGATGCGGAATTAGACGTACAAATTTCCCTAACTTAAAGAGGCCTGCAAAAACTTGTATCACACCCATTAGCACTACAGCAGCTAAGAGATAAAAATACCCCATGTTTTCAACAGGGTTGTCAAATAGTAAGCCTTTTGCATGTCCTTCTTGTATCATGTGTACAAAAATTACAGCTACAGCACCTGCTGCACCAGAAATTAAACCTGGTCTTCCACCAAAACTTGCTGAAATAATTCCTACTACAAAAGCACCGAATAATGCCACAATAGGACTTATTTGTGCTACAAAGGCAAAAGCTACAACTTCTGGTATCATTGCTAAAGAAACGGTTATTCCTGCAAGTACATCATCTTTTGCGTTTGGTAATATTTTTCTAATAAATTCAGTCATAATTTGGTGATTTTTAAAGTCGGCAAAGATAGACGGTTTTTTTAAAAAACTATCTTTCTTATGAGTATTGTTAATCCATACAAATGTATTTATCAGATAAGTACGCTACCAATTTATGAATACGAACTAGTTAAAAAAGAAATGTTTAACGGAGTTAACGTGAAAAATAATAAAAAAAGGCAGTTTAACTTTCAGGTTTAGTCTAGAATAATTGTTAGTACTTTATTAATTAGTGGTTTCTAAATAGGTGTTATAAACTAATTGAATATTTGCATAGGTGTTTTTTAAAGCAGCCTTAATTGCTGTTTTATTTTTAAAAACAACTTCGGTAATACCTTCTTCTAATTGAGGGGTTAGTTTTTCTGAATAATTAGAAGTCATTAAGTACCAATAAGTTTGTTTTAATTTAACTCCTTTATGAAAATAAATATGATAAGTAGTAATTAATGGCTTGATAAGTTGTAGGTTAGAAATGCCACATTCTTCTTCTACCTCTCTAATTGCAGCTGTTTCTATGGTTTCTCCCTTTTCAATCCATCCTTTTGGTAAATCCCAAACACCGTTTCTAAAAATAAATAAAACTTCTTTTTTAGGGTTTAGCACTAATCCGCCAGCGGCGGGAATAAGCTTCATATTTGTTAAAAAAGATTTCCAATCATTCTCTAAGTCAGTAGAGTATAAATTAACACCTTGTAATTCTTTATTGTTCAGTTTGTGAAGGATTTCATCAATAAGAACATTCTTAAAATTGTAAACAGGAAAAATATTTTCTTTTTTTGAAGAAGAAGTGATAATTATTGGCGTATCATTTACAAAAACTTTATACATTTGCGGTATGATTTTAAACAAAGATACGGCAAAAAAAACAGCTGAACTTTTGTTGCAAATAAAAGCAATAAAGTTAAGCCCAAATGATCCCTTTAACTGGGCGTCAGGTTGGAAGTCTCCAATATATTGTGATAATAGAGTTACGCTATCTTATCCTCCAGTTCGTGTTTTTTTAAAAGAAGAAATATCAAGAATTGTAGAATTAGAATATGGTAAACCAGATGTAATTGCTGGTGTTGCTACAGGTGCAATCGCTATTGGGGTTTTAGTTGCGCAACAATTAGGGGTTCCTTTTATTTATGTTAGGCCAGAGCCAAAAAAACATGGTAGAAAAAACCAAATTGAAGGGCACTTAGAAAGCGGACAAAATGTTGTTGTAATTGAAGATTTAATAAGTACTGGTAATAGTAGCTTAAATGCAGTAGAAGCTTTAAAAGAAGCGGGTGCTGTTGTAAAAGGTATGGTTGCTATTTTTTCTTATGGATTTGATATTGCAAACAAGAATTTTGAAGAAAAAAATGTAGGATTAACTACTCTAAGTAATTACGAAAACTTGTTAGAACAAGCTTTGGATAGTAATTATATTACAGATAAAGAGTTAATTACATTAAATGATTGGAGAAAGAATCCAAGTGAGTGGAAACAATAAAGTTTAAAAAATGAATATAAACGGAAATACAGTTACTATTGACAAATCTGCTGAAGAAGTGTTTGCTTTTTTTTCTGATTTAAAGAACTTTGAGCAATTAATGCCAGAAAATATTCAAAAATTTGAAGTTGATGGTGAATCTTTTATATTCGGTTTACCTGGTATGCCAGAAATTAGACTCGTTTTAAAAGAAAAAACACCGTTTACTAATATTACGTTAGGTGCTGCAAGTAGTAAATTGCCTTTTACTTTAGCTGCAGATCTTAATGAGATTGCAGAAAACAAAACCGAAGTAAGCTTAAAATTTGATGGTGAATTTAATGCAATGATGGCAATGATGATTAAAAAACCATTGACAAAATTTGTTGATACACTTACCGAAAATATAGGGAAACTTTAAAGGAAAGAAATTTCTTTAAGTCCAAATTCTTTGATGACATCGTCTTCTAATTGAACTTGTAGCTTTCCGAAATCTGAAATTCCAGAAATCATTCCCATAAAAATTTCATCCTTACTATTTTTAAACATAGTAGGGATATTTTTTTTATACAATACGTCTAAATATTTTTCTTCTAAAAGGTTAAAACTTTTTGAAGTTAAGCGTTTTATATTTTTTTTAATTTCTTCTAAAATAGCTTTTAGTAAAATATCTAAATCATATTCTAGACCGGTTTCTAATTTTAAAGAAGTAGCGTTGTTTAAGTATGCTGGAAAAGTTTCTTGATTTATATTTAACCCAATTCCTACAAAAGAATTTTTAATACGGTCGCCAGAAAACGTGTTTTCTATTAAAATGCCACAAATTTTCTTGTTTGCTGACAGAATGTCGTTAGGCCATTTTATAGACGGCTTTGGTAAATTATTAGCAAATAAAACATCATAAATAGCTAAAGAGATTGCAAAGTTTAAATATTTTTTTTGAACTACTTTTAAATCTTTAAAGCTAATAAAGACACTGAATGTAAGGTTTTTGTAAGGTTCGGATACCCACTTATTTTGTTGCTGACCTCTCCCTTTTATTTGGTTTTGAGTAACAACAGTTGTAAAATTCTCTAGTGTAGAATTTTGAGCTAAATCCTTTAAAAAAGAATTCGTAGAATCGGTGGCACTAAGTTTGATTGTTTTCAAGTGTTAAATAAAGTGTAAACTACTGTAATAATACACAAAATACTCGCAAAAAAATAATAACTTTGCGTTAAATATAGAAAAAAGTTAATGACAAATAAAAAAGTAAGTACAGATGATTTAATTGCTTTAATTATTAAAGGGATTGATGAGGTAAAAGGAGAAAATATTCAATTATTAGACTTACGAGATATAGAGAATACTGTATGCGATTATTTTATAATCTGCTCGGGGAACTCAAATACACAAGTAAATGCAATTTCTGGTTCTATTCAAAAAATAGTTAGCAAAGAACTTAAAGACAAACCTTGGCATATAGAAGGTCAAACAAATTCTGAATGGGTTTTAATGGATTATGTAAACGTAGTGGTGCACATTTTTCAAAAACAAGTTCGTGACTATTATGATATTGAAAGTCTTTGGGGTGATGCAAAAATTACAGAGATAAAATCAGTTTAATCTTTTTATTTTTTAAATAAATGAGTGATTCAAAAAAAGATAGTAATTCTAATATGCCTAAATTTAAGTTTAACGCGTATTGGATATATGGTGCAATATTTGTAGTAATAATGGCATTCCAGTTTTTTAGTAGTGGAGATTTAGCTACTAAAAGTATTTCTAAAAATGAGTTTAATGACATTTTAAAAGACAATGATATTTCTAGAATTGTTGTTTTAAATAATAATTTAGCTCAGATTTATATTAAAGAAGAAGCACAAAAAAAACAGCGTTATAGTAAGATTATAAATTCTGCTTTTTATACACAAGGCTCTTCTTTTTATGACTACAATTTTGGGGATTTACAAAATTTCGAAAATAATATTGAAAAAGCGAGACAAGCGAACGAGTTAGACTTTGATATAAAAAATGAAAACAAAACAAGTATTTTTGATACTATTTTAGGTTTTTTACCTTTTATAATATTAATTGCTGTTTGGTTGTTTTTTATGAAAAGAATGTCTGGTGGCGGCGCTGGATCTGGTGGTGGAGGTCAAATTTTTAGCATTGGTAAGTCTAAAGCTAAGTTATTTGACAAAGACACAAAGGTAAAAACTACGTTTGAAAATGTTGCCGGATTAGAAGGTGCTAAAGAAGAAGTACAAGAAATTGTAGACTTTTTAAAAAACCCAGAGAAATATACTTCTTTAGGAGGTAAAATTCCAAAAGGAGCTTTATTAGTAGGACCTCCTGGAACAGGAAAAACATTATTAGCCAAAGCAGTTGCAGGGGAAGCAGATGTTCCTTTTTTCTCATTATCTGGTTCAGATTTTGTCGAAATGTTTGTAGGTGTAGGTGCTTCTCGTGTAAGAGATTTATTTAAAAAAGCTGCAGAGAAATCGCCTTCTATTATTTTTATTGATGAGATAGATGCTATTGGTAGAGCTCGTGGAAAAAATAGTATGACTGGTGGTAATGATGAGCGTGAAAATACGTTGAATCAATTATTAACAGAAATGGATGGTTTTGGTACAGATGTAAATGTTATTGTGTTAGCAGCAACAAACAGAGCAGATGTTTTAGATAGTGCATTAATGCGTGCTGGTCGTTTTGATAGACAGATCTATGTAGATTTACCAAACATCAACGAAAGAAAAGAAATTTTTGAAGTACATATTAAACCTTTAAAATTAGCGGAGGATGTTAAGATTGAGTTCTTAGCACAACAAACACCTGGTTTTTCTGGAGCAGATATTGCAAACATGTGTAACGAATCTGCATTAATTGCTGCCAGAAATGGTAAAAAAGCAATTCATCATCAAGATTTCTTAGATGCTGTAGATAGAATTGTAGGTGGTTTAGAAAAGAAAAATAAAGTAATTACACCTAAGGAGAAAAAAGTAATTGCTTTTCATGAAGCAGGTCACGCAACTATTAGTTGGATGTTAGAGCATGCTGCACCATTGGTAAAAGTTACTATTGTACCAAGAGGACAATCTTTAGGAGCTGCTTGGTATTTACCAGCAGAAAGAATGATTGTGCAGACAGAGCAGATGTTAGATGAAATGTGTGCTACCATGGGAGGTAGAGCTGCAGAAAAAGTAATGTTTGATAAAATATCTACAGGAGCTTTAAGCGATTTAGAAAAAGTGACTAAGCAAGCAAAAGCAATGGTTACTGTTTATGGTTTAAATGAAGCGGTTGGTAATGTAACGTATTATGATTCTTCTGGAAATGATGGATTTGTAAAACCTTATAGTGAAGAAACTGGGAAAACAATTGATCAAGAAATTTCTAAAATTATTGAAGCTCAGTATCTAAGAGCCATTCATATATTAGATGAAAATAAAGATAAATTAACGACTCTTGCAGAATTATTATTGGAAAAAGAAGTTATTTTTAAAGACGATTTAGAAAAGATATTCGGTAAAAGACCTTTTGAAGAGCCTCTTGAAGTAGAAATCGTTGATGATAAAAAAGACATTCCTCCAGTAGAATTAAAAACTGAAGAATAATAAATGAATTTTTTTAAAAAGCTATTCAATATACCCAATAAAGAAGAAAATGACATCCAAAGACAAGAAGTAGATCTTTCTTTGGATGATCTTTTTGTACATAATTTCCTTGAAAAAGGAGGTAAGTTTTTATATTGTTTAAAAGAAAGTGAAGTTGTAGAGAATTTAAAGAACATTTTAAAAGAGAATAATTGGAATCAATTAACACTTTTAGATGACAAGTTATCTTCCTTTTTAAACAGACATGAGGTGGCAATGAATAGAAATTTCAATTCAAATTTTCCTGTTTTCTTGAATTGTGAGCATTTGATTGCAGATAATGGAGATATTTTATTTTCATCGAAACAATTAAAAAGTATTAAGTTGTCAGAAATGCCTCAAAATTTTATAGTTTACGCAACTACGAGTCAGTTGGTTAAAGATATGGGACAAGGGTTAACTGGTATTAAAATTCATCATAAAAATGATTTGCCTACCAACATTTCTGCCATAAAAAATTATAACATTCATAAAAATGATGATAATTTCTTAAACTACGGAAACAGTAACTCAAAAAACTTATATTTGCTGCTATTAGAAGATTTATAATATGAGTAACCTTTTAAAAAGGAGTCTTTCAGGCATAATTTACGTTTTAATTTTTATATCAGCGATTCTTTTTTCTAAAGAATCGTATGTTGTTCTAACAACTATTTTTGGATTGTTGTGTGTTTGGGAATTTTCTAAACTCATCAACTTTAAAGGAATGATAGGGTATATTTTCTTTTGCTTAACGTTATTTTTAATGTTAAAAAGACCAGAAAGTTATGCCGTAATTATTATTTTAGGAATTACCATTATTTCCTCGTTATCTTTAATTTATTACTTATTTACTAAAAAAGAAATCTCATTTTCTAATGATAGGTCTAAATCTGGTTTACTAATTAGGTATCCTATTTTTTCAATGATCTTTTTAATCCTTCTACCTATTTATAAAGATGGTTATAATCCTCATTTAATTATTTCTATTTTAATTATGATTTGGGTAAATGATAGTTTTGCTTTTTTAGTGGGTAAAAATTTCGGAAAAAGAAAGTTGTTTATTTCGGTTTCACCCAAAAAGACACAAGAAGGTTTTTTAGGTGGTTTGGCTTTTGCTTTAATCGCTGCCTTTATAATTAGTAAATTTAATACTGATTTTACAGTAGTAAATTGGTTAGTGATAGCTGTTATTGTTAGTGTAATTGGTACGATTGGAGATTTAGTAGAGTCTAAATTTAAAAGACAAGCCAATATTAAAGATAGTGGTACTATTATGCCTGGGCATGGTGGTATTTTAGATAGATTGGATAGCTTGTTATTTGCAGCACCATTTGTATATTTGTATATTAATTTTATAATTTAAGTATGATTCGTTTTCACAAAGAAGGGTATAAAATAATTGTTATTACCTTTATAATAACAATTGTAGGTGTATTACTAGCCGATAATTTAATAAATATACCTTGGCTTGTTAAAGTAATTCAAGTTGTATTACTTGCTTTTTTAGTAATTGTGCTACAATTTTTTAGAAATCCTAAAAGAGTTGCTGCTTTAAATGATAACATAATAGTTGCGCCAGTAGATGGTAAAGTGGTTGTTATAGAAGAAGTAGAAGAACCAGAATACTTTAAAGGAAAAAGATTACAAGTGTCTATTTTTATGTCTCCTATTAACGTACATGTTACTAGATATGCCATGAGTGGAGTTGTAAAATATAGTAAATATCATCCAGGTAAATACTTGGTAGCATGGCATCCGAAAGCATCTACAGAAAACGAAAGAACTACGGTAGTGGTTAATAATGCAGCTTTTGGTGATGTTTTATATAGACAAATTGCCGGAGCTTTGGCAAAGAGAATTGTTAATTATGCCAAAGTTGGCGATACAGCAGTACAAGGAGCAGATGCAGGTTTTATAAAATTTGGTTCTAGAGTAGACCTTTTTCTTCCATTAGGTACAAAGCTAAATGTATCTTTAAATGATACAGTAAAAGGTGGAGTTCAGATAATTGCAGAAAAATAATAACGTATGGAATCTGATTTAGATAAAGAGTTTAATGAAGCTTTCTATAGGATTTCTATGTTAGAAGAATCGATTGCTCCAGACATTATGCTAAAATTTTATGCTTATAACAAGCAAGCAAATTTTGGAAATAAGTTTTCATTTAATGATGAGCATAACGTTAGAAGTGCATTTAAGTTAAATGCATGGATGCAATTAAACGGCATGAAATCTGACGTAGCAAAACAAGAATATATTAATTTAGCAAAAACAGTTTTAAATACTAAACAATAACATTATGAAAAGAGTCGTAGTTTTATCATTATTAATGATTGTAGCATTTAATTTTTCATCTTGTAAATCAGATAAAAAATCTGATGAGAAAAAAGAAGATACAATTAAAACTAAAACAAGTGCAGTAGCTTTTTCTTTAGAGAAGGCACAAAATGAAATAAACTTTGTAGCTTATAAGACTACAGAGAAAATACCTGTAGGAGGTCAGTTTAATAAAGTAGACATAATTTCTGGAGGAGAAGGAAGTTCTATTAAAGAAGCTATTAATAATACTGAGTTTTCAATTCCTGTAAGTAGCATTTTTACGAAAGATACTAGTAGAGATTTTAAAATTCAAAAATTCTTCTTTGGTATGATGGACAATACAAAATTACTTTCTGGTAAATTATTAATAACTGATGAAACCAATGGTGTTGCAGAAATTAAAATGAACGGAGTTACAGAGAATGTAGCTTTTACCTATACGATAGAAGGGAAGGTTTTTAAGATGGAGGCTACTATGGATATTATCAAATGGAATGCATCTGAGGCTTTAGCATCATTAAATACAGCTTGTTTAGAATTACACAAAGGAGCTGATGGAGTTTCTAAGACATGGAGTGATGTGGCTTTAAATATCACTTCTACTTTCTAAGAAGCATTATAAATTATTCAACGCTTTTTTAAGTGTTTCAAATCGAAAAGAATATCCGTTCTTTTCGATTTTTTTTGCAGAAATTTTACTTCCTTCGAGTAATATTTTTGCCATATCACCAAATACAAGTTTTAAAAGAAAACCTGGAACACCAATTCCTATGTAAGGTCTTTTTATGATTTTAGCTAACTCTTTAGTAAAGGTTTTACTAGTGTGATGTTCTGGAGCAACTGCATTAAAAATACCTTCTAAATTATCTTCAACTGCTTTAACGTAGATGGCACATAAATCATCTAAATGGATCCAAGGCAAAAATTGTTTTCCAGAACCTAAAGGAGTTATAATAGGTGTTTTCATTTTATCTAATGCACCACCTTTATCCGTTAAAACAACACCGGTTCTTAAGATTGTTACCGGAATGTTTTTTGTTGAAAATTGATGTGCTGCGTTTTCCCATTTTTGACATACATCACCTAAAAAATCATTAGCTGCTTTATCGCTTTCCTCGTATATTTTATCATTAGTGATCGCTCCGTAATAACCAACTCCAGATGCAGAAATAAAACCTTTTAATTCGATTTTTAATTCGGTTATTTTATCAAAAAGTAAATTTGCAGTTTTTACTCTACTATCAATTATTACCTGTTTTCTTTCTTCTGTCCAACGTTTGTCGGCAATTCCTGCTCCGGCTAAATGAATGATATAATCGGAGTTTACAAGCGCTTTTTCATCAACATAATTAGAAGAGATATCCCATTTAAATTCGTTTTTATTTTTGGGACTTCTACTTAAAATTACAACTTCATGATTTTTATCAATTAGTAATTTTGATAATCTTTTGCCGACTAAACCTGTACCACCTGTTATAATTATTTTTGCCATAATGTAAAGATAATTATTTTTTGTTTAATGTTTTTAAAATATTATAAAACAAATTTATGCATACATATAATAAAGCAATGTTAATGTTTATTTTTCATCCGTATAAAACTGTACTTTTATAGTGATGAAAAATAATAACAAAAGAAAAGGTTTTGTTTTTAAAACCTACGAAGCGGAACATCAATCTCCTTTCGAAAAATTATTTGAAATTTTTAAGGAACTGATAACGCATACCTCTGGCGATTTTGATGAAGCCATAGATTGGCTACGTTCTTTAGATAAAGAATATAAGCTGACTGATGAAAATTATACCATTGATGATTTTATTGAAGATTTAAAGAAGAAAGGCTATATAAAAGAGGAGGTAAAAGGTGACGGGACTGGAGGTACTAAAATTACTCCGAAAACTGAACGTGCTATTCGTCAGCAAGCGTTGAATCATATCTTTGGAAAAATAAAAAGGAGTGGTGCTGGTAATCATAAAAGTAAATCTCCAGGAATAGGAGATGAACATACCGGAGACTTAAGAGCGTATCAGTTTGGGGATGCATTGGATAAGGTTTCAGTTACAGAAAGCATCAGAAATGCTCAAATTAATAACGGAATTGATAATTTCAACTTAACCGAAAACGATTTGGTGGTGGAAGAAACCATGCACAAAAGTCAAATGAGTACGGTTTTAATGATTGATATTAGTCACTCTATGATTTTGTATGGAGAAGATAGGATTACTCCTGCCAAAAAAGTAGCTATGGCTTTGGCAGAATTAATTACCACTCGTTATCCTAAAGATACCTTAGATATTATAGTTTTTGGAAATGATGCGTGGGCAATTAAAATTAAAGATTTGCCATATTTACAAGTGGGGCCATATCATACAAATACGGTTGCAGGTTTACAATTAGCCATGGATTTATTGCGAAGAAAAAGAAATACCAACAAACAAATTTTTATGATTACCGATGGAAAGCCAAGTTGTTTGCGTTTGCCAGATGGTCAATACTATAAGAATAGTAATGGTTTAGACAAATACATTGTAAACAAGTGTTATGCAATGGCGCAACAAGCAAGAAAATTACATATTCCGATTACTACTTTTATGATTGCACAAGATCCATACTTAATGCAATTTATAAGAGCTTTTACAAAAGCGAATCAAGGAAAAGCATTTTATACAGGTTTAAAAGGATTAGGAGAAATGATTTTTGAAGATTACGAAACCAATAGGAAAAAGAGAATTAGAGGATAATAATAAGTGACAAAATTGCAAAGTAAAATTGCAAAATTTGTTTCAAAGAAAAATATATATGAGCGTAAATACGATAAATTCATTAGGAGAATTAAAAGCATCAGGATACAAATCAAAATCAATTAAAGATGAGTTGAGAGAAAATTTGATTGTGAAAATAAAAAATAAAGAAACTGCTTTTAAAGGAGTTCACGGGTATGAGAATACCGTAATTCCAGAGTTAGAAAGAGCTATTTTAAGTAAGCATAACATTAATTTATTAGGATTAAGAGGACAGGCAAAAACACGTTTGGCTAGATTGATGGTAGATTTATTGGATGAATATATTCCGATTGTTGCTGGTTCTGAGATTAACGACGATCCTTTAAATCCTATTTCTAGGTTTGCTATTGAGTTGATTAAGGAAAAAGGAGATGATACACCTATATTTTGGTTGCATAGAAATGAGCGTTTTGCAGAGAAATTAGCAACGCCAGATGTTACTGTAGCAGATATTATTGGAGATGTAGATCCTATAAAAGCAGCAAACTTAAAATTGAGTTATGCAGATGATAGGGTCATTCATTACGGAATGATTCCGCGTGCTAACAGATGTATTTTTGTGATTAATGAATTACCAGATTTACAAGCTAGAATTCAGGTGGCACTTTTTAATATTTTACA
Organism: Polaribacter sp. HaHaR_3_91; assembly: GCF_019278525.1. Classification (NCBI taxonomy): domain Bacteria; kingdom Pseudomonadati; phylum Bacteroidota; class Flavobacteriia; order Flavobacteriales; family Flavobacteriaceae; genus Polaribacter; species Polaribacter sp. HaHaR_3_91. The sequence goes on from NZ_CP058986.1 coordinate 1,317,179, forward strand.
AGAAGGTGATATTCAAATTAGAGGTTTTAAATTGCGTTTGCCTTTAGATATGCAGTTTGTGTTTACGGCAAATCCAGAGGATTATACGAATAGAGGAAGTATTGTAACGCCTTTAAAAGATAGAATTGGCTCGCAGATTTTAACGCATTACCCAGAGGATATTGAAACAGCCAAAACAATTACACAACAAGAAGCAAACAAGGTAGGTTCTCAAAAGGATTTTATAGCAGTACCAGAACTGGCAAAAGACTTGTTAGAGCAAATTGTTTTTGAAGCTAGGGAAAGTGAGTATATAGATGCTAAAAGTGGTGTAAGTGCACGTTTAAGTATTTCTGCTTTCGAAAACTTATTAAGTACTGCAGAAAGAAGAGCATTACTTTCTGGGGATGATAAAACAATGATTCGTTTAAATGATTTCGACGGAATTATTCCTGCAATTACAGGAAAAGTGGAGTTGGTGTATGAAGGTGAACAAGAAGGCGCACAAGTAGTGGCAGAGACATTAATTAAGAATGCGATTAAAACGTTATTTCCAAGTTATTTTCCGGAGATAAAAAAGTTAGAAAAACAAGAAGAAGAATCTCCTTATGACGATATAATTTCTTGGTTTTTTAATGCTGATGAAGATTTCGAATTGTTAGATGAACACACAGAAGCGCAATACAAAGCAGAGTTAGATAAGGTAAAACCTTTAGATGCTTTTCTTAAAAAACACCAACCGAATATGAATGAAACAGATGGGTATTTTGTAAAAGAGTTTATTCTTTGGGCATTGGTAGAGTTTAAAAAACTAAGTAAGTATCGTTTTGCAGAAGGAACACAATTTAAAGATCCTTATGGAAATTTTATAAGTGGACTATAATTAATTACCTCGTTCCACGAGATTTAATATTTTTACTACACAACCGAATTATTTCTATAATTCGGTTTTTTCTTGTGGTTTCTCTTTTTGCTTGATGTATCCAATATAAATACTGCTTTCTATAACTAGGAGCAAAATTTCTAAAATTGGTAAAAGCTATTTCATTTTTATCAAAGGCAAGTTGTAGGTCATCAGGAATAATTCCTTTTTCGACTGCATCTAAAGCTGTCCAAGATCCATTTTGTTTTGCAATCTCAATAATATCTAATCCACTTTGGTGCATTAAATTATCAGCAATTAAATTTTGAATATAACTTTTATTAACTGCACTCCAAATACTTTTCTGTTTTCTTGGGCAGAAATATTGCCTACGCTTACCATCACCTAAACTTTTTACAGTGGCGTCTATCCAACCAAAACATAAAGCTACTTTTACGGCTTCTTCCCAACGCATAGATTCCTCTATATTTTCTACTTTATAAAATATAAGGTAAACACCTTTAGACAAATTATAATTTTTTGACAACCAATTACGCCATTCAATATCATTTTTAAAGTAAAATTCGTCTATTTCTTTCATGATTTTTAGATACTAAAATTACCTTTTGTATTTTTTATGTGATTGTTAGTAATTGAAATTTACAATTAAAGAGTGTTGTTTACAAAGGGAGGTAAATTAAGTAAATAATCTTTATCATTCTCTATTTAGTATTTTTTGATAGTCATAATTATCACAATCATAAAAATGGCAGAACAAATAACGATAGATAGCTCAAGTTTTGGTTGTCCTTAATTTTTTAATTAAATTCAGTGTTATTAATGATTATCTCATAAAAACACAATGAAATGACTGTAAAAAGCTTAAAAAATGAAAATAAAATAAAATTATTGTCCTTTGATATTGACAATACTTTAATTGACTTTCATACCTATAAAAGTAACTTTAAAAAAATATGGGAAAAGTATCATGATCAAAACGATGTGCTTTTAACATATAATACAGGTAGATTAATAGATGACGTCTTAGATTTAATAGATAAAGAGGTGCTTCCAGAACCAGATTATATTATTTCTGGAGTAGGTACACATATTTATAATTTTAAAAAAGGTGCTGTAGAAAAAGAATTTAATGATGTTTTAGATGATGGGTGGAATTTGGAATCTGTAGAAAATATCATTCAAAAAATAAAACACCCTATTAGTGATCAACCAACAAAATTTCAGCATTCTTATAAAAGAAGTTATTTCTTTCATGATGCTAGTAACGATCTTATAGAAAGTATAGAACAAGATTTTGCAGATGCAGATATGGATGTAAATATTGTGTATTCTGGCAATAAGTTTTTAGATGTTTTGCCTAAATGGGCAAATAAAGGAAATGCTTTACGTTGGCTACTAAGAAGATTAAAATTTAAATCTGATCAGGTTTTGGTTGCTGGAGATAGTGGTAATGATTCTGCAATGTTCGATTTAAAAGATGTGTCTGGTATAGTGGTAGCAAATGCACATGACGAATTGTATCTGTATACAAAACATAAAAAGGTTTATCATACAGAAAAAGAAAAAGGTGATGGTATTATAGAAGGACTTATTTTCTATGAAATACTGCCAAAAGAAGCGCTTGAAGATACAAATATTGATCACTCAGATGATTTTTTCATTAAAAAAGAGAAAGAAAATATAGCGCAAGAAGATACCGATGAAAAAGTAGCTTTAATTAAAGAAGGATATGTAAAAGCAATTGAAGCTTTAAAGAAAAATATTACACCACTTGGCTTTTCAGCATGTTCAATAAAAGATAATATTCCGAATGGTACAGATGAAAATTATCATAGTGTTTGGGCAAGAGATGGAGCAATTACTGTAATAGGTTCTCTGTCTTTAATTGATGATGAAGAAATTCATACTTGCCAAAGACAAACTTTAGTTACTTTAATAGATAATATTTCTAGAAACGGACAAATACCTGCAAATGTTCGGTTAAAAGATCAAGAACCAGATTATTCTGGAGTTGGTGGAATTTGTTCTATTGATAGTGGTATTTGGGTGGTAATTGCTTTCTACGAATATGTAAATGTTACCAAAGATATTCAGTTTTTAAGAAAATATATTGGAGATATTAAAGAAACCATGCGATGGTTAGGAGCGCATGATAGTAATAATGATGCCCTTTTAGAAATTCCGGAAGCAGGAGATTGGACAGATTTATTTGGTAGAAGTTATAACATTCTATATGACGAAATACTTTGGTATAGATCTAATGTTTGTTTCGGACGTATGTTAGAAATGTTAGGAAATCATGAAGATGCAGGAGAATATATTAGATGGTCTCAGGTAATTAAAAAAGAGATTGTACAAAACTTCTGGCCTTCTACACAGCAAAAATTATTTCAATCGGTTTCATTTGCCGAAAAGCAGTTTACTTTAGGAGATACGTCTTACTTAATTGCACAAACAACACCTTTCGATTTTAGCTGGCGTTGCGATACCCTTGGAAATATTTTAGCCTTTTTACACGGAACTATAGATGCTGAAAAAGCTCATCAAACTTTTAAGTTTATGTTGGGGGTTGGAGTTAATGATCCTTTTCCAGTTGCAAATGTATATCCGGTTGTAAGTCCTGGAGATCCAGATTGGAAACCTTATTACACCGTAAATCTCCTGAATTTACCCAACCATTATCATAACGGAGGTATTTGGCCTTTTGTGGGTGGATTCTGGGTGAAATTCGTCAATAAGTTAGGGTTTAAAGATATTGCAATAGAAGAACTACATAAACTAGCTTTAATCAATAAAGAAGGAATTAATGAAGAGTGGGAGTTTACAGAGTGGGCACATGGAACTACAGGGAAACCAATGGGGAAAGCCTATCAAGCTTGGTCTGCAGCGCAGTATATATCAGCTTGTAACGATTTAAAAATAATTAAAACTAAAACTAAAAAATAGAAATATGAAATCGATATTAATGATTTCTTTACATGGATATGTAGGGGCACATGCAGAATTAGGAAAACCAGATACAGGAGGTCAAGTAGTATATGTATTAGAATTAGCAGATAGATTTAGTAGATTAGGTAAACGTGTAGATTTGGTAACGCGGCAATTTGAAGATCAACCAGAGTATGATGTTGTAGATGATAATTTTAGTGTTTGGAGAATTCCATTTGGTGGAAAAAAATTCATCAGAAAAGAAGACATGCACGACCATTTAAAAAAGTTTGTGACCAATACGTTGGCCGCTATAAAAAAAGAAAATAAAAAATACGATGTTGTGTATTCTCATTATTGGGATGCAGGTTGGGCAGGACAAAAAATTGCAGAAGAATTAGGCATTTGTCATGTACATACACCACATTCTTTAGGGTGGTGGAAACAACACTCTATGGGAAGTGATATGGATGAGAAAGAGATGGAGAAAACCTATCGCTTTAAAGAGCGTATTAGAAAGGAATATTTTGTGTATCAGATGTGTAATTTTGTGATTGCAACGACACTTCCTCAAGTAGATTTATTGGTACAACAGTATGATGTTTTGTCTAGAAATTGTAGCATGATTCCTCCAGGAATTGACGAAAATAGATTTTTTCCTGTTCCGTCTAAAGAGAATGATAAAATTCGATTGAAATATGATATCAAACCAACCGATATTTTGGCGTTGGGTAGAATGGCACATAATAAAGGCTACGATTTATTAATACGTTCGTTACCTACGGTTTTTGAACTGTGTCCGGAAGCTAGATTAGTCGCTGCAATTGGAGGAGATTCTCAGCAAGATAGAGACGGAATTGATACTTTAAAAGTATTGGCGAAGGAACTAGGTGTTATGGATAAGATTAAATGGAAAAACTACATTGCTGATGAAGACTTAGCAAACGTATACAGATCTGCAAGTATTTTTGTAATGCCTTCTAGATATGAACCTTTTGGTATGGTTGCTATTGAAGCTATGGCTTGTGGAACACCAAGTGTAATAACGGTTCATGGAGGTTTGTGTGATTTAATTGATTTTGGAAATCAGGCTTTATTTGCAGATCCACACAGACCAAAAGAATTTGGAGCAATGATGGCAATGCCTTTGTTATATCCTAAATTAAGAAACGAAATGTCTGTTGAAGGGGCACGTTTTGCACGTAGAAATTTTGGATGGACAGGGATAGCAAAAAGGATGTTATCAATTTTTGCAAGTTCAATTAATCAAAGAACATCAGAAACTAATATTTATTAAAGTATGTCTAAAATTGTATGTTTTGGTGAAGTTTTGTGGGATGTTTTTCCTACGCATAAAAAAATAGGAGGAGCGCCTTTAAATGTTGCAGTGCGGTTAAAGTCTTTAAATAATGATGTTGCTATGGTAAGTGCCATTGGTAATGATGACTTAGGAAAGTTGATTTTAAATTACATAAACGATTTAAAAATAAATGCTGATGCTGTTGTAATTTTAGAAGATTATACAACAGGAGAAGTGGCTGTAACGTTAAATGAAAAAGGAGCTGCTACCTATGAAATTGTACATCCGAAGGCTTGGGATAAAATTCCACTTACAGCAACAGCGGCAACATTGGTAAAACAAGCAGATGCTTTTGTTTTTGGAAGTTTAATTACAAGAGACGATGTTTCTAAAAATACACTTTACCAACTTTTAGAATTGGCTAAATATACTGTTTTTGATGTGAATTTAAGAGCACCTTTTTATAACAAAGAAATTCTTATTGATTTAATGTGTAAAGCTGATTTTATAAAATTTAATGATGAAGAATTGTATGAAATAAGTGCTTTTTTAGGTTCTCCTTTTCATAATTTAGAACAAAACATACGTTTTATTGCAAAAAAAACTAAAACAGCACATATTTGCGTTACAAAAGGCGAACATGGTGCTGTTTTATTATATAACAATACATTGTTTTACAATAGTGGTTATAAAATTAAAGTAGTAGACACCGTTGGTTCTGGAGATTCTTTTTTGGCCACATTAATTCATCATTTATTAGACAATCATAATCCGCAGAAATCATTGGATATTGCTTGTGCAGTTGGAGCTTTAGTTGCTCAAAATGAAGGAGCAAACCCTATTATTTCTGAAAATGAAATTTTAGATTTTAGCAGATTATAATTTATTCAATTATTTTAATTCATCTAAAAAAGGCTTTAATTCTAATAGCGTTATATCATCACGTTTTCTTAATTCTTTTAGAAACCAAGCTTTGTGTCCGGCACCATAAGTAATTAAAATACGTTTATTTTGATACTTATATTTCTGTAAAGTTTTCTCAATATTCCAATAATGTGCAATATTAATATTGTCCCAACCACCAAGACCTAATTCTTCATTAAAAAGTCTGTTATAAGCTCCTAGTCCAATATTAGAAATACTATCGTAAGTATTGGTGTGTATAAAATAAGGGTCATTTCTGTTACCTGTAATAGCCATAATAGAATCAGATTTTCTATTAGCTTCTCTGTATTGTTTCCAATCAGATTTCCGTAAAGTATCTCTGCTAATGGCTCTTAATTTTTGTTGACGTTCTCTTGCCATAGAAGCAGACCAACCTGCAGTTGGTATAATTTCAAAATCCATAGTTTTTGATAGCGGAAAAATGACTTCTGTATATTCTGGAAAACGAGAAACCCTAGGTTCTGAAATAGAATCATCTCTTTTAAAACCTTTCATCGCTTCTTCAAATCTATTTGGCGGAATTTCAGTTAAAATAAGATCAGGTTTAATTTCTTGAATTAGTTTTGTTAGTTTTTCTATAGAATATTCGTCTGAAGTTAAATGATTACCATGTATCGTTCCTAAAACTAAAACTTCATTCTTTTTATCTTTAATACAACTAAAAAGTAAAAAGATAAAACTAAGGGCAAAAAGACTTTTAATTATTGTTTTCATATTTATTATCTTAAAATTTTATTAGGAAAAACAACAACACTTTCATGACCGTTTTCGCCAATAGCAGCAACACCAAAAAAGAAGTTGTCAATAACAATTCCGTTTAAAGTAAACTCTGTAGATTCTACATATCTAGAATTGTCCCAAGTAGGAGAGGTGGTGTCTCTCCAATAAATTTTATACCCTTTGGCTCCGTCAACTTTATTCCATTTTAACTTTACAGAAGCTTCTACAATACCACCAATAGCTACTTCTTTTGGCGCTTCTGGAGCCCATGCTAAATTGGCCATTGTAATTGCATTAACAGCGGTTAATTTCTTTGCATACTCAAAATTTACATGCTCAAAAGTATCTCCGTATTTTATACTGTTTTCGGTTCTAATGTCTTGATGTTGTTGTGTGTAGTTTTCATGTGCTTCCATAATTCTAATTCCAGCAAAACCTAAATCGTTAAAAGGTCTGTGATGTCCTCCACGGCCAAATCTATCCAATCTATAAATCATCATCGGATTCATTTCTGGCATATATGTTTTTACATTTTTGTGAATATATCTTGCCAATTGTCTCGAAATTCCATCGACTTCACCACCATAAAACCTACGCATTTTACGTTGGGTTTCTGTTTCGTTTGCAGGTACAGGTTCCGAGAAAATTCTAAAACTACGATTGTCAATTACACCATCTTCCCCTTTTATATTTCCAATCATATCGTTGTTTAAAACACCAATAATATCCCAACCTTTATCTTTTGCATATTTTGCCAAACCTGCTCCACCAAATAAACCTTGCTCTTCACCAGAAAGACCAACATAAACAATACTGCTTTCAAATTGATACTTGCTTAATACTCTTGCAGCTTCTATGGTTCCTGCCATTCCAGAGGCATTGTCGTTCGCGCCAGGTGCATCTGTGGTAAAATCCATCGTATCGCTTGCACGAGAATCAATATCACCACTCATAATAATGTATTTGTTTGGGTATTTGGTTCCTTTTTGAACTGCCACAACATTTACAATCCACGCATCATGAGGAACTCTTCTATTACCTTTTTTAGTAACAAAATCCTTTTGATAAAAAGTGTTGATGCAATTGTTACAATTGCTAGATATTTTATCGAATTCGGCTTTTATCCAGCGTCTAGCTGCACCAATACCTCGAGTTGTGGAAATGGTATCTGAAAAAGTATTTCTTGTACCGAATTCTGTTAAGGTTTTTATATCAGCTTTAATATTGTCTGCTGAAACAGAGTTTATAATATCATAAATTTTAAGATCTGTTTGTGCAGAAATAGAAATTGACATCAATAAAAATAATAGTGTAATTTTTTTCATCCGAAGGAAAGTTTAGGCTACTAAATTACAAAACAAAAAAGAGAACAGATTAAAAATCCGTTCTCTTTTATTATTTTATTTAAAATGCTATAAGCTGTTTGAGATCTATCATCAACCTTTAGGTTAAAATAGAGCTTGCAGCATGTACACTATTAATCAATACTAACATGAAATAAAGCATCTCCTTTATTTACGATTGGTGTTTTATTAATACAGAAAATATGACAATCAAACGGCGCATAAATTTTCTTTTTAAACTCACCAAAAGGATCTTGTATTACGCCTAAAACTTCTTTCTTTTTTACAAAGCTTCCGTTTGCTACTCTAATTTTAAACATCCCAGAATCAGATGATCTTATCCATTTTGCCTTATGCACGAAAACAGGAGTTTCTCTAACCGTAATGTCTCCTTCAATAAGACCTAAACGAATTAATACATTTTTAGTTCCGTTAACACCTTCGTTAATAATTGTAGGGTTTAGTTCTTTAGATTTTCCTCCTTCGAAAAGTAAAACGGTTTTACCCATTTTATGTAATGTATCTCTAAGTGATTTTGTAATGTTTTCAGAAAAAACAATCATTGGAGGGTTAAAAACCTTAGCCAATTCTAATGCTTTTTCATCTTCTTTACTACATCTTATTTGTGCAATATTATCGCGATCTCCACCACCTGTATGAAAATCGATAACATAGTCTACAATCGGAGCAATTTCTTTTGTAAATTGATAGGCAAATTGGCTCGCTAACGATCCACCTGCAGAACCAGGAAACATTCTATTTAAATCACGTCCGTCAGGAAATTCTCTAGTCTGAATTAAATACCCAAAAATATTAAAAACAGGAATGCAAATAATGGTTCCAGTTTTTGGTTTATTAATTTTTAAATTAATGATTTCTCTAATAATTCCTACTCCATTTGTTTCATCACCATGAATACCTGCAAGTAATAAAACAACAGGTCCAGGATTTTGAGAGCGTTCTATAATTATTGGAACCTTAACAGTAGTTCTTGTATGTAATTTTGCTACTTCTAAATCTAAAACGGTACGTTTTCCTAAAGGAATTACTTTCCCTAAAAGGATAAAAGGTTTACTCGACATGAATTTCTAAATAACGAATTATTTCTTTCGCGATATTTTTACCAGTTGCTACCTCAATTCCCTCTAAACCTGGAGAAGAATTTACTTCTAATACCAAAGGTCCTTTAGATGATTGTAACATATCTACTCCGGCAACACCCAAACCTAAAGCTTTGGTTGCTTTTAAGGCAGTTTTTTCTTCTTCGTCTGTCAATTCTATGACAGTTGCATTACCACCTCTGTGTAAATTAGAACGGAATTCTCCTTCTTTTCCTTGGCGTTTCATAGCACCAATTACTTTACCATCAACTACAAAAGCTCTAATATCTGCACCACCAGCTTCTTTAATAAATTCTTGCGCAATTACTCTTGCACCCAATCCATTAAAAGCTTCTAAAACGGAAGTTGCAGCGTTTTTGGTTTCAGCCAAAACAACACCTAAACCTTGTGTTCCTTCCAATAATTTTAAAATTAAAGGGGCTCCACCAACAGATTCTACTACGTGTTCTACATCTTTTGTGTAGTTGGTGAAAACTGTTTTTGGCAACCCAACACCAGCTCTTGCTAAAATTTGTAAACTGCTTAATTTATCTCTAGATTTTACTAAAGCTTGAGAAGAAACTGCAGAAAATACTTTCATCATTTCAAATTGACGAATAACAGCAGTTCCATAAAAAGTTACAGAAGCACCAATTCTTGGTATAATAGCATCAATGTTTTCTAAATATTCACCTTTATAAAATATTTTTGGCGATCTTTTTTCAATTTCAATGTTACATTTTAAATGGTCTACAACCATTACTTCATGACCTCTTTTTTCGGCGGATTCTACCAATCTTCTAGTTGAATACAATTTAGGATTTCTAGACAGAATTACAATTCTCATTATATTTTATTTTTTAATTTGTGTGATAAGTTTGTCTTTGTAGTGTCTATCACGAATTTTTTATTTAAAAATTTTCTTCCAAGCAAGATCGGAAACTTCATGTCTTTACGTTCACTTAATGTTAAATGAATAGGGAATATTTCGTTGAAAATTACAATTTCAGTTTCAACTAAAAACCTTTTTTCTGAAATTCCATTCGAGCTTTTCACCAATTTAGAAGCATAATTTTTTGTAGTAAACTCCTTATTATTGTAAAATGGATGCTCTGGATCTAATAGCTTAAACCTGATGAAATTTTTTCCGTCTATGGTTATTTCTTCAATATTAGAACAATGTATTGATGATGTATAAGCGCCAGAGTCAATTTTTAAATCGATGTCTTCTAAATGGAGTTCCGGGAAATCTGCTTTATCAACACGACCAATGGTTATTTTCATATATTATATTAAACTGCTGTAAAATTAGTGATACTTATTCGAAATCTTGATAAAATGAAAAAAATTATAAAGAATTATTAAATAACTAATCTAACGATAAGGTTTTTAAAAATTAGATAAATTTTTGATGTTTTAAAACCGATATAAATATCAATTATATTTGAATCTTAAATTTAGATAAATATAGAAAAAATATAAAACTTTTTTCTTGTTAAGGCTATTCTATTTTAAAAAATGGACTATTCGTTTACAACTTGATTAAAATAGCTATTTATATTTTTTTTATTTTTATTAATGAATTACAAGTCAGTGTATTAAAAATATAAGTTAAACAAATTAAAGAACTAAGGATACTTCTGTTAAATGTTTTTTAAATGCCTATAGATGTATATATTTGCACCCTAATTATAAATTAAAAGAATAAATATGAAAAAACCTACTATCGGATTTATCGGACTTGGCCTTATGGGTGGTAACATGGTTGAAAATTTGCAAAAAAGAGGTTATGAGTTAACAGTAATGGACCTTAACAAAGATGAGGTTGCAACTGTAATAGCTCGTGGTAATGCTACCGAAGCTAGCTCTCCTAAGGAATTAGCAGAAAAAAGTGATATTATAATGTTTTGTTTAACTACATCTGCTGTAGTTGAAAAGATTGTTTACGGTGAAGATGGAATTTTAGCCGGTATTAAAGAAGGTACTGTTTTAATTGATTTTGGAACTTCAATTCCTGCATCTACGATTAAGATTGGTAAAGATTTAGCAGCTAAAGGAGCTGGTATGATTGATGCACCTTTAGGTCGTACACCTGCACATGCAAAAGACGGATTATTAAATATCATGGCAGCTGGAGATAAAGCTACTTTTGATAAAGTAAAACCAGTTTTAGATGAGCAAGGAGAGAATGTGTTTTATTTAGGAGCTTTAGGAGCAGGTCATACAACTAAGTTAATTAATAACTTTATGGGGATGACTACTGTTGTTGCAATGTCTCAGGCTTTTGCTGCTGCAAAACTTGCAGGAGTAGATACACAACAATTGTTTGATATTATGTCTTCTGGACCGTCAAACTCTCCATTCATGAAATTTTGTAAACATTACGCAGTAGATAACGTAAGTGATTTAGGTTTTTCTATTAACAATGCAAATAAAGATTTAGGTTATTTTGTTCAGATGATGAACGATTTAGGTACTACTTCTAAAATAGCAGAAGCTACTTCTGCAAACCTTCAAGCAGCTGTAGCGGCTGATATGGGAAGCGGAAACGTTCCTGAAATTTTCGATTACTTTACAAGTTTAAAGAAATAATTATTTCCGCAATAGCGGAAGTATAAAATAAGTTTTGATTTTAATATCAAAATGAAATGTATAAAAATACCTCGAGGCTTTGCTTCGAGGTATTTTTTGTTTTTATAATGATTTACAAAATGTCAGTCCGAGTAAAATTTCTTTTTATAAATTTTGTATCGAGAACTAATATTATATTGTCTAAAGAGATAATATTTAAAGTCTACAACTTTGCAATTGCAGCTTCTGCACAACGTTCTCCATCCATGGCAGCAGAAACAATTCCACCAGCATAACCACCACCTTCACCACAAGGATATAAACCTTCTATTTCTGTATGTTCTAAACTTTCTTTTCTAGGGATGTTTACCGGTGATGAAGTTCTAGATTCCACTCCAATAATATTTGCTTCGTTGGTATAATAACCGTGCATTTTTTGTCCGAATGCTGCAAAACCTTTTCTTAATCTACCTCCAATAATTTTAGGTAATAAAGAATGTAAAGGAGCCGATTTTAATCCTGGTTGATATGAACAATCATTTAAATCGTTAGAAAGTCTTCCGTCAACAAAATCCACCAATCTTTGTGCAGGTGCTGTTTGTGTTCTTCCTCCAGCAAAAAAGGCTATTTTTTCTAAATCTTTTTGAAATTCTAATCCTTTTAAAGGTCCAAACTGTTCGTATTTCTTAAAATCTTTATCAATATCTAATTCAACAACAATTCCTGAATTTGCAAAACGATTATTTCTACGAGAAGGCGACATTCCGTTTACAACAACTTCACCGTTTGCAGTAGCTGCAGGAACAATAAATCCACCAGGACACATACAAAAAGAATATACACCTCTATTATTTACTTGGTGTACCAAGCTATAAGCTGCTGCTGGTAACAATTCGTCTCTTTCTCCTGAACAATGATATTGAATTTGATCTATAATTTCTTGCGGATGTTCTACACGAACGCCCATCGCAAAAGACTTTGCTTTTAAAGCAATCTCTTTCTTGTGTAGTAATTCGTATATATCTCTAGCCGAATGTCCGGTTGCTAAAATAACTGAATTCACAGCCATTTCTTTTCCGTTTTTAAGATGGATAGCTTGTAGTTTATTGTTTTTTACAGTAAAATCGGTAACACGAGTTTCAAAATGAATTTCTCCACCGTACTTTAAAATATTCTCACGAACATTCTCGATGATTTTTGGTAATTTATTGGTTCCAATATGAGGGTGTGCATCTACCAAAATTTGTTCTGTTGCTCCATGAAAAACTAAATTTTCAAAAATTCTTCTAACATCACCACGTTTTAATGAGCGTGTGTAGAGTTTTCCATCAGAATAGGTTCCGGCTCCACCTTCACCAAAACAATAATTAGAATCTTCGTTTACAAAATGATCTTGATTGATGGCTTTTAAATCACGCCTTCTATCTTGTACATTTTTTCCACGTTCTAAAACAATTGGTTTGTAACCTAATTCTATACAACGCAAAGCAGCGTACATTCCTGCGGGTCCAAAACCAATAATATGTACTTCTTTGGCATTAGAAACATCTTTATATTCAAAAGTATAATCAGATTTATCTGGTACTTTTTCATTGATATAAACGGCTACTTTGTAGTTAAATATGATGTCTTTTTTACGTGCATCTATAGATTTACGCAATACTTTAACAGCAGAAATTTCACTTTTATCAAGGCTTAATTGCTTAGAAGCTTTGTATAATAAGATGTTTTCTTTACGTTCTTCTATTAAATTTACTCGAAGTTGAATTTCTTTTACCATGTGGCAAAAATAATGAATTTTAAAGTCTAAAAAAGCTACGAATTCATGAATTTCTCTTCAATATGATATAATGATAATTTTAGCGTTAAAAATATTTAAGTTGAGTAGGTGAATTGATGTATCCTGTTTTTTAAGTTGTGGTTGTAAAAGGCCTTTTTTTTGTTCTTTTATTTTCTGTTTGAGCGTAGTTGAGATTTAATTACCGACTAAAATAGGTCTTGATTACACGCAAGGAGACATTTATTTCATTTTTTTAATTAGATAAATTTTGTACTGTTTTTGTACCTGAATAAAATGAAACACGTTAACTTTATGCTAAAATTAAGAATTAGATATTTTATTTTTAAATGATGACTATATTGTGAATATAATTATTATAAAATGCTATGAAAATCACGGGTAAAAATCACGATTTTATCTATCTTTAAAAAATATTTGAAAGGATGCTAGACAAGGAAAAATATAAGGTAAAAGGAACTATTCAATTGACTGATTTTAATACAAAAGAAGTAATAGAAAAGTCTAAGAAGAAGCTAAAGAAAATCAGAAAAAAACTGAGTGATATTCAGGATACAATGTATGCAGAAGGCAAATATAGTATGCTTATTTGCTTACAAGGAATGGATACTTCTGGCAAAGACAGTTTAATTAGAGAGGTTTTTAAAGATGTAAATGCACGTGGAGTAGAAGTGCATAGTTTTAAAGTACCAACAGAGTTGGAATTAAAGCACGATTTTTTATGGCGTCATTATATTGCACTTCCGGCAAAAGGTAAAATAGGTGTTTTTAATAGAACACATTATGAAAACGTGTTGGTGACAAGAGTGCATCCTGAGTATGTTTTTGGAGAAAATATTCCGACCATAAATACGTTAGAAGATATCAATGATGCTTTTTTTCATGAAAGAATGGAAAGAATCAATAATTTTGAAAAGCATATTACAGATAGTGGAACCATCGTATTAAAGTTCTTTTTAAATTTGTCTAAAGACGAACAAAAGAATAGATTATTACGCAGGTTGAATTTACCTGAAAAGAATTGGAAATTTTCTGCAGGCGATTTAAAAGAACGTAAACTGTGGGATAAATACCAGTTCTGTTATGAAGATTTATTAAACAGAACTTCTAAAGAAAATGCACCTTGGTTTATAATTCCTGCGGATGACAAACCAACGGCAAGATTTATTTTAGCAGATATTGTATTAGAAGAATTAGAAAAATTTAACTTTAAAGAACCAACTTTACCTGCAAAAATTCAGGATCAAGTAGCTGCATTTAAAACACAATTAAATAACGAATAGTTCTTGCTTGCGATTTAGTAGGTAATTATTTTTACCTGAGCGAAGTAGAGAAATTAAAATATTAAAATGAATTTAGATTTAAAGAAGCCAATCGTATTTTTCGATTTAGAAACAACAGGAGTAAACATTGCAACAGATAAAGTTGTTGAAATTGCCATATTAAAAGTATTCCCAAACGGAAATAAGGAAAGTAAAACTTGGTTGGTAAATCCGGAAATGGAAATTCCACAAGGATCTATAGATGTACATGGAATTACAAATGAAAAAGTAGCTTCAGAGCCAACTTTTAAAGAATTAGCACCACAAATTAATGAGATGATTGCAGATTCTGATTTGGCAGGTTTTAACTCTAATCGTTTTGACATCCCGCTTTTAGCGGAAGAGTTAATGAGAGCTGGTATCGACTTTGATATGAAAAATAGAAAAGCAATTGATGTGCAAGTAATTTTTCATAAAAAAGAACAAAGAACATTAAGTGCTGGATATCAGTTTTACTGCGGAAAAGAATTAGAAGGAGCACACGGAGCAGAAGCAGATACCAATGCAACGTACGAAATTTTGTTAGCTCAGTTAGATAAATATGATGACATACAAAATACTGTAGATGCTTTAAGTGAATATTCTACACACGGAGAAAGAGCAGATTTTGCTGGTTTTATTCTGATGAATGATAAAAAGCAAGAAATTTTCTCTTTCGGAAAATACAAAGGTAGAACGGTAGAAGAGGTGTTTAAAGAAAATCCTGGTTATAATAACTGGATGCAGAATGCAGATTTTCCTTTGTACACTAAAAAGGTTTTAAAAGAAATTAAAGAAAGAATGACGGCGCCAAAAAAGCAAATGTCTGACAAAGAAAAATTAGAAGCTTTACAACAGAAGTTTAATTTAAGATAGTTCTTTTTTGTCATTTGGAATGAGTCTTTTTAGGCGATTGAGAAATCTAATAATTAAGATGTATTAAACTAAACTGTCAATTAAACAGTTAAAAAATTACACAACAAACAATGTTTACAGAATATAAAAATTTACCAAATAATTCTCGCGTTTGGATTTACCAATCCAATAGAGAATTTACAGAGAATGAAATAAACTTTATTTCAGAAAAAGCAGAAGACTTTATTAACCAATGGACGCGTCATGGAGACGATTTAAAAGGTTCTTTTACTATCAAATACAATCAGTTTTTGGTGTTGGCAGTAGATGAAAGCTTTAACAATGTTTCTGGTTGTTCTATAGATAGTTCTGTTCGTTTTATTAAAGAATTAGAAAACGGATTACAATTAGATTTAATGGATAAATTGAATGTTACTTTTAAAGATAATGACAATATTAACTTAGTAAAATTGTTCGATTTTCAGAAGTTCGCAGAAGAAAATAAAGTAACTGCCGATACGATTGTTTTTAATAATATGGTAGCTACCAAAGAAGATTTTGAAAACAATTGGGAAATTCCCGCAAAAGATAGTTGGCACAAACGTTTTTTGGTGTAAAAATTGTATTAAAATTATTGAATTCAGTTAGCAAATTGTTGCGTTAAGGATAGAGCGGTCTGTTTGAGCTCTTTTTTAGGTTTCAGTTCGAGTGGTTACGCTTTTTAGCGTAATTGTATAGAGAACAACCTAAAAAAAGCGAGTAGCGAAAGCCTGTTAAAACGCCCTAAGAATATGTCCCATAATAATATGAAGAAAGAGTTATTAATAGTCGTTTTTATAAGTTTTGTTTTTAATTTATCTGCACAAAGTGTAGATCCTTTAATAGCGAAAGATGCAGAGGCGCAAGATATTTGGGTAGATAGTATTTTAAAAAATATGTCGATTGATGAGAAGATTGGTCAGCTTTTTATGATACAAGCCTATTCTAATAAAGACAAAAAGCACGAAGCTTATATTACCAATATGATTCAAAAATATCATGTGGGTAATTTAATTTTTATGCAAGGAACTCCTGAAAAACAAGCGGTACTTACTAATAAATTTCAAGATTCGGCAAAAGTACCTTTGTTAATTGGTTTTGATGGAGAATGGGGCTTGGACATGCGTTTAAAAGATACCTATAGATTTCCTTGGAACATGACTTTGGGTGCTATTGAAAAAGATTCTTTAATTACTGAATTCGGTAAGCATTTGGGGATGCATTGTAAGCGATTGGGAATTCATGTAAACTTTGCGCCAGTTGTAGATATTAATACAAATCCAGAAAACCCAATTATTGGAAACAGATCTTTTGGTGAAGATAAAGAAAACGTAACCCAGAAAGCGATTGCGTTTACAAAAGGGATGCAAAGTCAAGGGGTTTTGGCAAATGCAAAACATTTTCCGGGGCATGGAGATACCGCAACAGATTCTCACCATACATTACCCGTTTTAAATTTTGATTTAGCGCGCTTAGATTCTGTTGAATTGTATCCATACAAAAGAGTTTTTGATGCTGGTATGGCAAGTGTTATGACGGCACATTTAAGTATTGCTAGTTTAGAACCAGATAGTAGATTGCCTACTTCTTTGTCTAAAAATGTAGTGACTAATTTATTGCAGCAAAAATTAGGCTTCTTAGGCTTGGTAATTACCGATGGTTTAAATATGAAGGGTGCTGCTAATTATGCTACTTCGGCAGAAATTAATTTGGCAGCTATACAAGCAGGGAATGATTTACTGTTAATTCCGCAAGAGATTCCTGCTACGGTAAATATGATTAAAAAGGCTATTGAGTTAAAGACATTAACAGAAGAAAGAATCAATTTTTCTGTTCGTAAAATATTAAAAGCGAAATATTGGGCAGGTTTAAATGAATATAAACCAGTAGTCTTAAATAATTTGCATGAAGACTTAAATTCAATTGAAGATGAATTATTGCATAGAGAATTGGTGAAGAATTCTTTAACTGTTCTCAAAAATAAAAACTATAATATACCTATTACAAATTTAGAAGAAAGAAAAATTGCATATGTAAAATTAGGCGACGATTCTGGATATCCTTTTATTGATATGCTTCAAAATTATGGACAAGTAGATGAGATTTATAGTGAAAATTTAGACGGACTTATAACAAAATTGAAACCTTATAACATGGTAATCGTTGGTTTTCATAAATCGAATGCTAACCCATGGAAAAGTTATAAGTTTACAAATAAAGAATTGGTTTGGTTGCAAGAAATATCTAGAGAGAATAATGTAATTTTAGATGTTTTTGCAAGTCCTTATAGTTTATTACAGGTAAAATCTTTTACAAATATAGAAGGCATTATTGTGTCATACCAAAATAGTAAATTGGCCCAAGAACTCTCTGCTCAATTAATTTTTGGAGCTTTTGGAGCAAAAGGGAAGTTGCCTGTTTCTATTAAAAGTGATTTTTTAGAAGGTAGTGGTTTCTTTACCTCAAACCTAAGTAGATTTGAATATACTATACCAGAAGCAGCCCAATTATCTTCTATAAAATTAAAAAAGATAGATTCTTTAGCTACCATTATTTTAAAGGAAAAAATGGCACCTGGTTTTCAGGTTGTAGTGGCAAGACATGGTAAAATTGTCTTAGAGAAAAGTTACGGTCATCACACAGATGATACGTCTAGAAAAGTAAAAAATTCTGACGTGTATGATTTGGCTTCCCTTACTAAAATTTTAGCCTCTTTACCTTTAGTGATGAAAGCAGAAGAAGAGAAGAAAATTTCTTTAAATGAAAAACTTCAAGATCTTTTACCAGGTTTTAAAGGATCTAATAAAGCAGCGGTTTCTGTTAGAGAAATCCTTTCACATTACGGACGTTTAAAAGCGTGGATTCCTTTTTATGTGGCAACTCAAGATAGTATAACGCATAAAAATTTACCTGCTTTTTATAGTAATAAACAATCGGAAAGATTTTCACTAAACGTGGCAAAAAACTTATATATAAACAAGAGTTATAAAGACAGTATTTATAAATATATTAAAGAAGCAGACCAAAGAACAACTGCAGGTTATAAATACAGCGATTTAGGATATTATTTATTGCAAGAAGCGATAGAAAATACTTATGAAAAACCTTTAAATACCTTGGTAGATGAAGAGTTTTACCAATCTTTAGGTGCTAATAGAACTACTTATTTACCACTTCAAAAGTTTCCTGCAAACGAAATTATACCTACCGAAAAAGACAACTATTACCGTAACCAATTAGTACAAGGTTATGTGCATGATATGGGAGCTGCGATGTTAGGTGGAGTAGGTGGGCATGCAGGTTTATTTGCCAATGCAAATGATGTTGCAAAAATTATGCAGATGTATTTACAGAAAGGATATTATGGTGGTAAAAGGTATTTAAAAACAGAAACCTTAGACAAATTTAACCATCGTTATTTTTCAGATATGCAGGTGCGTAGAGGTTTAGGTTTCGATAAACCGCAGTTAAACCCTAAGGTAAAAGCAACTTGTGGCTGTGTATCCGACGAGAGTTTTGGGCATTCTGGTTTTACAGGTACTTACACTTGGGCAGATCCAAAAAGTGGAATTGTATATGTGTTTTTGTCTAATAGAGTGTACCCTACAGCAGCAAACATGAGTTTGGTAAGGAGTAATATGCGTACAGAAATTCAGCAAGTTATTCAGGATGCTATTATAAATTAAGAAGTATGAAATATTCTTTTTCAGAAGCTATTTCCTGCTTTCCGCACTCGCTTTTTTTATTCAGAAAAAGAATAAAAAAGAGCTCAAACAATTGCTGCAATCAGGGCTAAACTTGGTTGCTAGCTTTATTGTATTATAGAAAGTCAGATGTTTATGTTATTAATTTTAGATGCGTTGTAGTTGTTTTTTTAATTAATTAACTTCCCGTTTTCATAATTTTCTTGTTTTGTTAATTTACCATTTTCATTAAAATATTTCCATTCTCCTATTTTTTTCATTTTTTTATAAGTACCAATTTTCATAGGTTTTCCATTAGCATAAAATTTTTGAAAATATCCATCAACAATTCCGTTATCATAGTTTGCTATTAAAATAATATTTCCATTTGGGTGATATTTAGTCAAGCTTTTATTTTTAAGGTTTTCTAATGGAAAGGTTGTTAATTTATACAAGTCGCCATTTTCTGTATATTCTTGAATAGTGAATTTTTCTAAACTCCTAAATTTTATTTTTTTAAGTATTTTAGTTGAATTGTATTCTCTTATAGTATCTCCAATATTTGGGATTACTTCTTTTTCAGCCCCATAAGTAATCGTTATTGCTTTTTGTTCTTGGCCAAAAGAGAATGCAGAACATAAGATTATCATTATTAATGCAATCGTTTTTCTCATTTTTTTTTATTTTAAGAGTTAGCTTCTGTATTTGTTGGTGACAACTTGCTATATATAAATATTATAAAACAGCTAAAAGTAAAATAAAAGAGTCCTATTTTGTTGTCAAAGAAATACGAAACTATAAAAGCTTGGAGTGCATAAAAAACAGGTAAAATAAACAAGTTATAGGTAAACCTAAAAGTATCTACAAAATCGATATCCGGATTTTTTTTCGCTTGCTTTTTATAAATTATATAATGAATCAAACTATTTAGGAGAATTAAATAGTACAACGGTTTTAAATAGTTTTTAGAGCCTTCTTTTTTAGGTGGAAATGTATTTGTCTTAATCATCTCTTGTACTTTTTTTACTTCTGTAAAATCTACTTGCGCATCATTTAGCTTCGTTAAAATAGTATCATAATTTTCATCTTTTTCTACATGAACAGAGAGTCCTTTTAATTGATTTACAACTTCGTTTTTTAAAATGTTAATAGATTTACTAGGGATATTGTTTGCGTAAATTTCACTAGCATTAATAGGTGCTCCATAATGCAGCGCTACTTTACAAGGAAAGTGAGATGCATTTTGATACGTAAGTCCAACAGGTACTACTTGTATCTGTAAATCAGGATATTTTTCAATAGCTCCATATACAATTCTAGTAAAACCTTTACTTAAAGGTCTTACGGTTCTGTCTCTACAATCGCTACCTTCTGGGAAAATCATTAAAGATTTTCCTCTATTAAAAATGTCATAACATTTATTAAAAACTTCCTCGTTTTTTGCCAATTGATCGATGCCGTCTCGCATTCTATAAATGGCTATTAGATTTAAAGAATTTAGAATTTTTTCTATAATTGGGTTTTTAAAAGCAGCCGCTTTTACTAAAAAATAACTAGCTCTTGGGTTATTAGTAGTTACAATTAAAGGATCTATCAATCCGTTTGGGTGGTTTATAGCAAAAAGTACAGCTCCTTTTTTTGGTACGTTTTTTAAACCCACTACTTTTATTTCTTTTGTGTAAAAAAAGAGTCCGAGTTTAACGTACAAACGCACTAAACGAAACCATATTTGTGAAATTTCCATATAATTTTAATAATTATTTTAAAGATGATTTTCTGCCCCAATAAGTCGCTAATGCCATGCCAGAAAAGACATCCCAAACTCCCCAAAAAGCAGCCAATAAAGCCATTCCTCCTAAACCTTCAAAGAAACCAAAAATTAGTAACAAACCTAATCCTCCATTTTGGATACCAGTTTCCATAGCGATTGTTTTACAATCTTTTTTATTCAATTTAAAACTTTTTGCGGTATAAAACCCTAAAATGTAGGCAAAAATATTATGAAAAATAACCAAGAATAGCACGTGGTGAATATGATGTATAAAAACGTCTAAATTCTGAGAAAACGCAATAAAAATTAAAGCGATAAAAACCAACATGGACAATGGTTTTAAGACTTTTTCAATCTTTTGAGCCATTTCAGAGTGGTAGTGTTTAATAACCATTCCAAGAATTAAAGGGATTCCTAAAATTATAGAAACGAGTTTAAATAAATCATACGGATTTAAAGAAACTGTTTTTAAAATTATATTGGTTGGTTCATATAAACTTCCCCAAAACTGTAAATTAAGAGGCGTCATTATAATACAAATTAAGGTTGCAAAAGCTGTTAAACTTACAGATAAAGCTGCATTTCCTCCAGCCATTTTACTGAAAAAGTTTGAAACATTTCCACCAGGACACGCAGCAATCATCATCATCCCTAATGCAAAACTAGGATGCGGTTTTAGTATTAAAATAATTAAAAATGTTGCTGCAGGTAATAAAATAAATTGTGATAAAACACCTACAAAAACGATTTTAGGATTTTTAAAAAGCCTTTTAAAGTCTTCTACTGAAATACCCAAAGCAACGCCAAACATAATAATGGCAATGGCTATGTTTAAAACCCATAAACCACTCTCATCAAAGTTTATTTTAATATCGTCTATATCTATGTTGTTTTGCATTTATTTAAATTAGTTTCAAAGTTTCAAAGTTTCTGGTTTTCTTGGTTCAAAAAATCTTGTTTTAAATTTTATTTTTTCTAGCAAAGTTGCAAAGGCTAAAAGTTTTTTATTTTTGCTAACTGCTAACTGCTAACTGCTAACTGCTAACTTAATTCTTAAAAGCAAACTCAATAATGTTCGCCCCCATTTTTAACGCAGTTTCTCTTACACTTTTTGGGTTATTGTGTATAATTTCATCTTCCCAACCATCGCTTAAATCTGTTTCATAATCGTAAAAAACAACCAACCTTCCTTTGTAAAACAAACCAAAACCTTGGGCAGGTTTTTTATTGTGTTCATGAATTTTTGGAATCCCGTTAGGGAATTTAAAAGTCTGATTAAAAATAGGATGATTGGTCGGGATTTCTTTAAACTCTAAATTCGGAAAAACTTTCTTTAATTCTCTTCGTATAAATTTATCTAATCCGTAATTGTCTGAAATATGTAAAAATCCCCCAGAAATTAAGTAATTTTTTAAGTTGTTCGCGTCATCATCAGAAAACAATACATTTCCATGCCCCGTCATAAAGATGATAGGGTAGCTAAAAAGATCTTCACTATTAATATTTACGGCTTGTGGATCTTTAGAAATATTGGTTCCAATATTTTTGTTTGCAAAGTCTACTAAATTAGGAATTGCTGTTGGGTTTGCGTACCAATCTCCACCGCCATTGTATTTTAAAATGGCAACATCCTGTGCATTTGTAGAGAAGATAAGGAAAATTAATACTAGAACTAAAGTTTGCTT
Organism: Polaribacter sp. HaHaR_3_91; assembly: GCF_019278525.1. Classification (NCBI taxonomy): domain Bacteria; kingdom Pseudomonadati; phylum Bacteroidota; class Flavobacteriia; order Flavobacteriales; family Flavobacteriaceae; genus Polaribacter; species Polaribacter sp. HaHaR_3_91. The sequence goes on from NZ_CP058986.1 coordinate 1,340,080, forward strand.
CATCAATTATTTTAGTGAGAATTGAAAGCAATATAGTAAAAATTACTGATTGATAAACGAAATGGTATTTACAGCTACTAATGCAGCAGTTTCTGTACGCAATCTACTTTCTCCTAAAGATATAGGAATCATATTTTTTACCAAACATTTTTTAATTTCATCACTAGAAAAATCGCCTTCAGGACCAATTAAAATGGTCGTTTTTTCTGAAGGTTTTATAACGGATTGTAATAAGTTTTTATCTTTTTGATCTTCGCAGTGTGCAATACAAACGTTACCTTTAAAATCTTGTTTTATAAAATCATTCAATTTTACTGGTTCATTCAATTTAGGAAGCGTGAATTTTAAAGATTGCTTCATGGCAGACTGAATAATTTTTTCGAAACGTTCTAGCTTTACAACTCTACGTTCTGAATTAGAACAAATAATTGGTGTAATCTCATCGATACCAATTTCTGTTGCTTTTTCTAAAAACCATTCAATTCTGTCATTTAATTTGGTAGGAGCAATGGCAATATGGAGGTAATAATTCCATGGTTTAGGTTTTTCTTCAAAACCAATAACTTCTGCCAAACATTTTTTGTCGCTTGCAAGTATAATTTTTACATCAAACAAAAAGCCTTTACCGTTTGTAATTTTAAGAATGTCATTTTCTTTTTTACGTAAAACACGTACAATATGTTTACTCTCAATTTTATCGAATGTGAGTTGAGTGGTTTCTGTAGAAATTTCAGAATTATAAAATAATTGCATTTTTTAAATTAGTTTCAAGGTTCTTTTTTCTCGCAAAGACGCAAAGTTTTTTAATTTTGCTTTTGCTAATGATTTACTGAATACTCTTTCGATATGTTCTTCGTCTTTTATGCGTTACAGGATCAAAGTTTTCCCATAATTTTTTAATAGCTTCATTGTCTTCTAACTCGGGAGTTCTAATACAATTTTCGATGCCTAGAGGTGCAAAAGTTTTTGTGTATTGATCAAATATAATGGCGTGTACACCTTTATTTTGATAATCTGGATGCACACCAATTAAATAAAATGTAACATCTTTAGAGTGCTTTCTTGCTTTTAATAAGTGAAACAATCCGAATGGAAATAACTTTCCGTTTGCTTTTTGTAAAGCTTCCGAGAAAGAGGGCATTACAATGGCAAAAGCTACTAATTTATTATTTTCATCAACCACAAATTTTATATATTCTGGATTGATAAAGCTGATGTATTTCTTCTTGAAAAAAGCAATTTGAGAATCAGAAATTGGCACAAAAGAAGACAGTTTAGAGTAGGAAGCACTAAAAACCTCAAACATTTCATCTACGTAAGGTAAAATGTCTTTTGTCTTTGTAAAATCTAAGGCTTTTAATTTAAAACGTCTTTTTAAAATGTTACTTATTCTATCAAAATAAACACCATCAACATTTTTAAATTTGAATTTATTTTCTAAATATTCCTTCTCTTTTACAAAACCTAATTGCTCTAAATGGTCTTTATAGTAAGGATGATTGTACCAGGTAATCATGGTACCAATATGGTCGAAACCTTCTGTTAAAACACCCGTTTTATCTAGGTTGTTAAAACCTATTGGTCCTTCTATATATTCTAAGTTATTTTCTAATCCTATTTCTCTAACTTTCTCCAATAGAGCTTTACTTACTTCAATATCATCAATAACATCAAACCAACCAAAACGCATTTTTTTAATTTGTTGTTTTTCAACCTCAAACCAATTGATTATTGCAATAACTCTTCCTACAATTTTGCCATCTCTTAAAGCAACAAAGAACTGCGCATCTGCATTTTCAAAAACAGGGTTTTTTGCTGGATCAAAATTGTCTATTTCATCTTTAATAATAGGAGGAACCCAATATTTATGGTCTTTATATAACGAAAAAGGAAATGTTACAAATTGTTTCATTTCCTTTTTGGTGGTCATTTTTTTAATTGTAATCATATTACAAAAATAGTATTTCTAATGGTTATTTTAATCTTCTTCTACTTCTTTCTCAAGCTCTTTAATTTCTCTTTCTAATTTTTCTATATCTGTTTCTTCTTTTGCTTTTTTCTTACCAAACAAACCTAAGAAACCTCCTTTTTTCTCTTTTGTAGAAGTCCTTTTTCTACTTCTTTTTCTAACTGATTTTTTCTTGTCTTTTTTCTTGAAAACACTAAATATTCTAGAGAAAAAACCGTTTTGTTTTTTATTGTACCTACTAATTGGCGTGTCTTTAATCACTTGACCGCTATCGTCTAAATCTGTATAAGAATCAGAATGAGTATCTATTCTATAAGAGATACCAAAACCTCCGTAAAAGCCTTGGGATTTTCCTTCTTTTAGAAATCTTGCTGAGGTATTTAGTTGGAAATCTTCATTAATAAGATAGGCTAATCCTGCTCCTATGTTTAAATTATTTTGTTCTTTTTTAAAAATTGCTTGGTGTTCTATAAAACCAGACCAATTGTAGTTTAGATTCTGTGTTGCAGTAATGATATATGAAAGTTCAAAGAAGTCGGTTCCTATTTTATCGTAATATCCATTGTAAACGATATTAAATCGATCTGTAATATTTTGCTGTAATAAAACGCCTAATTTAGGTGAAATGCTTTCTGTTTTATATAGATCATCTACAACATCTGTATTTATTCCTAAATACAAAGCAACAGAAGGAATTAATCGCTTTTTATCAAAAGCATGCCTTTTTCTCCAACTTCTAACTTCTTTTGTTTTATCAGTATATTCTGGTTGAAATAACAAGTATTTTGCACCGATTGTAAATTTACTTAACCCAGAATTTGAATATTGCGATGTGAAAACATTATGGAATGTTACTTCGTCTTTTTGATATGTTAACTGCGCATTTAATTCTAATTTTTCAAGAAAAAAACTTGTTCTAAAAAGTAAATCTGCTCCAAAAGATTCTGGTATAGAAAAAGTAGGCTCTATACTGGTGTTTTTGTAGAAAACATTTGTCTCAAATTGATATACGCCAGTACCAACACTGTATGGACTTTCTGAAAAACCAGGTTTGTTAGAGTTTATTACATCGGTGTATTGTGCTTGTGTAGAGCTACTTATAAATACGATGAGGGTAATAAAAAATTTCAGGAAAAAGTTTTTCATAAATTAAGATAATATATTATTGGCAGTAACTACCTATTACACAAACATAGTATAAAAATGCTATTTTATAAAAGCAAACGATACTTTTTTGAGTTTAAGAAAGTTTTATAGTTTGTAAACGCTCCAATTGTATTCAAATTGTTATTTTTGATTGATTTTTTTATAAATAAATATTTGAATGGGATTATTAAGAACCATAGCTATTATTGTTTTTTGCTATTATGCGTTTAAGTTTTTAGCAAAATTATTCGCACCTTTTTTAATTAAAAAGGCTGCTGAAACAATTAAAAAGAAAGCAGAACAGCAATACGGTGGCGGACAACAACAAGAACCGCAAAAAAATACTGTGCCAGAAGGGAAAACAGTAATCGATAAAACTCCAGGGAATCAACAGCAAAGTAAAAATTCTGTTGGTGAATATGTGGATTTTGAGGAAATAGATTAATTTATGAAGTTTACTAAAATTTTACCATACATCGGTGCTGTTGCAATTTTTGCTTTGGTATCAATTATCTATTTTCATCCTGTTTTAAAAGGTGAGAAGCTAAACCAATCTGATATTACTCAGTTTACCGGAATGGTAAAAGAGATTAATGATTTTAGAGCAGATAAAAACACAGAGCCTTATTGGACAGGTGCTTCTTTTAGTGGAATGCCGGCGTACCAAGTAAGTGCTTATTATCCGAATGATTTTGTAAGGGGAATAGACAGAATTTTACGCTTTTTGCCAAGACCTGCAGATTATACTTTCTTATATTTTTTAAGCTTCTTTGTTTTAATGATGGCTTTGAAAGTAAATTGGAGGTTGGCTATTTTTGGGTCGCTCGCCTTTGGGTTTTCAACCTATTTAATCATTATTTTTGGAGCAGGACATAATGCAAAAGCACATGCAATTGCTTATATGCCATTGATATTAGCTGGATTGTTATGGGTTTTTCAGAAACGATATATTCTTGGTTTTATGGTAACTGGAGTCGCAATGGCTTTAGAAATTTATACAAACCATCCTCAGATGACGTATTACCTAGGTTTTGCTTTAATTATTCTAGGAATTGTAGAGTTTATCCATGCTATTAAAGAAAAAATTATTCCGACTTTTATAAAACAAGTAGCTATAATTTTTGCAGCAGTTTTATTAGGTATTGGAGCAAATGCACCTCGTTTAATGGCTATGAAAGAATATGCAGATCATAGTACAAGAGGGAAATCTGAATTGACTATTACGCCAGATGGGAGTAAAAAAGAAGCTACAAAAGGCTTAGATAAAGCCTATATTACAGAATATAGTTACGCAAAATTAGAGACTTTTAATTTATTCATTCCTCGTTTTATGGGCGGAGGAACCATAGAAAAATTAGGGGAAGATTCTAATTTTTATCAAATTTTAGAAGAAAAAGCAGGAAGAAGTGCAGCAAAAGAATACTCTGAACAAGCGCTTACCTATTGGGGAAATCAAAATATTGTAGAAGCACCTGCTTATATTGGTGCTGTAATTTTCTTTCTATTTTTCTTAGGGATATTTTTGGTAAAAGGACGCTTGAAACAATGGTTGGTTACTGCAACCGTTTTTTCAATTTTAATGAGTTGGGGGAGAAACTTTGATGTTTTAACCAATTTCTTTATTGATTATTTTCCGTTGTACAATAAATTTAGAGCTGTTTCCTCGATACAAGTAATTGCAGAACTATGTGTGCCTATTTTAGGGATACTAGCATTAAAAGAATTCTTTTCGTCTAAGATTTCTTCGGATGAAAAACTAGATGGATTAAAAAAAGCAGTCTATGCTTTTGGAGGATTAATTGTTTTAGGGTTTTTATTAGCACACGGATTTTCAACTTTTGAAGGAATAAGAGATGCTCAATACAATCAGTTACCGGGTTTAGCAGATGCAATTATTTCTGATAGAAAATCGATGCTATTAACAGATACATTACGTTCTTTATTTTTAATGATACTTTCTGCAGGTGTTTTATGGATGTTGTTAAAGGATAAATTAAAACAAGGTGTTGCTATTTTAGCATTAACTGTCTTTTTGTTATTTGATTTAATTTCTGTGGATAAAAAGTACGTAAATGAAGATGATTTTCAATCTGCAAGAAAAATTGAGAAACCATTTATAGCATCAACAGCAGATAAAATTATTTTACAAGATAAAAGTCATTATAGAGTTGGTAATTTCACTGTAAACCCAATGAATGATGGTAGTACATCTTACTTTCATCAATCTATTGGAGGGTATCATGCAGCAAAATTAGGTCGTTATCAAGAGTTATTTGATTTTCAAATTGCCAAAAATAACATGCAAGTTTTAAACATGTTAAATACTAAATATTTTATTATTGGTAATGATAAAGGAGAGAAGCAATCGCAATTAAACCCAGATGCTAACGGAAATGCTTGGTTTGTAGAACGTGTAAAAATTGTAGATTCAGCGAATGAAGAAATTCAAGCTTTAGATTCTTTAAATACAAAGAAGGTGGCTGTTTTCTATAACGATGAAGACAATCAATCTACTTTTCCTAGAGAAATTGATAGTACTGCCAAAATAGAACTTTTAAATTACGATGTAACAACGTTAACATATCAAGCTAAAACATTGAAAGATCAGTTTGCTGTTTTTTCTGAAATCTATTATAAAGATGGTTGGAACGCTTATGTTGATGGAAAATTAACGCCGCATGTGCGTGTTAATTATGTGTTACGTGGAATGACAATTCCTGCAGGAGAGCATACGATCGAATTTAAGTTTGAACCTAAAGTAATTCAGCAAGGAAAAATTATTTCATTAGCTTCTTATGCGTTGTTAATTTTAATAACAGCTGGTTGGTTTTTTTACAAAAAGAAGAAAGAAAAATAATGAAAATAGGGATGATTTTAGATGCTCCTTTTCCGCCTGATCCAAGGGTAGAAAACGAAGCCGTTTCTTTGGTGAAAGCAGGTCATGATGTTTTTCTGTTCTGCTTAAAATATGCTGAAGAAAAATCGTCTGAAGTTATAAACGGAGTTCAGGTTAAAAGATTTACATCAAATAAACTAGAATATAAATTATCAGCTTTAGCGTATACCGTTCCTCTTTATGGCATTTTGATGAAAAAAAAGATTCATCAATTTATAGAAGAAACAAAAATTGATGCGTTACATATACATGACATTAGAATTGCAGAAGCTGTTTTTAATGCAAATAAATCTTTCAATTTACCGGTAGTTTTAGACTTACATGATAATATGCCAGAAGTGATGAAATTATATCCGCACCTGCAGAAATTTCCAGGAAAGTATATTATTTCACCATCAAAATGGAAAAAGAAAGAAAAGAAATTTATAAAAAAAGCAGATAAAGTAATTTCGGTTTCTCCTGAATTTTTAGAGAATCTAGTAGAAAGAATCCCCTCTGTTAAAGAAAAGTTAGTTTTAGTTCCGAATACCATTAGAGAATCGTTTTATACAGATTATAAAGTTGATAAAACGGTTGTAGCTAGGTACAAAGACAATTTTGTACTCTTGTATTTAGGAGATACTCATTTAAGAAGAGGCCTGCAAACGGCTATTGAGTCTCTAACTTCATTAAAAGAAACCATCCCAAATATTAAGTTGGTTATTGTAGGCAGAAATACTACAGATGTTGTTTTAAAACAACAAGTAGCTGACTTAAAATTAGAAGAATTTGTTGATTTTGAAGGTTGGCAAAATGTTGCTTTATTTCAATCTTATATTTTGTCTAGTGCTATTTGTATTTCGCCTTTGCATAGAAATTTACAACATGATGTAGCTTATGCAAATAAGATTTTTCAATATATGAGTTTGGCAAAACCACTTTTAGTGAGTGATGCTACGGCTCAAAAAAGAGTTGTAGAGAATAATAAAACAGGTTTAATTCATAAAGACAGAGATGTACAAGATTTTTCTGATAAAATTATAACGCTCTACAAGGATGAGAAATTAAGAAATGAATTAGGACAAAATGGAAAAGAGTTTATAGAAAATGAGTTCTCTTGGGAACAGACTTCAAAAAAACTGCTACATTTATACGATAATCTACCATCTTGAAAGTTTTAATAATTACATATTATTGGCCGCCTGCAGGAGGCTCTGGAGTGCAACGTTGGTTGAAATTTGTAAAATATTTACAAGAATTTGGAATAGAACCTATTGTATACACAGTTGATAATGTAAAGTATCCTAAGGAAGATAATACCTTAATTAATGAAGTCCCTAAAAATATAGAAGTTTTAAAACAAGCTATTTGGGAACCTACAGATATCCTTTTTTGGAAAAAGAATACACCTCAGAAAAGTGGAATTTCCAATGCAAGTAACGGAGGCGTTTTATCATTTATAAGAGGGAATTTTTTTATTCCAGATCCTAAAGTATTTTGGGTAAACTCTTCTGTAAAATACTTGCAAAAGTATTTAGATGCTAACAAGATTGATGCAATTATTTCTACCGGTCCGCCGCATAGTATGCATTTAATTGCTCAGAAATTACACGAACAAAATAATATTAAATGGCTTGCAGATTTTAGAGACCCTTGGTCGGATTTGTATTACAATAAAGATTTTAAGCAATTGTCTTTTGCGAAAAATCGAAATAAAAAATTAGAAGAAAAAGTTTTAAAAAATGCAGATTGCGTATTAACGGTTAGTAATGCTTTAAAAACCGAATTTGCTAAAAAAGCAGGTAGGGTAGAAGTGATTACCAATGGTTTTGATGATGAAGTTTTAACCAATAGCAACAGTACTTTAGATACGGAGTTTTCTATTTCCTACATCGGTTTGTTGCCAAAACAAAGCAATCCTAAGGTGTTATTTAACGTTTTAAAAGAACTTTGCTTACAAGATGAAGGTTTTAAGAAGGATTTAAAATTTAATTTTATTGGAGATATTTCTAATGAAGTAAAAGAAGAAATTTCTCAAAATAACTTAACAGAGAATTCTAATTTTGTTGGATATGTTGCGCATGAAAAAGCAATAGCATACCAGCAGAAAGCTCAGATTTTATTGTTATTAATTCCGAATGTAGAAAAATCAAAAGGAATTTTAACAGGGAAGTTATTTGAATATCTAACTGCTAAAAGACCCATTTTAGCGATTGGACCAGAAGATGGAGATTTATCTGAAATAGTGAAAGAAACCAATGCTGGTGTTGTAGTTGATTTTGATAATGGAAAAAAATTATCATTAGAAATATTAAAATTATATCATCAATATAAAAAAGGTTCTTTAGAAGTGAATTCTAAAAATATTGAGAGATTTCATAGAAAAGAACTGACCAAAGACCTTGCATTACTTCTTAAAAGTTTACATTCGTAGCCATGGGAGTTGTATTTAAACAGTCTTTAAAAAACACACTTTTTATTTATCTTGGCTTTGCCTTTGGCGGAATAAATACCTTGTTTTTATATACTCGTTTTTTAGAAGATGAATATTATGGTTTGGTAACTTTTCTGTTATCTACTTCTAATTTGTTAATGCCTTTAATTGCGTTAGGAATCCATCATACAATTGTAAAGTTTTATTCTAGCTATTTTACAAAAGAAGAGAGGGATAGTTTTTTATCGTCGGTACTTTTTTTACCACTATTTATTGCAATTCCTATAGCTTATTTTGGAAACTTATTCTATCAAGAAATAGGGGATTATTTATCCGTTGAAAATCCTATTATAAAAGATTATACTGTTGTTATTTACCTAGTAGCCGTTGCTTGTTCTTATTTTGAGATTTTTTATTCTTGGGCTAAAGTTCAATTTCAATCTGTTTTTGGTAATATTTTAAAGGAGCTGTATAACCGTGTAATGGTAATGATTTTGTTATTTGCAGTTTACTTTGAGTTGATAACAAAGCACGAGTTTATTTACTTCTTAACAGGGGCTTATTTTCTAAGAACGCTTATCATGATGTTTTATGCATTTAATTTATATACGCCAAAATTCACCTTTTCTAGACCAGATAATTTTAAGGAAGTAATTCGTTTTTCTGGGTATATTATTTTAGCAGGAAGTGCAGGAGCCATTATTTTAGATATTGATAAATTTATGATACCTGGTAAGGAGTCTTTGGTAATTGCAGCTTATTATTCTGTTGCCGTTTTTATTGGTTCTTTTATAGAAGCACCAAGTAGGGCAATGTTAAACATTTTACAGCCTTTAACATCTAAAACATTAAATGAAGAGAACCATAAAGAAGTTGCTTCATTATATAAAAAGAGTTCTATTAACCTTTTATTAATTAGCGGCCTTTTCTTTGTTTTAATAAATGCAAACGTTGGTCAATTATTTAATTTACTTCCTAAAGAATATGGAGGTGGTGCATTGGTGGTTCTTATGATTTCTGTACTGAAGCTATATAATGGTTTCTTAGGGAACAATGGAGCTATCATAAACAATTCTAAGTTTTATAAAATAACATTACCCATTAGTATTTCTATGGCATTATCGGTTTATCTTTTAAATAAACTTTTTTATTATGAATTAGATATGGGAACAGATGGCTTAGCGTTTGCAACTTTAATAGTAATCTTTTTAGCAAATACGTTTAAGTTATTTTTTGTAAAAAGTAAGTTTTCTATGACACCTTTTACAGACAAGTCGTTAAAAATGATTGTAATAATTACTGTTCTTTATTTAGCTTTTAATTTTTGGGATTTTACTATAAGTGACATTTATTTATGGAAGTTTCCTGTTCACCCTATTATAAATATTGCTTTAAAAAGTATTTTAATTACGGTTGTATATATACTTTTAGTACTTAAACTTAATATTTCTAATGAGTTTGATATACTCTTAAAAAAATACTACAAATAACAATCTATATAATCTGTTATCATATGAAATAAGAGTGCTATACAGAGTATTCTCGTTTTCTTAAAAACCAAACCTACTGCATAAAAGCCAATAGCTATGTAAGAATGCAATGGATGAAAGTTGATACTGCATCTATTCTCTTTAAAAATAGGAGTGGCTAATAAATGATCTAAATCGACCAACATAGAACACAAAAAGATTAAGTAAACCTTTTTCCAATTATCTTTAAAAAATAAATAGGCTATAAGTGCAGGTATTATAAAATGTAGGGAATAGTGTATTATAAATTTTGACATAAAAAAAGGTTTACTCCTTTTACAAAATAAACCTTTTTTTAGGGGTAGTAATTCTTTGGGGGAGCTTAGAATTCTTACACTGCTAAATTAGATATAATTTGTTTATTAATTCTTTACCTATGTTAATAGAATTATTTTGAATATATTTTTTTTCTAATTCGACTTAATTGCACAGCAGAAATATTTAAATATGATGCTATGTGGTATTGTGGTATAATGTTTTCTATATTAGGTATCTCTTTTTTTAATGCTTTATACCTTTCTGTTGCATCTAAAACGGATAAATTATATATTTTTTTTTCAAATAATAAAAAAATGCTTTCCAAAGCATTTGCATACATAACTGCAATGTCATTATCAACTAAAGCAAGTTCTTTCAATTTTTTATAATTTATAACAAATAATTCACAATCAGTTAAACATTGATAGGTTAACAAAGAGTTTTTATTAGAAACTAAAGCTCCAAATGAACCTGTAGAACTAAAAGGTACAAATAGACTTCTTATGTATTCTTTTCCGTTTTCATCTTCATAGTAAGATCTAACAATTCCTTTTTTTAAAATATATAAATCCGTAGGTTTATCACCTGTTTTAGTTAAAACATCTTTATTATTAAAAAATTTCAACTCTGTGAGCTCTAAAAATTTTTGATAAGATTCAGGAGGTAATTTGTGGAAATTATTAATAAAAAAGGATAAAACATTCATTAAATAAGCGTTTTAGTTAATAAGTTTAAATTTAATGCAATTAATTATAAATAGCTAATGGCATTTGGTCCTTCCATGAAGATTAAGTCTAAAATTGATAAATTAGGAATAAATCCATGTTTATCATCAAACATTTGAATGTAAGAATCGGGTGTTTTTTTTGGTTGATTTTTTACATTTACAAGTTCTCTAAAATCAGGTTCTGTAGTTTCTACAAGGTATTCTGCTGTTTTAGAATATTGTTGAGATATTTGTAATGCATCTGTAATAAACAAATGTGTGTCTATATTTACGTCTTGTAAAAATGTATATTTTTTATGAAATATTTTTAATAAATCATCTTCATAAAACTCGTAAAAAGGAGAGGTTCTATATGCTGTTTGTAAAGATTTTAAATGATGGTCTTGCCAAAGAGCATCATTATCTACCAGTAAATCTTTTGTTTTTTTACGCTGAGAAGTACCTTTATTTTTATCCTTAACAGGGATGTTTAATAACTGTTTTCCGTTAGAGTTAAAGATGTAACATCTGTTTCTATAGCTTTGTTTTTGGAAGTTGTCTTCCATTTCAAAAACAACAGCATCAGATTTTACAATCTCTGTATACTGAGAAATTGGGCCAAAATATGTAGGTATAAATAGAGACATTTTCTATAGGTTTTTAGATGCTTTTTTTAGTCGAAATCTGTTGTTATTTCAAACAGCTATTTAAAACTGAATACTATTTCTTAGCTTTTTTTCCTCTGTAAAAACTATATCCAAAATATAAACCAATTAATGCAAATACAAAATATCTATAAGAAACAGGCTCTCCGTCTCCATGTACAGTTGTAAACATTCTATCCCAACGAATAGATTTTATTTTCTCACCAAAAGATGCCGCATTTGCATCCCAGCTAAACCAAACCATTACGGGTTTCCCTAATACATGATCGAAAGGAGTGTAGCCATAATAACGTGCATCTAAAGAGTTGTGTCTGTTATCTCCCATCATCCAATAATAATCTTGTTTAAAGGTATAGGAATCTGCTTTTTTACCATTAATAAAAATATTATCTCCAACAATTTGTAAATCGTTGTTTTCATAATTTTTAATAATTTGCTCGTAATATGGTAAAGATTTGGCATCAATTTTTACAGTTGCTCCAGCTTTAGGAATGTAAATTGGTCCCATATTATCTTGACTCCATTGATTTTCTTTTATATGAGGAAAAATACCAACATCAGCTCTATAATTAACCTTTTTTACAGATACTGTAGAAGGGTGTTTTTTAAGTTGATTAAATTCGTCTTCGGTTAAATTAATATTTATCTTGTTAGCTACATTCGTCATTTTTAAACGACTTGCTAAATCTTGAGAAACACCACCTGCAACTTCTGTATATAAAGAATCTGAACCTATTTTAGATAAGTTAGCACTCTTTTCAAAAGCTTCTTGAACCTTTGGATTGTTCCAATATTCATTTAAAATTTTATAAACTCCTGTTCTTTCTTTATTGATTAAAAACTGTGGAAAATTGTTTCTGTCTATTGCAGACTTCGCTTCGTAAGTATAATAAAATTGAATTTTTGCTCTGTACGGTAATTTGTTTTTTTGTCCGTTTATATAAACGTAACCATCTTTAATTTCTAAAGAATCTCCTGCTATACCAACACTTCGTTTTACGTAGTTGGTTTTTTTATCTACCGGTTTGTAGGTGAATTTTCCAGAAGTATCTCCCCACATAGTTGCTAATGTATCTGCAGGCCAATTGAAACAAACAATATCGTTGTTTTTAATTTTCTGTAAACCAGGTAAACGTGTATATGGTAATTGCGGACTTTTTAAGTAAGAAGCAGTTCCTGTAAATGGTAAAGAATCATGTACCATTGGTGCTGCAATTACTGTAGATGGAACTCTAGCTCCGTAATGAAACTTACTTACAAAAAGATAATCTCCTACCAATAAAGATTTTTCTAAAGAAGAAGTTGGTATGGTAAAAGGTTGCATAAAATAGGTATGTACCAAAGTTGCCGCAATAATTGCAAAAGCAATAGAACTAACCCATTCACCTAGTTCAGAGCGTGGTTTTAAGCTTCTTTCTGCATTGTACTTTGCATCTGTTGCATAATTGATGTAAAAAATATACAAACCTAAAGTAACAATAACTAAAAACGAATCTAATTTTTTATAGAAACCAAAAGTTCTAATAGTTTCAATCCAAATAACAGGAAACATTAATAAGTTTACAATCGGAATAAATAATAAAATGATCCACCATTTAGGTCTCTTTATAATTTGCATTAAAATAATTCCGTTATAGATAGGCACTGCAGCTTCCCAAGCTTTTCTACCAGCTTTAACATATAATTTCCAAGTACCTAAAAAATGAATTACTTGTATTGCTAAAAAAAATATAAACCACTCTAAATAAGTCATAATTGTACTATTTGATTTCTGTTCGAGCGCAGTCGAGAACTTAATGTTTTATACTAAAAATATAAACCTCTCAACTGCGCTCGAGAGGATAAATGATACATTTATTAGTAGCTTTATTATTAGTTTGTTACAGGGTTTAACCTATGTTTAACACATCTTTCATAGAGAAAACTCCTTGTTTCCCTACAATCCATTCAGCTGCAACAACGGCACCTAAAGCAAAACCTTTTCTACTGTGTGCTGTGTGTTTTATTTCTATAGAATCTACTTCAGAATCGTACCAAACGGTGTGTGTTCCTGGAACTTCAGGAATTCTTTTTGCAACAATAGGAATATTTTCTTCGGATGTTTTTTCATCCAACTCCCAATTGTTTTTAGAAGAATTTTCTATAATTCCCTCTGCCAACGTAATGGCTGTTCCACTTGGAGCATCTAATTTTTTTGTATGATGAATTTCTTCCATAGAGATATTGTAATCCTCTAAAGAACTCATCATTTTTGCCAATTGCTTATTCAATTCAAAGAAGATATTTACTCCTAAACTAAAATTGGAAGCATAAATAAACGCGCTGTTTTTTTCTTTACAAAGAGCTACTGCATCCTCATATTTGTCTAACCATCCTGTTGTTCCAGAAATTACAGGAACGTTGTTATTAATACAGTTGGTAATATTATTATAAGCAGAAGAAGGTACGCTAAAATCAATGGCAACGTCAGCTAACGTAATGTCAATAACGTCATCTACGTCTTTTTTTATTACGATTTCATGTCCACGAGATAAAGCAATTTTTTCAATTTCTTTCCCCATTCTTCCATATCCTAATAGTGCAATCTTCATTTTAAAAATTATATTTAATTGTTAGACCTACTTTTGGAGCTTCAAAATAAGTAGGATCGTTAATAAAAGTAGGTTTAAATGATAAATCATCATCGGTATTAAATTGTAATAAATGTGCATTTACACTTGCTTCTACAATCTGTAAAACGTACAAAATAGCAGTGGTTAATAGAGACATGTCTCTATTTTCGCTTAACTGTTCTTGTGCTCTTTCTAGTGTTTCAAGAGAAAGAATCTCCACACCATCTACCGTAAATTCGTCTACTAAATTATTCTTTCTAAGTTTGTAGGCAGTTCTGTATCTATGGTATTCTTTATTATTGTCTAAATAATAGTAAATACTAGTACCCATAGCACCCCAAACAATGGGTGCTTTCCAATATTTCTTATTGTAAATTTGTCCCATTCCAGGAAATATAGCAGAATAAAATGCTGCTTTAGAAGGAGCTAAAGGATCGTAAACACCACCTTTTTCAATTTTAATATCTCCTTTTATTTTTAAATCTTTCACATTCACAGAATCTTTCTGCCCAAAAATAGATGCAGAAAAGAATGCAAGGAATAAAACAAATATGGTATTTTTAATAAACACTTATTTTAATAAGTTTTTTATTCGATTAAAATCTTCTTCAGAATGAAAAGGAATCGAAATTTTTCCTTTACCATTGTTACCAACAGTAACGTCTATTTTATGACCAAAGTATTCACTAATATCTTTAACACTACTTTTAATGAAACTTGGTACTGGTTTTTTCTTTGGTTTTGCAATGGTACCAGATTTTAAGCTTTTTACTAAATCTTCTGTTTGTCTTACAGATAATTTATCTCTTAAAATTTTCTCGTAAATAGCTAATTGATCTTCTGTATTTTCTACATTAATCATAGCACGACCATGCCCCATAGAAATAAAACCGTCTCGCATACCTGTTTGTAAAATTGGATCTAACTTTAACAAACGTAAGTAATTGGTTACTGTAGATCGTTTTTTACCAACTCTTGTACTTAATTCTTCTTGCGTTAATTGAATTTCATCTATTAAACGTTGGTAAGATAAAGCAACTTCTATTGGGTCTAAATTTTTACGCTGAATATTTTCTACCAAGGCCATTTCTAGCATTTCTTGGTCGTTGGCAAGTCTTATATATGCCGGTACTGTTTTGTTTCCAATTAATTTTGATGCTCTAAAACGACGCTCACCAGAAACCAATTGAAACTTATTTCCTTCTAGTTTTCTAACTGTGATTGGCTGAATTACACCTAATTCTTTTATAGAACTTGCTAATTCTCTTAATGCTTCTTCATCAAAATAAGTTCTAGGTTGAAAAGGATTTACATCAATTAAATCTAATTCTATTTCAATAATACTTCCAACAAGTTTGTCTGCATTTTTATCTGATGCAGAAATTACATTAGAAGATTCTTGCAATAAAGCTGATAACCCTCGTCCTAAAGCTTGTTTTTTGGTTGCTTTTGCCATTTTACGAATTCTTTTTTAATAATTCTTGCGCCAAATTTAAGTAATTTACGGCACCTTTACTAGTTGCATCGTATGCAATAATGCTTTCTCCGTAACTTGGTGCTTCTCCTAAACGTGTATTTCTTCTAATTATAGTATCAAAAACCATACTAGAAAAATGTTTTCTAACTTCATCAACTACTTGATTAGAAAGGCGTAAACGAGAATCGAACATGGTTAAAAGTAAGCCTTCTATATCTAAGTCAGAATTATGAATATTCTGTACACTTTTAATGGTATTTAATAATTTCCCTAACCCTTCTAAGGCAAAATATTCACACTGAATAGGAATTATTACAGAATCTGCAGCTACTAAAGAGTTTAACGTAATTAAACCTAATGACGGAGCACAATCTATTAAAATATAATCGTAATCGTCTTTTAGATCGACTAACGCTTTTTTTAACATATACTCTCTATCTTCCTTATCTACCAATTCTATTTCAATAGCTACTAAATCTATATGTGCAGGTATAATATCTACATTTGGAGACTCGGTTTTAACAATCGCATCTTTTGCATCAATGGAATGTTCTAAAACTTGATAGGTTCCATATTCTACAGTTTCAACATCAATACCTAAACCAGACGAAGCGTTTGCTTGCGGATCTGCATCAATCAACAAAACTTTTTTCTCTAAAACACCTAAAGAAGCAGCTAAATTTATGCTTGTAGTTGTTTTACCAACACCACCTTTTTGATTTGCAATAGCAATTATTTTACCCATTATAAAAGTTTAGTTTATAGGTAGTAAAATTACGTTTTTTTCTGTCTTTAGAAAATGAAAGATGTTAACAAAAAGATAAAAATGTAAGATACTGTATTTTAGTTTTTTGCGTTTGTTTTTGTTGACTTTTTAAACAAATTTAAGTAAAAAAAAACCGAAGCATAAACTTCGGTTTCTAACAGGTAATATTGTACTATTTCTTTGGAATGTTCTTTAAAATTTCAATTAAAAATTTCCAGAATTTTTGTGTTGATGAAATAGATGCTTTTTCGTCTGGAGAGTGCGCTCCTCTAATAGTTGGTCCAAAAGAAACCATATCCATTTCTGGGTAATTCTGACCTAAGATTCCACATTCTAAACCAGCGTGACAAGCTGCTACATCTGCTTTCTCACCATGTAAAGTTTCATATAAATTAGAAACTACGTCTAAAATTGCTGAGTTTACATTCGGTTGCCATCCTGGGTATTCACCAGATAAATCTACATCAAAACCAGATAATTCAAAAGCAGATTTTAAAGAATTTGCTAAATCTAATTTATTACTTTCTGATGATGATCGTGTTAAACATCCAATTTTTATGCTTCCATCTTTTACAATTACTCGAGCAATATTATTAGAGGTTTCTACCAATCCTTTAATATTCGGACTCATTCTATAGACTCCGTTATGAGCAGCGTAAATAGACTTTAATAAACCTTCCTGAACGCCTAATTCCATGACTTTATTTGGAAGTGTAGATTCTTGAATATCAACTGTTAAGTTGGGTTCTATTGTTGAAAACTCTTCTTTTATATTGTTGATAAGTAAATTGGTTTCTAAAAGAAAAGCTTCTTTAGAAATGATGTCTACAGTTACAATTGCAGTACTTTCTCTAGGAATTGCGTTACGTAAACTACCTCCATTTATTTCAGAAATTTGTAAACCAAAATTGGTGAAACCATCAAATAATAAACGGTTCATAATTTTGTTTGCGTTTCCTAATTCTTTAATAATATCCATTCCAGAATGTCCACCATTTAAACCTTTTACAGTAATTGAATAAGCGGTAGCATTTTCAGAAACATCTTCTTCAGCATAACTTCTTGTAGCAGTAACATCTACGCCACCGGCGCAGCCCATGCCAATTTCATCATCTTCTTCTGTGTCTAAATTTAAAAGAATTTCTCCTTCTAAAATCCCGCCTTCAAGTCCCATTGCACCAGTCATACCAGTTTCTTCATCAATCGTAAAAAGTGCTTCTAGGTTTGGGTGTTCAAGATCATCAGAAGAAAAAATAGCCATAATAGCGGCAACTCCTAAACCGTTATCTGCACCTAATGTTGTTCCGTCTGCAGTAACCCAATCACCTTCAATTAGCATTTTAATACCTTCCTTATCAAAATCGAAAACAGTAGCTGAGTTTTTTTGATGAACCATATCTAAATGGCTCTGTAAAACAACAGTTTTTCTATCTTCTAAACCTTTTGTAGCTGGTTTTTTAATAATGACATTTCCAACTTTATCTACAAAAGTTTCTAAGTTTAATTTTTTACCAAAATCTACCATGAACTGAATTACACGTTCTTCTTTTTTAGAAGGACGAGGCACTGCATTTAAATCTGCAAAGTGATTCCAAACAATTTTAGGTTCTAAATTTCTTACTGCTTTACTCATTTTCTTGATTTTTATTATGAATTTTTAAAGGCATTTTAAAGTCTTTAAAAAGTTTAATTCTAGCTAGTAAATTTACAATATTTCTACTACAGTTTCTGTTAAGTCTTTTCTAACTTTTGTTAAATCTTTCATGTAGCAATCGTCGGCTCTAAAACCAACAGGAAGTACTAATACTGATTGTAAATTTTGAGCGGTTAAATTAAGGATTTCGTCGTATTTATTAGGAATAAAGCCTTCCATTGGGCAGGCATCTATTCTTTCTACTGCGCAAACGGTCATTAAATTACCAAGTGCAATATATGCTTGGTTTTTATTCCATACGGTTAATTCTTCTTGTGTTTTTTTTTCAATATCTGCAGTTAGAAATTCTTTAAAAGGTTTTATAATTTCATTAGGAGTCTTTCTAATTTTTTGAACTAATGTAAAGTAGTTTTCTACTTCTACACTTGTATAGTTTTTAGGAATGCAAATAACCAAAACATGAGAAGCATCTAATATTTGTGCTTGGTTCCAAGAATGTGAAACTAGTTCTTTTTGAACTTCTTTATTTTTAATTACAATCAACTTTAAAGGCTGCAGTCCGTATGAACTTGCTGTTAAGTTAAAAGCTTCTTTTAAGGTGTTTATTTGAACTTCTGAAAGTTGCTTTTCTGAATCAAACTTTTTAACGGCATAACGCCATTTTAAACTATCTATAATATTCATTTATCTTAATTAGGCTGCAAAAATAAGTCATTATTTTTGATGAATTCTGTTCATGTGATTATAAATATTGATAAAGGTATAAATGATTTTTTGTATCTTGATAGCAAAAAAAAAGACTATGAATGAGGATTTTCTTCATTATGTATGGAAATATCAATTGTTTTCTGTTCACGATTTAAAAACAACTACTAACGAAGACGTTTCTATTTTAAAAGTTGGAATCCATAATTATAACTCAGGTCCTGATTTTTTAAATGCGCAACTTAAAATTGATGACCAATTGTGGGCGGGCAATGTAGAAATTCATTTAAAATCGTCTGATTGGTATGTACATCATCATGAAATTGATGAAAATTATGATGCCGTTATTTTACATGTTGTTTGGGAAGATGATGCAACTGTTTTTATGAAAAATAACAAGCCTTTACCTGTTTTGGTTTTAAAAGATTTTGTGCTTGCTTCTGCTTTACATAATTATCGGAATTTATTTTCGACTAAACAAAATTGGGTTTCTTGTGAAAAAGAAATTAGTACTGTAGATGATTTTACTTTGGATAATTGGAAAGAACGATTATTTTTTGAGCGTTTAGAACGAAAATCGATTGAAATGAATAAAGTTTTGTTGGACAATCAAAACGATTTTGAAGCAGTTCTATTTCAGTTATTAGCCAAAAACTTTGGATTGAAAGTAAATGGTGATGTCTTTTTTAATTTGGCAACTTCTTTCGATTTTTCAACTCTTAGAAAAGTAAGGTTTGATGAAACTCAATTAGCTGCTTTGTTATTTGGACAAGCAGGGTTTTTAGAGGAGGTTGTTGATAGCGAATATCATCAGCAATTAAAAACAAGCTACAATTATTTGCAGCATAAATATAACTTAGAACCGATAGGAAAAGTGCAGTTTTCATTTTTTAGAATGCGACCACCTAATTTCCCAACCATTCGTATTGCTCAATTAATTGCTTTATATCATTGCCATCAAAATTTATTTTCTAAAATGATGCAAATAGAAACCTTAAAAGAATTTTATAATTTGTTTGAGATTGATGTACATCCGTTTTGGAAAACACATTATACATTTGAAACCGCTTCAAAATTATCTCCTAAAAAGTTGACAAAATCCTTTGTAGATTTATTATTGATCAACACCATTATTCCACTAAAGTTTTCATATCAAAAAAATAGGGGAGAAGTGAATGAAATGGAATTTTTAAAGATTCTAAAAAAAATAAAACCAGAAAAAAATAGTATTATTTCTAAGTTTGATGAAATTGGAGTTCAATCTAAAAATGCTTATGAAACACAGTCTTTATTAGAGCTTAAAAACAACTATTGCGCAAAGAAACGATGTTTACAGTGCGCAATAGGAGTTCGGTTGTTAAGCGAAAAATAATGTTATTTCTTAGGATTTAAGATTTCATTAATTTTAGCATAACAATCTTTATAATGATATTTTGTAATTGTGTTAACAGCTCTTTTACTTGCTGTGTTTACTTGGTATTTTAAAGCTTCTAATTCTCCTCTTACAATAGAAGAGATGTCGTTATTTTTAGACTCTTCATTATCCATTAAATTCTTCATTTTATCAATATATGATTTTTGAAGAGTTCTTCTTTGTAAGTCAACGTTTTTAGTTGCATTGGTTTCAGAAAAAACACCTTTTCTTAAATCTTTAATCATGTCTGATGCTGCATAAAATTCATCTTGAATTACTTCTGCTTCTATCATTCTATTTAAAGTTTGGTAATTTAATAAAGTGCTTAAAAACCTATTTTGATAACCTGCAAGTTTGTCTGTATAACCAGTTTCTTCAATCTTGTTTAAAATATTTTTATCTAGTAACCAATTTTGCGTTTTAAAAACATTTGCTTGTAACCAAGCCATTGATTCTTTTTGCTTTGCTTTTGTAACAGGAACATAAATATCACCAGTTTGAGATGGTTTTTTATTAAACTCGTAAACACCACCAATATTACCAACAACATGTCCAGAATATCTTCCCCAAACGCTTAATAACTCTCCGTATAATTCACCTAAATCTTCGTAATTGTTTGTTTGATCTGATGTCCAACTTGGAAGATTTTTAGCTACAATTTTTAAGTTTTTAACTCCATAAGTACTTGCTTTTACCTGGTCATTTCCAATTCCTTCAGTTTGTGCAGAAGGATCAAAACGTTGTCCACCAAATCTATAAATTGGGTTATCTGCTTTATCTTCAATCCATTTATCTAAAGTTTTTACTTCGTCTTCAGGAGTATTTGCATTTGGCACAACTCTATATCCCCAATTAATTGCATAATGATCATAAGGGCCTAATTGTCTAACAAATCTTACATCCTTATCACCAGGTTGTGCTACGTAATTGTAACGAGCATAATCCATAATGGTTGCTGCAATTCCGTTTTTCTGAGTAAAACTTCCAGAACGTAAAGAATCTACAGGATAGGCATAACTTGCAGCCATATTATGTGGTAAACCTAAAGCATGACCAACTTCGTGAGAAATTACCATACGCATCATTTCTCCAATATCTTCTGCAGGCGTGTCTAAGGTTCTTGCAGACGGATTTGCTGCTCCGGTTTCTAATAAATATCTATTTCTGTAAGAACGTAAATGGTTGTGATACCAAATAATATCACTTTCTAGTATCTCTCCAGAACGAGGGTCTGAAACACTTGGTCCTGTTGCGTTTCTTGTGGTACTTGCTACATATCTAATAGAAGAATAACGAACATCTTCCATACTAAAGTCTGGGTCTTCTTCTTTTGTAGGTGGCATTTTTGCCATAATTGCATTTTTAAAACCAGCAGTTTCAAAAACTTTAGCCCAATCATCAACACCTTGTTTTATGTCTTTTCTTAGTTTTTCTGGCGTTGCAGGATCTAAGTAATACACAATTGGTTTAATTGGCTCAACTAATTCTCCGCGATTATACGCTTCAACATCTTTTGGTTCTAGTCTCCAACGTCTAATATATCTTTTGCTATCAGCTTTTAAAGCTTCTGAACTATAATCTACATTTCCAATAGAAAAATAACCAACTCTTTTGTCAGATATTCTTGGCATCATTGGTTCTTCTGGTAATAAAATCATAGATTGATTAACATGTAAAGTAATTGTGTTTGTACTTCTGTTACTTGGTGGTTCATCTGCTTCAAAAGTAAAATTTTGTACTACTTCTATGTTTTCTGGAAAACTCTTAATACTATTGATAAAGCTTCTAGTAGCATCTAACCTTTTTACTTTGTAGGTTTTTCTAAATCTTGATGATAAACCAGAGATAGCTTTTACATCCGAAGAAAAGAATTTTGTAACATCAACTAACACAGTTGTTGAATCTGTGTTTTGTGTTTTAATATCGAAAGAATAAATAATAGGTTCTAAGTTGTTCGATTTTACAGATTTAAAAATTGGTAAAGAATCATTTGCTATGGCATCATAAGATTTTACTTTTAATAAAATTTTATTTTTATAATGTTCCCAAACCACTACTTGGGTGTTAATTTTAGAACCAGCATTTACGTAACCACCGCCTAAACCAGCAGGTATGTCTTTTAGTCTAGTAACTAATAACATTTCTTTACCTAAGTAAGATTTGGGAATTTCGTAAATAAATTCATCTTTATTAGTATGTACTTTAAATAATCCATCATCAGTTTTTGTGTCTTTGTTTACAAAATCTGAATATTTTGGGAGTTTTGCTTTGCTCGTTTTAGCTTCTGAATTTTCTTTCTTTTTATCTTTTGATTTTCGTTGAGCTTCAAGAGAATTAGAAATTGTAAAAATAGAAAGTAATAATAAGAGTAGTGTTTTTTTCATATTAGAGTTTAATGATGTGTAAGGCACTAAATTACTTAAATGTGCTTGTTATTTTCTTAACGTTTTCTTATAATTATGTTAAAAAAAAGCTCAAAAAAATAGTTTTTTTGAGCTTAATAGAATTTATGTATTGTGTTTTTTAATACAAACTTTTATGTTTATTAGGATTTGCTTCATTCATAATTTCATAGATTTTCTCGTAAATATCCTCTGCAGATGGTTTTGAAAAATAATCTCCGTCTGTACCGTATGCTGTTCTGTGTTCTTTAGCAGTTAAAGTTGCAGGTTTGCTATCTAAAAACATATAACCATTTTGTTTTTCTACGATTTCTTGTAGAAGATAAGCAGAAGCTCCACCAGGTAAATCTTCATCAACGATTAATAATTTATTCGTTTTCTCTAAGCTTTTTACACAATCATGATGCAAGTCGAAAGGTAGTAAGCTTTGTGCATCTATAATTTCTATGTTAATATCTGCTTGCAGTAATTCTTTAGCTACTTCTTCTACAATTCTTAAGGTAGATCCGTAAGAAACAACCGTTAAATCTGTTCCTTCTTTCACTATTTCTACAACACCTATTTGTGTTTTGTATTCACCTAAATTTACAGGCAATTCTTCTTTTAATCGGTAACCGTTTAAACATTCTATTACTAATGCAGGCTCATCACCTTCTAGTAAAGTATTGTAAAAACCAGCTGCTTTTGTCATGTTTCTAGGCACTAAAACATGAATTCCTCTAACATTATTTATAATTCCGCCCATTGGAGAGCCTGCGTGCCAAATACCTTCTAGTCTGTGACCACGAGTTCTAATAATTAAGGGGGCTTTTTGTTTACCGAAAGTTCTGTAATGTAGTGTTGCTAAATCGTCGCTCATTATTTGTAAAGCGTACAATAAATAATCTAGATATTGTATTTCTGCAATAGGGCGCAGGCCACGCATTGCTAAACCAATACCTTGTCCTATAATTGTTGCTTCTCTAATACCTGTATCTGCAACTCTTATTTCACCATATTTTTCTTGAAGCCCTTCCAATCCTTGGTTTACATCACCAATAAAACCAGCATCTTCTCCAAAAATAATTACTTCTGGATGTTTTTTAAGAATAGCATCAAAATTATCTCTCATAATTATCCGTGCATCTACTAATGTTTTACTATCAGAATATACAGGTTTCTTTTCAGGAACGTTTAATGCACTAAGGCTTGATTCACTATATAAATATGAAGAAAATTTTTCAGAGGCACTTTTTAAAGCGTTTTTTATAAAATTTTGAAGTAATATTTTTTCTGCAAAATTTTCATCACTTAAATATCGTAGTGTTTTTCTAGTAGCAGATAAAACATCTTTTCTACTAGGTTCTACAATCGAAATTAAATCTTTTTTATGTTTGTTGATAAAGCTACTGTTTTTACTTTTTTCAGCAACTTTGTCTAATAATTGACAGGCAGTGTTTACTTCTGTTTTTATTTCATTAATAAAAGTATTCCAAGCATTTCTTTTTGCACTTAAAACTTCTTTTTTTGCTTCTTTTTCTAAAATAATAAGATCTTCTTCAGATTCTACAAAGCGTAAAGTTTCTCCTGATTCAGTTTCTAATTCGAAGTCTAAAATCCAGTTTCGCATTTTTGTAATGCAATCGTGTTCTTTCTCCCAATTTAGTCTTTTCTTACCTTTATATCTTTCGTGAGATCCAGAAGTAGAATGACCTTGTGGTTGCGTTAATTCTTTTACGTGAATTAAAACAGGTACGTGTTCTTCTCTGGCAATTTTTGCCGCTTTATTATATGTGTCTACTAATTGTACATAATCCCAACCGTTTACCACAAATATTTCGTAACCAGCTTTGTTATGTTCTCTCTGAAATCCTTTTAAAATTTCTGATATGCTTTCTTTTGTAGTTTGATGTTTCGCGTGTACAGAAATTCCGTATTCATCATCCCAAACACTCATTAGCATAGGTACTTGTAAAACACCAGCTGCGTTTATGGTTTCAAAAAATAAACCTTCACTAGTACTAGCATTACCAATAGTACCCCAAGCAACTTCATTTCCGTTTGTAGAAAATTTAGATTTATGTTGTACGCTTTTTTCTGTTCTGTATATTTTAGAAGCTTGTGCTAAACCTAATAAACGGGGCATTTGGCCTGCTGTAGGTGAAATATCTGCACTAGAGTTGTATTGTTTTGTTAGGTCTTTCCAGCTGCCATCTTCATTTAAACTGTGTGTTGTAAAATGACCACCCATTTGTCTACCAGCGGACATAGGTTCTGCTTTTATATCTGTGTGTGCGTATAAACCTGCAAAGAATTGTTGTGGAGTTAACTCTCCGATAGCCATCATAAAAGTTTGGTCTCTGTAATAACCAGATCTAAAATCTCCTAACTTAAATGCCTTAGCCATTGCTAGTTGCGGAACTTCTTTTCCGTCACCAAAAATACCGAATTTAGCCTTACCTGTTAAAACTTCTCTACGACCTAATAAACTGCACTCTCTACTAATTTTAGCTATTTTATAATCATTTAAAACTTCTGTTTTAAAGTCTTGAAAAGATAGTTTTTGTTTATTATCTATAGGTGTTTCTTGCAACATTTTTATGAGCTTTTTAATGTATCACAAAGATAGTTTTTTTAGTTGATAATTAAAAACTTATATATTTATTAAGAATATGGTAATTTTTTTTGCTGATTTTTAGTTTTTATTGGGTTTTGTTTAATAAAAAAGAGATATTGTTTTCACAATACCCCTTTTTTTGTATAAACTGTTATTTGGTTAGAATAATCTGCTGCATAAATCTCCGGGAGCTTCAAAGTCACCAATAATAATGTTGTCTGAGTTAAATGTATAATCATATTCATAAGAATTACCTCCAAAATATACTTTGTATTTTTGGGACACTCCTATATGTGCGTTATAGATGTAGCCTTTTCCAGCATAAGTGTATCCAACCCATCTCCAGTATGTATAAGTTCTACCATAGTAAGTGTAGCTTTCTTGTCTGTATAAGTATAAAAAAGGATTTAATACTTTGTCTCCACATTTGGCTTGAAATTGTATGTTGATATTTCTTACGTCCGGCTTCGGAGGAATGGAATTAGAAAATGTAGAACCATCTATATTTATAGTGTTATTACTACAACCATCAAAAGTATCTGAAGTATATAATAAAACTCTATTGCTGTCATATCTACTACCAGAATATAATTTAATTTTTAGGTTTTGGTTAGGTGTTCTGTAATATCCATTAGAATTATCTTTAGTTTTAGATATCTGTATATCCCTATTAGCGATAACTTGACCATTATGTGCATAAACTAGGTCGTAGCTTAAGTTATTGAAATTATCAGAAAGACTTGGTGTTTTCGGGATTGATACTGTTAGTTTTCTGTAATAATCACATCCTCTATAATAGTAGTCTAAGTTATACCAAGATAAATGAGTTGTTGTAAAAGCTACGTTGTAGTTCCCGGAAGTATTCATGGTTACAGTTCCTGTTTTGTGAAAGCCCCATTGACCATCTTCTCCGTATGACCAAATTGGAATTAAATCACCTTCACTTATATTATCTCCAGTTTCAGGATTTATGTAATTATTTGGAATCTCAATACCTACGCTAATTGGCTTAGAAAAGTTTTTAACTTCTTTACCATCTACAAACATATCAATAGAGGTAAAACCTGCTGTGATAAAAGCAACATCTTCAGTTTCTTCTCCGGTTTCGTCAATAACACTTAGTGGAGTTAAACCTCCAGGGAAAGATGCTATAGCTTCGGGTGTATCTAAACTAAAGTGAGCAATTTCACTTTTTAAGTTAGCTCCAGAGATGTTGTTTCCATTTGCATCTTGAAAAATAGTACCAGATTCAATTGTGATTTCTGTATTTGTTGTTGCTTTTGTTTTTGGTGTTGTAATGATGTAGTTTTCAGAAATTGAGTTGTTAGAAAGTGTTTTAGTGGTTTCAATGAAATCAACTCCTTGTACAGTATTTAATTTGTTTACTATGTTTATAGATTTAGTAACTAAAGTGTCATTTGCAGCTATAATAACAGGTATAGTGGTTGTTAGATAGTTATCGCCTTTAATTTTTAGTAAAACTTTTAAATCTTCAGAACTAGAAAAGTTAGGGTTTACTGCTAAAGATATATTTCCGTCAATTACTTTTAAGTTAGAAATTTTTTCTCCAGAATTTGTTACAAATTTATCAGCATCATCTCCAATAAGTTCTACAGTTAATTTATTTGGGCCCTCAATACTTTCAGGGTTTACAATATCTAAAACACTAATAAGTGCTTCTTGTTTTAATATATTGTTGGATATTTGAATATCAACATCGTCTGTTATTCCTTTAAAATCACAACTTATAACAAGTAGCGTCATAAATGCGAGCGCAATTAATGCATGTAGTTTCTTTAGTTTTTTCATTTTTCTTTTTTTTTAAAATTTATAAGCTAATCTTATTTGTATTCTTGGTATAAATTTAAAAGTATCAAGAGCTTCTTTTAAATTTTCTTTTTGGTTTGAAGTCGGTGAAAGTAAATTTGTTGCAGTTAATTCTACATCTGGTGATGAAGTAAAATAAGTACCAAATTCAACACCAAAACCAATTTTTTTCTTAGGTATAGCTCTACCAAAACCAAACCCTAGATAAGGAGCTACTCCGCTCCAAGTAATATCTGCGTTTATTTCACCAATATTTTCTTTGGTAATTGTAATATCTCCATATTTTACATCTTCTGTATATGTAATTAGGGCATTTGCATTTACTTTAGATAAAATACCTAGACCGGTTGTTAATTTAAATGAAGAGTTTTTAAATGGTAAATATTCAATACCTAAATCTATTATTGAAGATTCTATCGTTGCAAGTAGGTCTACAAAGTCATCTTTAATCTCTAGGTCTTCTTTTTCGAAATCTTCTAATTTAAAAATGTGCCAGACTACTTTTGCATTAAGTTTTGGGCTAATCTTTCTTGCATATTCTAATCCAAGACCAGGTGATCCAACAGAAATTGCAAATGCATTTTTCTTTTCAATTTCTTGTGATTGCCCTAGGAGACTAAAGCTAATAAGAAAAATAAATAATAGTTGTTTTTTTTTCATTTTCATCAATTTTTAATTTGTTAGACAAAATTAATATTTAATGAGAATGTTAAAATACCTACTTATAGGTATATTGACTCTTTAGTGGGGTTTTTGTGAATATTACAAAAATCCTCTCTTAAAAAAGTTGTAAATAGATTTTACATCAGCAGATAATGAGAATCTTATTTTTTCTGGATAAGCATTCTGAGATATTTCCCAACCGTTGTTGGAGTATAGTGGGAAATAAATTTCGAAGATCTCGTGTACAAAGTTGAAACGGATTCCGTTTTCATAGGCAAAATACAGAGGCTGATTTTTATTTTTTAAGAAAGCGACATCATTATAAACCTCTATCCATCTCCATAAACCAATGCTAGAATTATTAGAAACCATAAATTGATTAGCAAATCTAGTAGGTAATACAGATTTAAAACCACCTTCGTTAATAATGTATTGTTGGCTAAAGAAACCAGAGCTTTCAGATCTTCCTAAATAATTTAATTGAAATAGGTAGTCATTACTTCTATCTAAGCCAAAACTAAAATAATCTCCTTCTGTTTTATTATTAAAAAACACACCCGCAAAAAACCTAAAGTCTAATTGAGTATCTGTTGTTGTTAAGGTTCTAAATCTAAGATCTAATGTGGCTTTAGAAAACTTTTTAGCAAACTCTGTGCTAAAGCTGTACCTAAACTCTTTAATAATATCTGGGTTAGAGTAATTGTAACTTAAGCTAAGAACACTGTAGTTATCTTGGTCTGTTCTTATAGCGTCAGGTGCAATTTCTTTATCTATATGAATTAATTTTGCTCTTAAATATTCTGATGAAATGTCTCTTAATGTTTTTCTTTTAAAAGTGATGTCTACATAAGGGGTAAGAGATTTATATGATAAGTTAGGTGCGTAATCAGAGGTGCCTCCAGCCAAACCGTAAGCTACTTTGTATATTTTTGTTTTTTCAAAAAATTGATTATAAAGTAAAGAGAAGCTTCCAATTACTGTATTACTTTTTGTAGCATAATATGGAGCTATTTTAAATTCAAAATTTCTTTTTATCAGCGGTTTGTTGTGTAATTTTACCCCAAGAATTAAACCATTGTAAAAATTATAATTTATATCGGGTTGGTAAAAAACTTGATTAAAATTTGGGCTGCTTATGTCTTTTAAAAATGAAAACTTTAGAGGTTTGTTCAGGATTTTTTTATCAACTGTTTTCCAGTTATTCAAAGTGTTTAATTCTGGATATAAATTTTCATAATTTAATACAAAAGTATCGTAGTCTCCTTTTTTAAACTTTACTGTCTTAGTACTGTCAACGTCTGCTATCCATTTTTTTAATTTAATTTCTTCGTCTTTTATGGCGTAAAGAGCTAAAGGAGTCGTAATATTTCTTTTATTTTTAATGGTTACAGAAATACTGTCTTTTTCTTTTTTTACGCTTTCAATCTTATGATCTATTTTTTTATTGGTCTTTACAAAATCATTAAAAAACCAATCTAAATCTTTAGTAGTCTTAGAAGAAAGTAATTTGTTAAAATGAGTACTTGAAGTAATTTTTAATTGGTTATTCTGATAAAACTCTTGAATTGTTTGGTTTAAAATACTATCACCTAAATATCCTTTTAAAAAACGAAAACCTAAGCCAGCTTTGTATTTACTAACAATTTTTCTATTAAAATTTGAAAGAGAATCTGCAGAAGTATTTAATGCTTGATCTAAAAATTTACGAGCTGTAAATTGGTATACAAAAGGGTATTTATCATTAAAATCTAATTTAGAAATATTAAATCCTTTTACAAGCCAAGAGTTAGAAACTTTACCTAGAAGTTTTACTTCTGGATAATATTCCTCTACATATTCGATCATTAAATAGTTTTGTATACCGTCTATTAGCCAGTAATCTTTTCTTTTGTTTAAGAGTAAAGTATTTTCTATATACCTTTTTGTAAGTGCTTTAAACATAGTAACGTCCCATTTAAAAGTATCGGAAAATGGACGTAAGAAATTAGGTAATTGATTTAAACCATAGATTGGATTTTTATTTTGAGTAGCTTTGTCAATAAAAATTTCTAAATGAGGATATTTTCCTAAGTATTTTTGAATAAAAAGGATTTCTCTATTTAAGATACTTGTTGTTAAATTGTAATCTAATTCTTTAGAGAAAACATCTGTATGTACAGTAACTGTTTTTGTATTATAGGTTTTTAGTTGTTTTGTTTTGTTGATTCCAAGAATAACATCGGTTTTATTTTTTCCAACTAAATAGTAACTGTTTGTATTTTCTTTTTTTGTTTTATATTGATATAAGTTAGATTCTACTATTAAATCTTTGGGTACATCTATTTCTATTTTAAAATCAGTCCCTTTTTCGTATAAATCATCTAAATTTAAATTACTCATTAATTGCCAGCCATTGTCGTAAATAGCAGGTGTTAAATACCAATTCCTAAGATGATAACCTGTTTTTGTTTTTCCATATTTTGTAAAACGAGCACTGGGTGTTTTTACAATATATGTTATAGATATAGTGATTTTTGAATTTGGATGTAATGGTTTGTCAAGATCTATTTCTATGATGTCTGCTTGTTTGTCTAATTCTTTAAAATAGACATTTTCAAAATCGACAGAAAGACTTTTTATGGTAGATGAACCTAATTCTTGTGGTTTTGCAAAGTATAAATCTTTTCTAAAATCCTTAATAAAACGTTTAGATAATGGCGTTTTTCTGTCTCTGTAACTATTTGCCCAATTATGAAGATAAACTTTAGTTAATATAGAGTCTGATGGGTTATTAAAAACAATTTCTTGTTGAATTTTAAGCTCGTCTTTTTTGGTATCTAATTTAGATTTTATGCTGATAGAGTTCTGCTGTGAAAACACAAAACTGGATGCTAAGAAGCATATTAGTACTATGTAATAACGATTTTTCAATTAAATCTTTATTGTGTTAAATAGGGTTTATATTATAATAGCCTATCTTACTATAAAAAGACAGGCTATATAAAAGTGTAAATTAATATAATATTTTAGAAATTAGGCTTAAAATGATATTTATCGTAAAAATTATTAAGATGTTCGATAGCTTCCTCTGCAGTATCTACCAATCTAAAAAGGTCTAAATCCTTTTCGCTAATATTTCCTTCTTCTAAAAGAGTGTTTTTTATCCAATCTAATAAACCACCCCAGAATTTTGTTCCGACTAAAATAATAGGAAAACGACCAATTTTATGGGTTTGTATTAGTGTAATGGCTTCAAAAAGCTCATCCATAGTACCAAAACCACCAGGCATTACTACAAAACCTTGCGAGTATTTTACGAACATTACTTTACGTACAAAAAAGTAATCGAAATCTAAACTTTTCCCTTGGTCAATCCATGGGTTGTCATGCTGTTCAAAAGGCAATTCAATATTTAAACCTACAGAACTTCCTTTTCCTCTGTGAGCTCCTTTATTTCCTGCTTCCATAATTCCTGGTCCACCACCAGTAATTACACCGTAACCGTTGCGAGTTAATTGAAAAGCAACTTCTTCTGCTAATTTATAATATGGATGATCTGGTTTTGTTCTTGCAGATCCAAAAATAGATACTGATGGGCCAATTTTGCTTAAACGCTCATAACCATCTACAAACTCTGCCATTATTTTAAAAATAGCCCAAGAATCGTTTGTTTTTATCTCGTTCCAGGTTTTTGTTTGTAATTTTTCTTTTATTTTTCTATCATCACTTGTCATTATCTGTAATTTTTTAAAATTTATTTTTCTTTTTTCAAAAAAAAAGAAAGCTTGCTAAAATAGCTCTTTTTTAACATTACACGATGTTAAATGATTAAAATTTAATTCAATTCCTTTTTCAAAAATTTAGCAGTATAACTCGTTTTATGTTTTGCAATTTCTTCCGGAGTTCCGGTGCAAAGTATTTTTCCTCCTTTTTTTCCGCCTTCCATACCAACATCAATAATATAGTCGGCTAGTTTTATAACATCTAAATTGTGCTCTATAATTAGTACGGTATTTCCTTTATTGGCAAGTTTATTTAAAACGTCCATTAAAACCCTAATATCTTCAAAATGAAGTCCGGTTGTAGGTTCATCTAAAATATAGAAAGTATTTCCTGTATCTCTTTTAGATAGCTCTGATGCTAATTTAATTCGTTGTGCTTCCCCTCCAGAAAGTGTGGTAGATTGTTGCCCTAATGTTATGTACCCAAGCCCAACATCTTTAATTGTTTTTAATTTTCTGTGTATTTTTGGTATGAGTTCAAAGAAATCAGTAGCATCTTCAATCGTCATATTTAAAACATCAGAAATAGATTTTCCTTTGTATCTAATTTCTAAAGTTTCTCTATTAAATCGTTTTCCTTGGCAAGTTTCACATTCTACTTGTACGTCTGGTAAAAAGTTCATTTCTATCACACGAACTCCTCCACCTTGGCAAGTTTCACATCGTCCTCCTTTTACATTAAAAGAAAAGCGACCAGGTTTGTAACCACGAATTGCCGCTTCTGGTGTTTTTGCAAATAAACTTCTAATTTCACCAAAAGTACCTGTATAGGTTGCTGGGTTAGATCTTGGAGTTCTTCCAATAGGAGATTGATCGATGTCGATTACTTTATCTACATGCTCTAAACCTTCAATTTTTTTGTAAGGCATCGGTTTTTTGACGCCTCTATATATATGAGCGTTTAAAATAGGGTATAATGTTTCATTTATTAAGGTAGATTTTCCACTTCCAGAAACTCCAGTTACACAAATCATTTTTCCAAGTGGAAATTCTACAGAAACATTTTTTAGATTGTTTCCGGTTGCACCTTTTAGTTTGATGAAATTTCCATTTCCTTCTCTACGTTTTTTAGGAACCGCAATTTCTTTTCTTCCTGTTAGATAATCTGCTGTTAAAGTATTTTGTTTTTTTAAATCTTCAAAAGTTCCAGAGCTTACTATTTCACCTCCGTGTCTTCCTGCACCAGGACCAATATCGAACACAAAATCCGCATGTTCCATCATGTCTTTATCGTGTTCCACGACTAAAACAGAATTACCAATATCTCGTAATTTTACAAGGGAATCAATTAATTTTTGATTGTCTCGTTGGTGCAATCCAATACTTGGTTCATCTAAAATGTACAAAACACCTACTAATTGAGAACCAATTTGAGTTGCTAATCGAATTCTTTGTGCTTCTCCTCCAGAAAGTGATTTAGAGGTTCTGTCTAACGTTAAGTAATCTAAACCAACATCTAATAAAAACTGAATTCTAGTTCTAATTTCCTTTAAAATTTCAGCTGCAATAATTAGTTGTTTTTTTGATAAACTTTTTTCAATGTTTTTAAACCATTTTGCTAGTTCAGTAGCATCCATTTGTGCTAAATCGCTAATGTTTTTATCGATAATTTTAAAATGAAGCGCTTCTTTTTTTAATCTTTTTCCACCGCAGGTAGAACAAGAAACTTCATCCATAAAACCTTTAGCCCAACGTTTTATTGTGGTGCTTTCTGCACTGTCATATTGGTTTTCTATAAAAGAAATAATTCCTTCAAAATCTATTTTATAATTTCTAGTAACGCCGGCTGCTTTAGACTCAATTTCAAAAGACTCATTTCCTCCATTCAAAATTACGTCTAACGCTTCTTTTGGAATATTTTTTATAGGATCTGTTAATTTGAACTGATAACGTTCAGCAATATTTTCTATCTGTTTAAAAATCCAACTACTTTTTTGTTCTCCAAGTGGAGTAATTCCTCCTTTTTGTATGGAGAGAGAATTGTCTGGAATTACTTTTTCTAGGTTAATTTCATTTGTAATTCCTAATCCACTACATTTATTACATGCTCCTTTTGGCGAGTTAAATGAAAAAGTATTCGGTTCTGGGTTTGGATATGCAATTCCAGATGTTGGACACATTAATTCTCTACTAAAATAACGAGGTTCATTGTTGTCAATGTCAATAACCATCATAATGTTATTTCCAGAATATAATGCTGTTTTTATAGTTTCTTCTAAGCGTTTTTCAATAGAATCATTTATCAAAAGTCTGTCTATTACAACCTCAATATCATGCGTTTTATATCTGTCTAAACGCATTCCTTTTTCTATTTCTTTTATTTCTCCATCAACCCGAACACGTAAAAAACCTTGTTTAGAAATTTGTTCAAAAAGTTCACGATAATGTCCTTTTCTAGATTTTACTAAAGGTGCTAAAACAGCAATTTTTTTATCAGCAAAATCCTTTAAAATAAGTTGTCTAATTTGTTCATCAGAATAACTTACCATTTTTTCTCCAGTATTATAGGAATACGCATCTGCGGCTCTTGCAAACAATAGTCTTAAAAAATCATAAATTTCAGTAATAGTACCAACCGTAGAACGCGGACTTTTATTAGTTGTTTTCTGTTCTATGGATATTACTGGTGAAAGCCCATCAATTTTATCAACATCGGGTCTTTCTAATCCGCCTAAAAACTGACGTGCATATGCTGAAAAAGTTTCAATATATCGCCTTTGTCCTTCTGCATAAATAGTGTCAAAAGCTAAAGAAGATTTTCCACTTCCGCTTAACCCAGTTATTACAACTAGTTTTTCACGAGGGATTTTTACATCAATATTTTTTAAGTTATGGACTCTTGCTCCGTATACTTCTATATATTCTTGGTCTTTCAAATGAGATCTTTTTGGAAAAACGCAAAGTTAAAGAAACCAATTTTAATTTAAGGATGATTGTTTAACGCTTTTGATGTTAAACTTTTATAGAAATATTCCATAATAAGAACAGTAATTTAAAAAATGTTGTTATCAATTGATAAAATACTATATTGCATTTAAATTATTTGAACTTAAATGATAGATAGTATTCGACATTTTTTTGAAAGAAATGGATTTCATGTTTCGTCAAGATTAGCAGATAGAATAGGGATGAGAGCCTTAAATGTGCGCTTATTTTTTATTTATGTCACTTTTTTTACGGTAGGTTTGTCTTTTGGTTTTTACTTAACATTAGCATTTTTATTAAAGTTAAAAGATACGGTGTACACTAAAAGAAGTTCTGTCTTTGATCTATAATATATGAAGATAGCTGTATTAGAATCTAAAATTAATAAAACTTTATTTTTAGTTATTGCTATATTATCTTTAGGCACAATAGGGTATATGGTGCTTTCTAATTACTCTTTTATAGATGCATTGTATATGACGGTTATTACCGTTACTACTGTCGGTTTTGGTGAGTTGAGACCATTTTCTCCGGAAGAAAAAGTTTTTACAATATTTTTAATTTTAACTAGTATTACTATTTTTGGATATGCTGTTTCAGCTTTTTCAGAATATTTAGTAAGTGGTAGATTATTTGAACATTTTAAGCATAGAAAAGTGGAAAAAAAAATAGCAAGTTTAAAAGGGCATACCATTGTTTGTGGATATGGAAGAAATGGAAAACAAGCAATTTTAAAGTTAAAAAATTATAATAAAGACTTTGTTGTTATTGAAAAAAGTAAAGAAAGAATAGAAATATTAGATGCAGCTGGGGTTTTAAATATAAGCGGAGATGCAACTTTAGATGAAACCTTATTGAGAGCAGGTATAGAAAAAGCGTCCTATTTAATTACTGCTTTACCCTCGGATGCTAATAATTTGTTTGTAGTTTTAACGGTGAGTCAATTAAATAAAGAGTGCAAAGTAATAAGTAGGGCATCTAATGAGTCTTCTTTTAGTAAACTAAAAATTGCAGGAGCAAGCAATGTAATTATGCCAGATAAATTAGGAGGAGATCATATGGCTTCATTGGTAACTACACCAGATGTTATTGAGTTTGTAGACCGTTTAACTATAGAAGGAGAGACTACAGCTAACTTAGAAGAAATAGCTGTAGACGATTTGCCAGAAAAATATATCAATAAAACGCTCTTAGATTTAGATTTAAGAAAAAAAACAGGATGTACGGTTATCGGTTTTATAGGTCCTAATAAAGAATACATTATAAATCCGGAAGCAGACTGTCTACTTATTAAAGGATCTCATTTAATTGTCTTGGGGAGACCAAATCAAATAATTAAATTAAGAGCGTTGTTTTAGTTTCATAAAATATGAAAAGAATCTTTGGGGTTATTGATTTTTTTTTACCTAAAATAAAACGCTAAAAAATATAAAATAAGAAATCTATCTATGATTAAAGTTGTGATTACGGGAAGTAACGGGTTGTTAGGTCAATCTTTATTAGGTTTATTGCTTAAAGAAAAAGAAGCTTACCAAGTTTTTGGATTTTCAAGAGGAGATAATAGAAGTGGGAGAAATGATTTTTCTTATGTTTCTATTGATATTACTGAAGAAGAAAATCTTAAAAAAGTATTATTAGATATTCAGCCAGATTTTATTATCAATACGGCAGCAATGACACAAGTTGATGACTGTGAAAACCAGAAGGCAGCATGTGATTTGTTAAATATAACGGTTGTAAAATGGTTGTCAGAAATATCAGCAGAACTAAATGCTCATTTAATTCATATTTCTACGGATTTTATTTTTGATGGAATAAAAGGAAATTATAAAGAGACGGATATTGCAAATCCATTAAGTTATTATGGATCTTCGAAATTAAAATCTGAAGCACTTTTATTAGAGTCAAGCATAAATTACACGATATTAAGAACTATTTTAGTTTACGGAAAAGTGTTTGATATGAGCCGAAGTAATATTGTACTATGGGTTAGAGAGATGTTAGAGAAAGGAAAAGA
This sequence comes from Polaribacter sp. HaHaR_3_91, assembly GCF_019278525.1. Lineage (NCBI taxonomy): Bacteria > Pseudomonadati > Bacteroidota > Flavobacteriia > Flavobacteriales > Flavobacteriaceae > Polaribacter > Polaribacter sp. HaHaR_3_91. Next base: position 1,376,481 of record NZ_CP058986.1, read on the forward strand.
AATTACTATTGTAGACGATCAATTTAGAACACCAACCTATGTAGAGGACTTAGCCTTAGCTTGTAAGATCTCTATGGATAAAAAAGCAACAGGTATTTTTAATATATCATCAAATGAATTATTAAGTGTTTATGAAATTGCGCAACAAATAGCAGTTACTTTTAATTTAGATAAAAACTTAATTAAACCAATATCAACATCCACTTTAAATCAGACGGCACCAAGACCTGCAAAAACAGGTTTTGATTTATCTAAAACCAATAAAATACTAGAATTTTATCCAAAGTCATTTAAAGAAGATTTACAAAGATTTAAAGAAATCTTAATATAAAATTTGGATTTATCTGCTAAAAGTTGTGAAAAGAGCAAATTTTTAGGATATTGCGAGTTACTAATTGAAAAAACAATAATTTATATATTATGAAGAAACGAATTCTGTCAATGTTTTTATTGGCAATCCCCATGTTAACATTTGCACAAGAAAAAGGACTAGATCAACAAATCGATAAAGCTTTCGGAGATGCAACAGGTTGGTTTGTGAACCTTATTTTCTACCAAATTCCATTTACAGATACAATTAGAATATACTGGGTGTTGTTTCCACTTATTTTAGGAGCACTTTATTTTACGTTTTACTTCAATTTTATAAATTTTAGAGGTTTTTTTACATCAATAAATATTGTTAGAGGTAAGTATGACGATTTAGAAGAAAGAGAAAATCATAAAGTAGAAATATCTAAATCTACATTTACAGATGAAGAAGATAATCCAGATACTATAAGAGTAGAGGGACATGAAGGTGAGGTTTCTCACTTTCAAGCTTTAACGGCAGCATTGTCTGCAACCGTTGGTTTAGGAAATATTGCAGGTGTAGCAATTGCTGTTTCCATTGGTGGTGCAGGTGCTACTTTTTGGATGATTGTTGCTGGGTTTCTAGGAATGGCTTCTAAATTTGTAGAGTGTACATTAGGTGTTAAATATAGAGATATTGAATCGGACGGAACCGTTTATGGTGGTCCGATGTATTATTTAACAAAAGGATTAAAAAATAAAACTTTAGGTAAAATATTAGCAGGTTTATTTGCTGTATTTGTTATTGGAGGTTCTTTTGGAGGAGGAAACATGTTTCAAGTAAATCAAGCTTTTCAATTAGTACAAAACATAACAGGAGGGTCAGAGTCATTTTTAGCCGGTAAAGGTTGGTTATTTGGTCTTGTAATGGCAATCTTAGTAGGTATTGTAATTATTGGAGGAATCAAAAAAATAGCAAAAGTAACAGATAAAATTGTTCCTTTTATGGTAGCAATTTATGTTGCAGCAGCGTTGTTTGTAATCTTTGCAAACTATACTATGATTGGCGATGCATTTTTACAAATATTTAATGGTGCATTTAGTCCAGAAGGTATTGCTGGTGGAGCAGTAGGGGTATTGGTACAAGGATTTAGAAGAGCAGCTTTTTCAAATGAAGCAGGTATTGGTTCTGCATCTATTGCGCATTCTGCTGTAAAAACTAAATATGCAGCAAGTGAAGGTATGGTTGCTTTATTAGAGCCATTTATAGATACTGTTGTAGTTTGTACAATGACAGCATTGGTATTAATTATCACAGGTAATGTTGCGGCAGAAAATGCCTCTTTAAATGATGCACAAGCAATATTATTAACATCAGGTGCATTCGAATCTGCAATTTCTTGGTTTCCGTATGTGTTAACGGTTGCAGTTGTTTTATTTGCATTTAGTTCTATGATCTCTTGGTCTTACTATGGTTTTCAAGGTTGGGTGTTTTTATTCGGAAGGTCTAAGAAAATGGAATATACATATAAAATAATTTTCTGTATATTCGTAGTAATCGGAGCGGCAGCAAGTTTAGGTTCTGTAATTGGTTTCTCTGATGCAATGGTTTTTGCAATGATGGTTCCAAACATGATTGGTTTAATAATTCTTGCACCTAAAGTAAAAGAAGAACTAAATAAATATATGGCTGCTATAAAGTCTAGGACAAAAGCGTAAATCACTTTTTATGAAAATATTAAAATCCCATTTCTGGTATCACAAAAGCCAAAGAAATGGGATTTTCTTTTTAATACTACTTATCCTTATCATACAATCTGTAATTGTCTTTGGTAATTTTTCTTCGGATGACAAAATAGACCTTAATTCTAAACAGGTTTTAGCATTTCATCAACAAATAGATAGTATACGAACGATTGAAATAGAAAATAGAAAGCCTAAAATTTATCCATTTAATCCTAATTATATTACAGACAGTAAAGGGGAACAATTAGGGATGTCTATAGAGGAGATAGATCGGTTATTGGCTTTTAGAAAAACAAATAAATTTGTCAACTCAAAAAGTGAGTTTCAAAGAGTAACCCAAATTTCTGATTCTTTACTACATAAAATTGCACCGTATTTTAAGTTTCCAAATTGGGTTGTCAAACAAAATTCTAGCCCATCATCTTCAGGCAGAAAGCAAATTTATTATAAAAAGAATGAAAAAATTGTATCTACTACAGATATCAATAAAGCAACTGCCCAAGATTTTAGAACGGTAAGTGGAGTCGGAGCCGCTTTTTCCGAACGAATTATAAACTATCGAACAAAGCTACAAGGCTTTTCTATTGAAGATCAACTAAAGGAAGTTTGGGGATTAGATGTAGAAGTTGCAAATAAAGTATTATCAAAATTTAAAATAGTTGATAAACCAATTATCAATAAAATAAATGTAAATACAGCTTCATTTAAAGCACTTTTAAAGAATCCTTATATTGATTATTCGTTGTGTAAAAAGATTTTTGAATACAGAGATGAAGTAGCCGAACTTCAAAATATTTCTGAATTAAAAAACATCATAGATTTTCCGTTAGATAAATATGATAGAATAGTCTTATATTTGATGGCTGAATAACAAACCACAAACACATTTATTGGCTTATGAGCAGTATGTATTTTACTGAAGAGCACGAAGCTTTCCGTGCAAGTTTTAAAGAGTTTTTGAAAAAAGAAGTAATTCCTCATATAGATAAATGGGAAAAAGAAGGTAGTATAGAACGTTTTATTTGGAAGAAATTTGGAGAAATGGGCTATTTCGGTTTAAACACTCCAGAAGAGTTCGGAGGCTTAAATTTAGATTTATTTTATACAGTTATCTTTTTAGAAGAATTGCAGAAAGTTAATTCAGGTGGTTTTGCTGCTGCAATGTGGGCGCACGAATATTTAGCCATGACGCACTTAACTAAAGAAGGTAATGATTTTATAAAAAATAAATATTTAACACCAAGTATAGAGGGAGATATGATTGGTTGCATGTGTATCACTGAACCATTTGGTGGGTCTGATGTTGCAGGTATGCGTTCTACAGCAATTAAGCAAGGAGATACCTATATTTTAAACGGTTCAAAAACTTTTATTACAAATGGCGTTTATTCAGATTATTTAATTGTAGCAGCAAAAACAGATCCTTCAGATAGATATAAAGGAATTAGCATCTTTGTGGTAGATAGAGCCTCAAAAGGACTTACAGCTACAAAGTTAGATAAGTTAGGTTGGAAAGCATCAGATACCGGAGAAATAGCATTTGATAATGTAGAAATTCCTGCAGAAAATTTATTAGGAGAAGAAGGAAAAGGATTCCCTTATATTATGCAACATTTTGCCTTAGAAAGATTGGTAATGGGTGTAAATGCACATGCTAGAGCAGAATTTGCGCTAGAATATGCTTTAAATTATATGCAAGAACGAATTGCTTTTGGTAAATCTTTAGATAAATTTCAAGTATTAAGGCATAAAATAGCAGAAATGGCAAGTAGAGTAGATATGTGTAAAGAATACAACTACTCAATTACAAAACGTCTCGACGATGGTCAATATGTAGTAAAGGAGGCAAGTATGTCTAAATTACTCTCTACAAAAATGGCAGATGAAGTTATTTACGACGCTTTGCAAATGTTAGGCGGTTATGGTTATATGGAAGATTACCCGATGGCGCGTTTATTAAGAGATAGTAGATTAGGACCCATAGGAGGTGGGACTTCAGAAATCTTAAAAGAGATTATCGCAAAGATTGTAATTGATAAGAAAGAATATAAACCAGCAACATAAGGTTTCCAAAACATTGTAAGTATCAATTAAAAAAAATAATTTTTGAATACACTGGACACTCTTTTTTAGGCCGTTTCCTAAAGGTCGGGCTTTCACTACTCGCTTTTTTCGTGCCTCAAAAGAGCTCAAACAAGTCGTTCAATCCCTAACACATATGGCTTTTTTAAAATATATTGTAATAACTAATTGTCAATTCATAATTTGTAATTACATTTGCAGTCCAAAAAATAAAAATAATAGTTTAAATACTATTCTAAAATATAAAGAGACTATGAAGGGAGGTGCCAACTTATGTTAATTATACCAATTAAAGAAGGAGAGAATATCGATAGAGCTTTAAAGCGTTACAAGAGAAAATTCGATCGTACAAAAACGATGAAAAACTTACGTGCTAGAAAGAACTTCACAAAACCTTCTGTAGCAAACAGAGCTCAAAGAATTAAAGCTTCTTACGTTCAGAGATTAAGAACACAAGAAGAAGTAGGTTAGAAATAACTTAATTCTAAGAAATAAAACCCGTATTGAATTTTCAATACGGGTTTTTTGTGTTCAATTTTTTGTAAATTTACTAACACTTAATATCTAACAATTTGATTGATCCTTTTTTAGAATATTTGTCTTTTGAGAAAAAATACTCTTTACATACTATTACTGCTTATAAAAACGATTTAACCTCATTTAGAGATTTTTTAGAGACGGAGTATGGTCAAGAAAGTTTGTTAGAAGTGCATTATCCACAAATTAGAAGTTGGATTGTTTTTTTAGTAGATACTCAAATATCAAATAGAACCATTAATAGAAAGGTAAGTTCTTTAAAGTCTTTTTATAAATTTTTACAAAAAACCAAACAGGTAGAACTAAATCCGCTTTCTAAGCATAAAGCCTTAAAAACAGAAAAAAGAGTTCAGGTGCCTTTTACATCAAAAGAAATTAATGAGGTTATCAATCAAATAGAAAAAGAGGTCGATGTTACTTTTACATCCATTAGAAACAAATTAATTGTTGAATTGTTTTATTCCACAGGTATTAGAAGAGCAGAGTTAATTAATATAAAAGAAAGAGACGTTAGTTTATTAGATAAAACTATAAAAGTATTGGGGAAAAGAAATAAAGAACGCTTTGTGCCTTTATTAGATACTGTTATTCAAACGTTAAAACAATATTTAAAACTTAAACAAGAATTTACAATTGGTTTAGAGGAGCTTTTTATTACCGAAAAAGGAAATAAAATTTATGAAACTCTTGTTTACAGAATTATTAATACCTACTTTAGTCAAGTCTCTTCAAAGCAGAAAAAAAGCCCTCACATATTAAGGCATTCTTTTGCAACACATCTTTTAAATGAAGGGGCAGATATAAATTCAGTTAAAGAGTTGTTAGGGCATTCATCTTTAGCTTCAACACAAGTCTATACGCAAAATAGTCTTGCTGTTATTAAAAAAGTATATAATCAGGCTCACCCTAAGAGTCATAAAACACAATAAAATATGAAAGTATTCACGCAATCAGTTAATTTTAATGCAGATAAAGAACTTATAGCATATGTAGATGAAAAGGTTTTATCATTAACTAAATTTCACGATAAGATAGTTGACGCAGAAGTTTTTTTAAAAGTGATTAATACGAGCGATAAAGAAAATAAAGTTACAGAAGTTAAGATAAATATACCAGGAAGTGAGTTAATCATAAAAAGAGAGGCAAAAACCTTTGAAGAGGGCGTTAATGCTGCGGTTGATAATTTAAAAAGACAGTTAAAAAGGTCTAAAGAAAAGCTTCGAGACTCTGTTAATTCATAAAAATGAAAAAAAAAATGAAAAAACTTTAAAAAAAGTTTTGAAAACTGAAATAACTTCGTACATTTGCAATCCGTTAGAAATAGCGGATTGTTTTTTACATCAAAAGCCGATGTAGCTCAGCTGGCTAGAGCAGCTGATTTGTAATCAGCAGGTCGTGGGTTCGAGTCCCTCCATCGGCTCAAAAACAATAAGAATTGCGAAAGCAATTAAGTTCATTGAAATAGTAAATTAAAGGGGAGATACTCAAGCGGCCAACGAGGACGGACTGTAACTCCGTTGACTACGTCTTCGCAGGTTCGAATCCTGCTCTCCCCACAATTTACATATTATTGCGAAAGTAGCTCAGTTGGTAGAGCGTCAGCCTTCCAAGCTGAATGTCGCCGGTTCGAACCCGGTCTTTCGCTCAATTTTATCAGCAAGCCGGTGTAGCTCAGTTGGTAGAGCGCATCCTTGGTAGGGATGAGGTCGTGGGTTCAAATCCCATCGCTGGCTCATATAATATTTATCATTACACACTAAATATAATAAACTAAAGAATTAAAATTAATAATTATGGCAAAAGGAACTTTTGACCGTTCGAAACCACACTTAAACATTGGTACTATCGGACACGTAGATCACGGTAAAACAACTTTAACTGCGGCTATTACTAAAGTATTAGCTGATGCAGGATTTTCTGAAGCTAGGTCTTTTGATCAGATTGATAATGCACCAGAAGAAAAAGAAAGAGGTATTACAATTAATACTTCTCACGTAGAGTATCAAACTGCTAATCGTCACTATGCGCACGTTGACTGTCCTGGTCACGCGGATTATGTGAAGAACATGGTTACAGGTGCTGCTCAAATGGACGGTGCTATTTTAGTTGTTGCTGCTACAGATGGGCCAATGCCTCAAACTAGAGAGCATATCTTATTAGGTCGTCAGGTTGGTATTCCTCGTATGGTTGTATTCATGAATAAAGTGGATATGGTTGATGATGAAGAATTAATCGAATTAGTAGATATGGAAGTAAGAGAATTACTTTCTTTCTATGAGTATGATGGTGATAACGGACCGGTAATTGCTGGATCTGCATTAGGTGCACTTAATGGTGAGCAAAAATGGGTTGATACTGTTTTAGAATTAATGGAAGCAGTTGATGCTTGGATTGAGGAGCCTTTAAGAGAAGTTGATAAAGATTTCTTAATGCCAGTTGAGGATGTATTCTCTATTACTGGACGTGGTACTGTTGCAACTGGTCGTATTGAGACTGGTATTGCTAATACAGGTGATGTTGTAGATATTATTGGTATGGGAGCTGAAAAAATGACTTCTACTATTACTGGTATTGAAATGTTCCGTCAAATCTTAGATAGAGGTGAGGCAGGAGATAATGCAGGTATCTTATTAAGAGGTATTGCAAAAGAAGACATAAAAAGAGGAATGGTAATCTGTAAGCCAGGTTCTGTAACTCCACATGCTAAGTTTAAAGCAGAAGTTTATGTTCTTAAGAAAGAAGAAGGTGGTCGTCACACTCCATTCCATAACAACTATCGTCCACAGTTCTATGTAAGAACTACAGATGTAACAGGTACTATTAATTTACCTGAAGGAGTTGAAATGGTTATGCCAGGAGATAACTTAACAATTACAGTAGATTTAATTCAACCAATCGCATTAAATGTTGGTTTACGTTTTGCAATCCGTGAGGGTGGTAGAACAGTTGGAGCAGGTCAGGTTACTGAATTATTAGACTAAGATTATTAGTTTTTAATAAATAAATTCTAAGGGTGTTCCGTTTCTAACGGAACGCCTTTAATATTGAATTAAAATACGGGCGTAGTTCAGCGGTAGAGCACTGGTCTCCAAAACCAGCTGTCGGGAGTTCGAATCTCTCCGCCCGTGCAATTAAATATAAGAAAAATGAACTTTATACAATACATCAAAGATTCTTTTGACGAATTAAGCAATCACATGACGTGGGTAACTAAAGAAGAAGCTCAAAAAACTACAGTAACTGTTGCTGTTTTTACGATTGTATTTGCTTTAGCTGTAGCTGGTATAGATTATGTTTTTCAAACAGGATTAGATAACTTTTTTGGAATGTTTAAATCTAACTAATTATGGCAGCTGATTCAGTAATGAAGTGGTATGTTGTTAGAGCCATTGGAGGACAAGAAAATAAAGTAAAAGCTTACATAGAAACAGAAATTTCTAGAGTAGGATTATCAGATTATGTTAGTCAGGTAATTGTACCAACTGAAAAAGTTATTCAGATTAGAAATGGGAAAAAAGTAAACAGAGAAAGAGTATACTTTCCTGGTTATATTATGGTTGAAGCTAATCTATCTGGAGAAGTTCCTCACGTAATTAAAGGTATAACAGGTGTTATTGGGTTTTTAGGAGAAGTTAAAGGTGGTGAGCCTGTTCCTATGCGTAAATCTGAAGTTAACAGAATGTTAGGTAAAGTTGATGAACTATCAATCCAAGATGAAAATATTGCAATTCCTTTTAATATCGGTGAAACTGTAAAAGTTGTAGATGGTCCTTTTAATGGATTTGACGGAACTATTGAGAAAGTGAATGAAGAAAAGCGTAAGCTTGAGGTAATGGTGAAAATATTCGGAAGAAAAACACCATTAGAATTAAGTTATATGCAAGTAGAAAAAATATAATTGTTACACAAATATATATTGATATCGATTTATTTTTTGGCTTCCAACTTAAAATAAATCATTAAACATTTTTAAAATGGCAAAAGAAGTTAGTAAAGTAGTTAAGTTACAAGTAAAGGGAGGCTCAGCGAATCCATCGCCGCCGGTTGGACCTGCTTTAGGAGCTGCTGGTGTTAACATTATGGAGTTCTGTAAACAGTTTAATGCAAGAACGCAAGACAAACAAGGTAAAGTTTTACCTGTTGTTATTACTGTTTTCAAAGATAAATCATTCGATTTTCTTGTTAAAACTCCTCCTGCAGCAGTTCAGTTACTAGAAGCAGCCAAAATTAAAAAAGGTTCAGGAGAACCAAACAGAAAGAAAGTAGCATCAGTTACTTGGGATCAAATTCAAATTATTGCAGAAGACAAAATGGTAGATTTAAATGCCTTTGAAATTTCTTCAGCAATGCGAATGATTGCAGGTACGGCTCGTTCTATGGGATTAACAGTAAAAGGTAATGCACCAGCATAAACTTTATAAAAAGTAGTAAAATGGCAAAATTAACAAAAAAGCAAAAAGAAGCTCACGCAAAGTTAGATAGCTCTAAATCTTATGATTTAGCAGCGGCTTCAGCGCTAGTCAAAGACATTACTAATGTAAAGTTTGATGCATCAGTAGATTTAGCAATACGTTTAGGAGTAGATCCTCGTAAAGCTAATCAAATGGTTCGTGGTGTAGTAACATTACCTCACGGAACAGGAAAAGATGTAAAAGTTTTAGCATTAGTAACTCCAGATAAAGAAGCCGAAGCTACAGCAGCAGGTGCAGATTATGTTGGATTAGATGAATACCTTCAGAAAATTAAAGGAGGTTGGACAGATGTAGACGTAATTATTACCATGCCAAGTGTAATGGGGAAATTAGGTCCTTTAGGAAGAATTTTAGGTCCTAGAGGTTTAATGCCAAACCCAAAGACTGGTACAGTAACAATGGATGTTGCAAAAGCTGTTACAGATGTAAAAGCTGGTAAAATCGATTTTAAAGTTGATAAAACTGGTATCGTTCATGCTGCAATTGGAAAAGTATCTTTTGATGCGAAGAAAATTGAGGAAAATGCAAACGAATTAATACAAACTATTATTAAATTGAAACCAACAACTGCAAAAGGAACGTATGTAAAAAGCGTTTTTATGTCTAGTACTATGAGTCCTAGTATTGCTGTTGAGGTGAAAGCTGTTTAATACGTTAAAACTTATAATTATGACTAGAGAAGAGAAATCACAAGTAATACAAGATTTAACAGCAGTATTAGCAGATACAAATACGTTATATTTAGCAGATATTTCTGGGTTAAATGCACAAACTACCTCTAACTTACGTAGAGCTTGTTTTAAAGCAGGAATTCAGTTATCAGTTGTTAAAAACACATTACTTGCAAAAGCAATGGAAGCTTCAGATAAAGAATTTGGAGACTTACCAACAGTATTAAAAGGTAATACATCAATGATGATTTCTGAAGCAGCTAATGCTCCAGCTAAATTAATCAAAGAATTCAGAAAGAAAACTAAAGATAAGCCTGTTTTAAAAGGTGCATTTGCAGAAGAATCTGTTTACATTGGTGATGATCAATTAGATGCTTTAGTAGATATTAAATCTAGAGAAGAGCTTATTGGTGAAATCATTGGATTATTACAGTCTCCAGCTAAAAATGTTATTTCAGCATTACAATCTGGTGGACAAACAATTTCAGGTATTCTTAAGACTTTATCTGAAAAATAAGTACGCGCACAAATAAACTATAAATAAACAAAATTTTTAAAAACAATTAAAATGGCAGAATTAAAAGATTTCGCAGAGCAATTAGTTAACTTAACAGTAAAAGAAGTTAATGAATTAGCTACTATTTTAAAAGATGAATATGGTATTGAGCCAGCAGCAGCAGCAGTAGCAGTAGCAGGTCCAGCAGCAGGAGGAGAAGAAGCAGCAGATGAACAAACTGAATTTGATGTTATCTTAACAGCAGCAGGTTCTTCTAAATTAGCAGTTGTAAAATTAGTTAAAGAATTAACTGGTTTAGGATTAAAAGAAGCTAAAGGTATCGTAGATAGCGCACCAGCAGCAGTAAAAGAAGGTGTTTCTAAAGATGAGGCTGAAGGTCTTAAAAAATCTTTAGAAGAAGCTGGAGCTGAGGTAGAGCTTAAGTAAGCATTTTGTCCCGAGTTCGAGTAATCGAAACGGGAAAACAAATTTAGGTTTAGGTACTAAGAACTAACGTTTTTAGACCTAAACCATTTTGTGTATATATTCGTTTTTTATTTTTATTTCAGATTTTAATCAAAAAAATATTCTCTTTTGGCAACGAAAAACACTACTGAAAGAATCAACTTCGCTACTTCTCAAATGATAAAGGAATATCCAGACTTTTTGGATATTCAGGTAAAATCTTTTCAAGATTTTTTCCAACTTCAAACTAAGGCAGAAGAAAGAGGTGAAGAAGGTTTGTACAAAACCTTCATGGATAACTTTCCAATTACAGATACAAGAAATCAATTCGTTTTAGAATTTTTAGATTACTTCGTAGACCCACCAAGATACTCTATACAAGAGTGTATTGAAAGAGGTTTAACGCACAGTGTGCCTTTAAAAGCACGTCTAAAATTGTACTGTACAGATCCAGAACATGAAGATTTCGAAACTATTGTGCAAGATGTATATCTTGGTACAATACCTTATATGACTAACTCTGGTACCTTTGTTATTAATGGTGCAGAGCGTGTTGTTGTTTCACAATTACACAGGTCTCCTGGTGTATTCTTCGGACAATCTTTCCATGCAAATGGTACAAAATTATATTCAGCAAGGGTAATTCCTTTTAAAGGTTCTTGGATAGAATTTGCTACCGATATCAATCAAGTAATGTATGCTTACATTGATAGAAAGAAAAAATTACCAGTAACAACATTATTCAGAGCAATCGGTTTTGAAAGAGATAAAGATATTTTAGAGATATTTGACCTTGCGGAAGAGGTGAAGGTTTCTAAAGCTGGATTAAAAAAAGTATTAGGTCGCAAATTAGCTGCTAGAGTTTTAAAAACTTGGCATGAAGATTTTGTGGATGAAGATACTGGTGAAGTTGTATCTATCGAAAGAAATGAAATAATTTTTGATCGTGATACCATTTTAGATAAAGAACATATTGATGAAATAATAGACGCAGGTGCTAAAACCGTTTTACTTCATAAAGAAGATAACGATATGGCAGATTATGCTATTATTCATAATACTTTACAGAAAGATCCTACGAATTCCGAAAAAGAGGCAGTAGAACATATCTATAGACAATTACGTAATGCAGAACCGCCAGATGAGGAGACAGCAAGAGGTATTATTGATAAGTTATTCTTTTCTGAACAAAGATATAATTTAGGTGAAGTTGGTCGTTTTAGAATGAACACTAAACTTCAGTTAAATGAACCTATTGATCAAAAAGTATTAACAAAATTAGATATTATAACGATTATTAAATATTTAATTGAGTTAATCAACTCTAAAGCAGAGGTAGATGATATTGATCACTTATCTAACAGACGTGTAAGAACTGTTGGTGAGCAATTAGCAGGTCAGTTTGGTGTTGGTTTAGCTCGTATGGCTAGAACAATTCGTGAGCGTATGAATGTACGTGATAACGAGGTGTTTACACCTATCGATTTAATTAATGCTAAAACATTATCATCTGTAATTAACTCATTCTTTGGTACCAACCAATTGTCTCAGTTTATGGATCAAACCAATCCTTTAGCAGAGATTACTCACAAGCGTAGATTATCTGCACTAGGACCGGGTGGTTTATCTAGAGAAAGAGCTGGTTTTGAGGTACGTGATGTTCATTATACTCACTATGGTCGTTTATGTCCAATTGAAACTCCTGAGGGACCAAATATTGGTTTAATTTCTTCACTTTCTGTTTTTGCAAAAGTGAATAATTTAGGATTTATTGAGACGCCATACAGAAAAGTTGTAGAAGGTGTTGTTGGAACTGAAGAGCCAACATATTTAAGTGCTGAGGAAGAAGAGGGAATGAAATTTGCTCAATCTAACTTAGAATTAGATTCTGATGGACGCTTTGTAGCTGAAAGAATGATTTCACGTGAAGGTGGTGATTTCCCAGTTGTTGGTCCTGAAGACATTAACTTTATGGATGTTGCTCCTAATCAGATTGCTTCAATTTCTGCATCTTTAATTCCTTTCTTGGAACATGATGATGCGAATAGAGCGTTGATGGGATCTAACATGATGCGTCAGGCAGTACCATTATTAAGACCAGAATCTCCAATTGTAGGTACAGGTTTAGAGCGTAGAGTTGCAAAAGATTCTCGTATCTTAATTAATGCTGAAGGAGCTGGAGAAGTTACTTATGTAGATGCTAATAAAATTACAATTAAGTATGATAGAACAGAAGAGGAAAAACTTGTTAGTTTTGAATCTGATGAAGTTTCTTATAACTTAATTAAATTTAGAAAAACGAATCAAGGAACAAACATCAACCTAAAACCGATTGTTGAAAAAGGAGATAGAGTTGAAGAAGGACAAGTTCTTTGTGAAGGTTATGCAACACAAAAAGGAGAATTAGCTTTAGGTAGAAACATGAAAGTAGCCTTTATGCCTTGGAAAGGGTATAACTTTGAGGATGCGATTGTAATTTCTGAAAAAGTTGTTCGTGAAGATATATTTACATCTATTCATATTGATGAGTATTCTTTAGACGTAAGAGATACAAAATTAGGAACTGAAGAGTTAACTAATGATATCCCTAACGTTTCTGAAGAAGCTACCAAAGATTTAGATGAAAATGGAATGATTAGAATTGGAGCAGAAGTGAATCCTGGTGATATCTTAATTGGTAAAATTACACCAAAAGGAGAATCAGATCCTACTCCAGAAGAAAAATTATTACGTGCTATTTTTGGTGATAAAGCAGGTGATGTAAAAGATGCATCGTTAAAAGCTTCTCCATCATTAAGAGGTGTAGTAATTGATAAAAAATTATTTAGAAGAGCTGTTAAAGATAAAAACAAGAGATTAAGAGATAAAGAAGCAGTAGCTAAGTTAGAAGCTTCTTTTGTATCTAAATTCGAAGGTTTAAAAGATGTTTTAATAGACAAGTTGTTTTTACTTATCAGTGGAAAAACTTCGCAAGGAGTTTACAATGATTTAGGTGAAGAAGTTTTACCAAAAGGTAAAAAATACACACTTAAAATGTTAAATTCTGTTGATGATTATATTCACTTAACAGGTTCTTGGACAACGGATAAAGACTTAAATAGTTTTGTAGGTGAATTAGTTCATAATTACAAAATTAAAGTAAATGATTTACAAGGTTCTTTACGTCGTCAAAAATTTACTATCTCTGTTGGAGATGAATTGCCAGCAGGAATTTTAAAGCTTGCTAAAGTTTATATCGCTAAGAAACGTAAGTTAAAAGTAGGTGATAAAATGGCGGGACGTCACGGAAATAAAGGTATTGTTGCTCGTATTGTACGTGCAGAAGATATGCCTTTCTTAGAGGACGGAACTCCAGTTGATATCGTATTAAATCCATTAGGGGTACCTTCTCGTATGAACATTGGTCAGATTTATGAAACTGTTCTTGGTTGGGCAGGTCAAAAATTAAACACTAAATATGCAACACCAATTTTTGATGGAGCATCTTTAGACCAGATTAATGAGATTACCGATACAGCAGGTGTACCAAGATTTGGACATACTTATTTATATGATGGTGGAACAGGAAAACGTTTCGATCAACCAGCAACAGTTGGTATCATTTATATGATTAAGTTAGGTCACATGATTGAAGATAAAATGCATGCGCGTTCTATTGGACCATATTCATTAATTACACAACAACCTTTAGGTGGTAAAGCACAATTTGGGGGTCAGCGTTTTGGAGAGATGGAAGTTTGGGCACTTGAGGCTTATGGTGCATCAAGTATCTTAAGAGAAATCTTAACTGTGAAATCGGATGATGTTATGGGAAGAGCTAAAACATACGAAAGTATCGTGAAAGGTGAAGCTATGCCAGAACCAGGTTTACCAGAGTCGTTTAACGTATTAATGCATGAACTTAAAGGTTTAGGTTTAGACGTTAGATTAGAAGAATAAATTTTTTCAGTAACCAATTACCAGTTACAATTTTGTAACTGGTAATTGAATACTGCCAACTGAATACTTATCAAAAGACATGGCAAGAAAACAAGAGAAATACACTGTAAAAAAGTTTAACAAAATCTCAATTGGTTTATCATCACCAGAAGCTATTTTAGAAATTTCTAAAGGTGAAGTTTTAAAACCAGAAACTATAAATTACCGTACGCACAAGCCAGAAAGAGATGGTTTATTTTGTGAGCGTATTTTTGGTCCTGTAAAGGATTATGAATGTGCTTGTGGAAAGTACAAAAGAATTCGCTACAAAGGTATCGTTTGTGATAGATGTGGTGTAGAAGTAACTGAAAAGAAAGTACGTAGAGAAAGAGTAGGGCATATCAACTTAGTTGTGCCTGTTGCTCATATTTGGTATTTTAGATCATTACCTAACAAAATGGGTTACCTTTTAGGTTTGCCATCTAAGAAGTTAGATATGATTATTTACTACGAACGTTATGTAGTAATTCAACCAGGTATTGCAAAGAATGTGGAAGGAGAGCCATTACAAAAAATGGATTTCTTAACGGAAGAAGAATATTTAGATATTGCTGATGAGTTACCACAAGACAACCAATACTTAGATGATTCTGACCCAAACAAGTTTATCGCTAAAATGGGTGCTGAATGTTTAATTGATTTATTAGCGCGCATCGATTTAGATGGGTTGTCTTTTGAATTAAGACACAAAGCAAATACAGAAACGTCTAAACAACGTAAAACTGAAGCATTAAAACGTTTAAATGTTGTTGAAGCATTTAGAGACTCTCAGAAAAATAGAGAGAATCATCCAGAATGGATGATTATGAAAGCTGTACCAGTTATTCCACCAGAATTAAGACCTTTGGTTCCTTTAGATGGTGGACGTTTTGCAACTTCAGATTTAAATGATCTTTATAGAAGAGTTATTATTAGAAACAATCGTTTAAAAAGATTGGTTGAAATAAAAGCTCCAGAAGTTATTTTACGTAATGAGAAGCGTATGTTACAAGAGTCTGTAGATTCTTTATTTGACAACACACGTAAATCATCTGCAGTAAAAACTGAATCTAACAGACCTTTAAAATCTTTATCAGATTCATTAAAAGGTAAACAAGGACGTTTCCGTCAGAATTTATTAGGAAAGCGTGTTGATTATTCTGCACGTTCTGTAATTGTTGTTGGACCAGAAATGAAATTATCTGAGTGTGGATTGCCAAAAGACATGGCAGCTGAACTTTACAAACCTTTTGTAATTAGAAAACTAATTGAAAGAGGAATTGTAAAAACAGTAAAATCTGCAAAGAAAATAATAGATAGAAAAGAACCAGTTGTTTGGGATATTTTAGAAAATGTAATTAAAGGACATCCAGTTTTATTAAACAGGGCTCCTACATTACACAGACTAGGTATACAAGCTTTTCAACCAAAATTAATTGAAGGAAAAGCAATCCAATTACACCCATTAGCATGTTCTGCATTTAATGCGGATTTTGATGGAGATCAAATGGCGGTTCACTTACCATTAGGACCAGAAGCTATTTTAGAAGCACAATTATTAATGTTGGCTTCTCATAATATCTTAAATCCTGCAAATGGTGCACCAGTAACAGTTCCTTCTCAGGATATGGTACTTGGTTTATACTATATGACTAAAGAGAGAATCTCTACTCCAGAAGTGAAAATTAAAGGAGAAGGATTAACTTTTTATTCACCAGAAGAAGTAACGATTGCTTTTAACGAAGAAATGGTAGACTTAAATGCTGGAATTAAAGTAAGAACTTACGATGTTGATGAGAACGGAGAACAAGTTAGAAAAATAATTAAAACTACTGTTGGTAGAGTATTATTTAACGAGGTTGTTCCTGCGAAAGCTGGTTACATTAATGAGGTATTAACTAAGAAAAACTTACGTGGAATTATTGGTGGTATTTTAAAAGCTACTGATATCCCTACAACAGGAGAATTCTTAGACAATATAAAAAATATGGGATATAAATTTGCCTTCCAAGGTGGTTTATCATTCTCATTAGGGGATATTATTATTCCTAAAGAAAAACAATCTATGATTGATGAAGCCAACAAAGAGGTGGATATCATTGTAGGGAATTATAACATGGGTATGTTAACGCAAAAAGAGCGTTATAATCAGGTAATTGATATTTGGGGTAGAACCAATAACGATTTAACTGAATTATCTATGAAACGTTTACGTGAAGATCAACAAGGTTTCAACTCGGTATACATGATGCTTGATTCTGGTGCAAGGGGTTCTAAGGAGCAGATTCGTCAGTTAACAGGTATGCGTGGATTAATGGCAAAACCTAAGAAATCTACTGCAGGTGGTGGAGAAATTATTGAGAATCCGATTCTTTCTAACTTTAAGGAAGGTTTATCAATTCTTGAATACTTTATTTCTACTCACGGTGCTCGTAAGGGACTTGCGGATACGGCGTTAAAAACGGCAGATGCTGGTTACTTAACTCGTAGATTAGTAGATGTTTCTCAAGATGTTATTATTAACGAAGAAGATTGTGGTACATTAAGAGGTTTAGAAGTAGCTCCTTTAAAGAAAAATGATGAGATTGTAGAATCTTTATCAGAGAGAATTGAAGGTAGAGTTTCATTAAACGACGTATATCACCCGTTAACAGAAGAGGTTCTTTTAAAAGCGAATCAACCAATTTCTTATCAATTAGCTGTTGCTGTTGAAAAGTCTGGTATTGATGCTGTAGAAGTAAGATCTGCTTTAACTTGTGAATCTACAAAAGGTATTTGTGCAAAATGTTACGGACAGAGTTTATCTACCCTTAACAAAGTACAAATTGGTGAGGCAGTTGGTGTAATTGCTGCACAATCTATTGGAGAGCCAGGTACACAGTTAACATTACGTACATTCCACGTTGGTGGGGTTGCAGGTAATATTTCTGAAGAGAATAAATTAATTGCTAAGTTTGATGGTAAAGTTGTTATCGATGATTTACGTACAGTTGTTGGTAAAGACAATGAAGGTAAAGATATTGACATCGTAATATCTAGAACCGCTGAGATTAAAATTATAGATAAGAAAACAGGAATTACTCAAAGTACAAATATCCTTCCTTATGGATCTATTATTTTTGATAAAGAAATAAAATCCATTAAAAAAGGAGATGCTATTGTACAATGGGATCCATTTAACGGGGTTATTGTTTCTGAATTTGGAGGAAAAGTTAAGTTTGATAATTTAATACAAGGTATCAATTACTCTGTAGAAGTAGATGAGCAAACAGGTTTCCAAGAGATTGTAATGATCGATTCGAAAAACAAAAAAATCATTCCATCTTTAATTATTGAAGATAATGACGGTAATGCTTTACGTTCTTATAGTTTACCTTTAGGTGCACACTTAATGGTTACTGATGGAGATAAAGTAGAAAGTGGTCATACTTTAGTTAAAATACCAAGAAAATCTGGTAAAGCTGGGGATATTACAGGAGGTTTACCACGTGTAACAGAATTATTCGAAGCACGTAATCCTTCTAATCCATCTGTTGTTTCTGAGATTGATGGTGTTGTTTCTTTCGGTAAAATTAAACGTGGAAATAGAGAAATTATCGTTGAATCTAAAACTGGAGATATTAGTAAGTATTTAGTAAAACTTTCTAATCAAATCTTAGTTCAAGAAAATGACTTTATTAAAGCTGGTATGCCATTATCAGACGGAGCTACAACTCCTTCAGATATTTTAAGAATTCAAGGTCCATCTGCAGTACAAATGTACTTGGTAAACGAAATTCAAGAAGTATATCGTTTACAAGGTGTAAAAATTAATGACAAGCATTTTGAGGTTGTTGTTCGTCAAATGATGCGTAAAGTTAAAATTATAGATTCTGGTGATACTTTATTATTAGAGAATCAATTAGTTCATAAAATTGACTTTATCAAAGACAACGATGATATTTTTGGAATGAAGGTTGTTGAAGACGCTGGAGATTCAGAAAACTTAAGTGCAGGTCAGATTATTACTGCTCGTCAACTAAGAGATGAAAATTCTTTATTAAGAAGAAATGATCAGAACTTAGTAACGGCAAGAGAGGCTAAACCGGCAACGGCAGAGCAAGTTTTACAAGGTATTACAAGAGCATCACTTCAAACAAAATCGTTTATTTCTGCAGCTTCTTTCCAGGAAACTACAAAAGTATTAAACGAGGCTGCTGTTAGTGGTAAAATAGATACATTAGAAGGCTTAAAAGAAAATGTAATTGTTGGTAAGAGAATTCCAGCAGGTACAGGTATGAGAGCTTATGAAAACATTCTAGTTGGTCCTAAAGACGAAATAGAAAAAAGTTTCTAAATAAACGAAACGTGTAAACGTTTAAAAGTTTAATTATTAAAAAGTTGAATTGTTTAGGGTATCTCAGGTGCACTATTCAATTCAACTTTTTTCTTTTTATACCTTTTGATAAATATAAAGGTGAAATTTTACGGGGGTAATTCAATTTTTTTTACGATTTTACATGTACTAGAATTAACAAATACACAATTTTAATTATGGAAGAAAATCAAAACAAAGACGGACAAATAAATATTGAGTTAGATCAAGAAATTGCAGAAGGAACGTATTCTAACCTAGCAATTATTAATCATTCTATGTCAGAATTTATTGTAGATTTTATTAATATTATGCCAGGTGTACCTAAGGCAAAAGTAAAATCTAGAATTATTTTAACTCCGCAACATGCTAAGAGGTTAACACAAGCTTTAGCAGACAATGTTAGAAAGTTTGAAGAACAACATGGTGAAATTAAAGATTACGAGCAACCTCCAATTCCAATGAATTTTGGTCCTACAGGACAGGCTTAATAAATAGGATAAAGACTGCTTTTAAAGTGGTCTTTTTTTTTGCTTATATTTCTATAGTAAGTGAATTGATTTTTTTTGTTTTATTGTTTAAAATTTAGATTAATTCATTTTAAAGTTAACGTTAATTCAGGTTAAAACTAAGTATAAAATTAGCTTTTTGTTTTTAATTAGTTAATAATGTTAAGTAAATCAAAATTTACTTTTGCGTTATAAAAAAACTAAATAATGAAACAATTTTATAATTTTAATTTATTTTTATTAACGATGTTTCTGTCGTTAAGTGCGTTTAATTCATTTGCACAAACCAGTAAAATACAAGGTCTTATTACTGATAAAGATGGACTTTATGTGCCTGGTGCAAATGTTTTAATAGAATTGCTAAAAAAAGGTGATATTTCTAATTTTGATGGAAAGTTCACCATAGTTGGTGTACCGGCTGGTACGCACACTATAAGAATAACTTATTTAGGTTTTAAAGATATTTTACAAGAAGTTATTGTAAAAGAAAATGAAACTACTTCCGTAAAAATAGCACTTATTTCAGAAAGTATTCTATTGGATGATGTTTTAATTACATCTTATAGCTTAGGTAGCCAATCTAAAGCATTAAATACTCAGAAAAATAATTTAAATATTACTAATGTAGTTGCTACAGATCAGATTGGTAAATTTCCGGATGCAAATATTGGGGATGCAGTTAAAAGAATTCCAGGTATTACGATGCAAGTGGATCAAGGAGAAGCTAGAAATATTATTATTAGAGGTCTTTCTCCACAATTAAACTCAGTAACTCTAAACGGAAGTAGAATTCCGTCTGCAGAAGGAGATAACAGAAATGTACAGATGGATTTAATTCCGTCGGACATGATACAGTCTATACAAGTTAACAAAGCGGTAACGCCAGATATGGATGCAGATGCTTTAGGTGGTTCTGTTAATTTAATTACAAGAACTTCTCCGCAAGGTTTTAGGTTATCTGCTACAGCAGGTTCTGGTGTAAATACAATTACAAACAAAAGAATTTTAAATGGTTCTTTTTTAGTAGGAGATCGTTCTAAAAACAAAAAATTTGGTTGGATGATTTCTGCAACTATTAATGATAATGATTTTGGCTCTCATGATGTAGAGGCAGAATGGACTGATGAATTTGCCTATACAAATGATGCTGGAGAAGAAGTTGAAATGGAGGTAAATCCGTATGCAAATGTTTTTGAAGAACGTACCTATTTAGTACAAAGAGTTCGTAGAAGTTTTTCTGCAAATTTTGATTATCAAATTAATGATGACAATAACATCTATTTTAAATCGATGTATAACTGGAGAGACGATAGAGAAAATCGTTTTAGATTAGAACATGGTATTTTAGACGCAGAAGATATAGAACTTGGAGATTTTTCCATTACAGATAATACCCCAACAATGTTTCCTGTAGAAGTTAAAAGACAATCTAAAGGTGGTATTGATAACGATCGAAATAAAAATAGACGCTTAGAAGATCAAAAGATGCAAAATTACACACTTGGTGGTAATCATGCTGCAGGTAAATTAAAAATCGATTGGATGACTTCTTTTGCTAAAGCATCCGAAGAAAGATTAAATGAGCGATACGCGGAGTTTGAAACTGAATATAGTATTAATAATGATATTTCTGATACTAGATTCCCTTTGTTTACTGCTGTAAATTCATCAGATTTTAATGATCTTTCTAGTTTTGAATTCGGTGAAATCACAGAAGAAAATCAATATACAGAGGAAAAAGACTTTAATACTTTTGTTAATTTTGAATTACCATCTGATTTCTTTGGTCATGGAGACGGATTTATAAAATTTGGATTTAGAGGTCGCTTTAAAACAAAATTAAGAGATAATGATTTTTTTGAATATGATTTAGAAGATGATTATCCTACCTTATCATCTATACCAACCAAAGATTATTCGAATTCAGATTATTTAGCAGGTAGTCAATACCAAGCAGGTTTATTTGCAGATGAGGAGTGGTTAGGTAGCTTAGATTTAACCAACGGAGAAACTATAAGTGATGAGTTTTTAAGAGCAAATTATAATGTAAAGGAAAATGTATTTGCTGGTTACCTTATGACCAATCAAAGATTGTCTGACAAGCTAAGTGTATTGGTTGGTTTAAGATTAGAGCACACAAAATTAACGGCAACAGGAAATAATATTTTAGATGAAGATACTTTAGACGGTACTTTAACCGAAGAAAGTTCTTATTCTAACTTAATGCCAGGTGTACATTTTAAATATGATGTTTCTGATAAAACGGTAGTAAGGTTTGCTTGGACCAATACGTTGGCAAGACCAAATTACGTAGATATTACACCAACTTTGGATGTTGTAACCGGTGATGAAGAAGTCTTCTTAGGAAATCCAGATTTAAAGCCAACAACTTCTATGAATTTTGATGTGATGGCAGAAACTTATTTTGAGAACGTAGGTATTTTATCTGGAGGTTTATTCTACAAAAACATTAAAGATTTTACCTATACTTTTCAATCGGAAACTACTACAGATACTTTTGGACCAGGAACTACTGGTTTTGAAGTTTATCAACCTTTAAATGGAGATAAAGCAACTATTTTTGGAGCAGAATTAGCAATTCAAAGAAAATTAGATTTCTTACCAGGCTTTCTTAAAAACTTTAGTGTGTATGCAAATTATACTTTTTTAACTTCGGATGCAAACGGAATTCGTAATGAAGACGGTGAAGAAAGAGAAGATATAGATTTACCAAATACAACACCAAATATGGTGAATGCTTCTTTAGGATATGCAGATCAAAAATTTAATGCAAGACTTTCTGGTAATTTTTCTGATGCTTATGTAGATGAAATAGGAGGGAATGCATTTGAGGATCGTTATTACGACAAACAATTTTTCTTAGATTTTAGCACAGGTTATACCATTAATAAGAATTTAAGTATTTATGCCAGTGTAAATAACCTTACCAACCAACCATTACGTTATTACCAAGGAGAAAGTGGTAGAACAATGCAAATGGAATACTATGGTAGAAGAATTACATTTGGTTTAAAATATGATTTATTTAAAAAATAGTAAATAATGAAATTATCAATAAAAAATAGCATCCTATTTTTAGGAACATTAACATTGTTATCGTGTACTACTGGTAGTAAATTACCTGCAATAGCACCAGATGTAATTACAGAAAAATCTATAAATGATACAGATGATCCTGCCATTTGGATTCATCCAACAGATGCAACAAAAAGTATTGTTTTTGGAACAGATAAAGAAACCAATGGAGCAATTTATGCGTATGATTTACAAGGTAAAATTATAGAAGATAAAACCATCAGAAATATAAAAAGACCTAACAATGTAGATTTAGAATATGGTTTTCAGGTAAATGATTCTGTAAAAGTAGATATTTTGATCTTTACAGAAAGAGAAGAACAGCAAATTAGAATGTTTTCTGTACCCGATATGAAGCCTTTAGATCAAGGAGGATTTCCAGTTTTTGAAGATGAAACTTTTTCAGAAAACAAATTACCAATGGGAATTGCTATCTATAAAAGTCCGATTGATGGTAGTTTTTATGCAATAGTTGGTAGAAAAACAGGACCTAAAGAAGGCTATTTATATCAATATAAATTGGTTTCAGAAAATAGTAAAGTAACCGCTACTTTGGTTAGAAAGTTCGGGGATTTTAGTGGTGAAAAAGAAATTGAAGCCATTGCTGTTGATGCAGAAATGGGTTATGTTTATTATTCTGATGAAGGACATTGTATTCGTAAATATTATGCAGAACCTTCTAAAGGAAATAAAGAAATTGCTTGTTTTGGAAGTGAACTTTTTGAAAGAGATATAGAAGGTATTGCAATTGCTAAATTTGAGAATGAGAAAGGGTATATTATTGTTTCGGATCAACAACAGGGACAATTTAATTTGTTTGATAGGCAAACAAATGAGTTTGTAAAAGCAGTTAATCTATCAACTACTGAAACAGATGGATGTGATGTGGTTACCGTACCTTTAAACGACACTTTTAAAAGTGGGCTATTTGTAGCAATGAATGATGCTAAAGATTTTTATTTTTATGATTTGGATAAATTATTAAAGTAAAAAAATAAAAATTATAAATTAAAAGCGAAACTTAATAGTTTCGCTTTTTTTATATCAAATTAAAAAGTAGTTTCAATTTGCCGGTTATTTCTTTTTAAAACATCATAATATAAAAAATCTATAATTTCTTTTGTACACTCATATATGGGCTTAGAATTCCAGTTATGGCTTCCTTCCTTTATACTATATAAGTAATATGACTTATTAATAGCCTTTAGTTTATTTGCAATCGCTCTAGAACCAAACAAGTTTAAAAAACCAGGAGATGCTAACTTACAATAATGGTGAGAAGCGATATAATAAGGAACTAAATTATCTTTTACTCCATGAAATAATTGAGTAGGAATTGCATTATCTGAAGTTATATTATCAATAGAAGTTATTGCACCAGCCATTGCAATGATACCAGCAAATTTAAAATTCTTGTTTAAAATTTTGTTATCATAAACATAGGCTAAATTTAAAATAGCTTCTGCACCAGCACTAGAACCCACCAAAATAATGTTATCTATATCTATTTTAAACTTGTTTTTATGTGCTATTAAATATTGTACAGCATAACTTATATCTTTAGAGACTTCATTAAAAGCAGCTATTTTTAATGATGAGTTTGTAGCGCATCCAAAACCTTTACCTTTCATGGTTAACCTATAAGATATGGATGCTACAGCATAACCATATTGAACCATTTCTTCCGCAAAATCTCTAGACTTTTTATCATTTCTACTTCCTCCTGAAAATCCACCTCCATGAACATATATTAATAATGGAGTTTTCCCTTTTGCTTTTTTAGGTTTATAAAAATTTAACTTTAAACTTTCCTCTTCTTTTAATTGATGGTAAGTGTATGTTTTCTCTTTATATTTTGAAAACTTTTCTAAATACCTTTCTTGAGAAAAACCATCGAAAAATACTAATAATAAAATTAAAGAAAGTAGCATTTTCATTTTAGGTTATTTTTTAATTTTATTAAAAACTTTTCTCAATTTTAAATATAAAAAAGTATTTGTTTTCGCGTAATAAAAAGACAATAAGCAAACTACAATTAAGAATAGTATAGCTCCAATAATTGCTTCTGTTGGGTTTAGACTTTTACCGATAATTTTTTTTAATCCTAATCCCGTAAAGCTTCCATAAATAATAATGAAATGAATTACATAAATGGATAATGTTTTTTGACCTATTTTTAAAATTAGGGAAGACTTTAAATATTTCTCTAAACTAAAGAAGAAAGCAAAAATTAATAATACATTTCCAAATCTAGTAAACAGATAATTATAACTAGCAGCATCCATTAATAGTTGAGAGTCTGTTAACTTTGAAAAATATACAAGTATTTTTGAAGAACAAAATATTAGAATAAAACCAAAACATATAAAAAAAGAAATGATTATTTTTTTAAAACTTTTTTTGAATACATTTTTATGAAAAATTGTTGCTAAAAATGCACCAAAACAGACAAAACCAGACCAGGGAATAATTGTAAATATAGATCCATTACTTTTAGAAATATAATTATTTATAAAAAGTGGAATAGCCGTTATGTTTAAACCTCTATACAGAGGTTCTGTTATAAATATAGTAATACCAAAGATGAATGTAATTATAGAAAAAAGTATTGTTTTTTTGTTACTGATAAAATAAAAACTAATAATTAATATTAAGCTTAGGCCTATTATTTGTAGCACATCAATAGCTAAAAAAGAAGTATTAAATGTACCTGTTAACCAACTAAAAAGCGGAACTCTTAGTAAGTAACCAATAGCTATTAAAAAGCCCCCTCTGGTAATTCCTTTTATCATTCTTTCTTTTTCTAATCCTTTTTCTTTTGAATTTAACAAAAGATAGGTGAAAATTAATCCCGAAATAGTAAAAAAAGTTGGGGCAGTAATGCCTCTAAAATAAGACCATAGCATAAAAGTAGGATCATTTAAATCTCTATACGAGTTAGCTAGTAACGTATCTATAAAGTGCCCTTGTAGCATCATTAAGATAGCAAAAGCCCTAATAATATCAATAAAATATAGTCGTTTAATATCCACAGAAAAAAAAGTTTTTCCGTTAAAGGTAAATAAATTTACAAGTATTCTATTTCAATCTTTTAAATAGTACGTAAATTATATCTGTCTCGTTTTATTTAACAACCAAAAATCAGCTAATACTAAAGCAGTCATTGCTTCTACAATTGGTACAGCTCTAGGTACAACACAAGGGTCATGACGTCCTTTACCTGTAATCTCTGTAACTTCATATTCTGAGTTAATAGTTTGTTGAGAGCTCATAATAGTTGCAACAGGTTTAAAAGCAACTCTAAAATAGATATCCATACCATTGCTTATTCCACCTTGTATACCACCAGATAAATTAGATTGTGTAGAACCGTCTGCATTAAAAACATCGTTATGATCTGAACCTTTCATTTTTGCGCCACAAAATCCACTACCAAATTCAAAACCTTTTACGGCATTTATAGATAACATTGCGCTACCTAATTGTGCGTGTAATTTCTGAAATATTGGTTCTCCTAAACCTACAGGTACATTTTGAGCAACACAAGTTACGGTACCACCAATTGTATCACCAGCTTTTCTAATTTCTTGTATTCTGTTTATCATTTTCTCTGCAGAAACTTCATCCGGACAACGAACAATATTACTTTCTGTTTTAGAAAAATCTAAATCTTGATACGGTTTGTCTATAAAAATATCGCCAACAGAAGATGTAAAGGCATTTATATTCATGCTAGCAATTAACTGTTTTGCTAAAGCACCAGCAACTACCCAATTGGCAGTTTCGCGGGCAGAACTTCTTCCGCCACCTCTATAATCTCTGTTTCCAAATTTCTTATCATACGTAAAATCTGCATGAGAAGGTCTATATACATTGGTATTGTGGTTGTAATCTTTAGATTTTTGATTGGTGTTTCTAATAATAAAACCAATAGAAGTACCTGTAGTTTTACCTTCAAAAATACCTGAATGAAATTCCACAGTATCTGGTTCTTTACGCTGGGTAACAATTTTAGATTGCCCAGGTTTACGTCTATCTAACTCATTTTGAATAGCTTCAAAATCTACCTCTAATCCTGCAGGGAATCCATCTATGACGCCACCAATAGCAGTTCCGTGAGATTCTCCATACGTTGTTACTTTTAATAAATTTCCAAAGGAATTAAATGACATAATTATATAATTAGAATAATAAGGGCAAATATAATGAACTACTATACAAGAATTCTTTATTTAGACTTTTTTGTGACGATTTCTAAAAAAAAAATAATAATTTAAAAGACTTGATTTATAGGGTGATATGATGTTTTATGTATGATATTCAAAAAAAAAATAAAAATAAATCGTTATTTGTTTTTGTAAACTAAAAAACCTTTCTATATTTGCAGCCGCAATCAGGGAATACTTGATGAGACGCACTGGAGAAATGGCAGAGCGGTCGAATGCGGCAGTCTTGAAAACTGTTGACTGTAACAGGTCCGGGGGTTCGAATCCCTCTTTCTCCGCCAAAAGCCTTACATTTATGTAAGGCTTTTTTTATACACCACATTCTTGGATGGTAAAAAACCTTAAACTTTTATAAACACTGATTTCACCTGATAATTTATTAGGGTTAAGAATTTTTAGATTAAATAGATAATATCTTATACATGTACTTAAAAACGCATGTGATAGTTACCTTATGAGTTACCCTAGTTATTTTGAGACACAATAGAGTCTCGGAAATATTGTTAAAGTATAAGATTGTGGAGTAAGCTTAAAAGGATCAATTTTAAATATAGAGAAACTTGTTGGTAAGTAAAAATTGACGTCTACCGATACATAAAGAAGTACACTTCGTTATAATTCTGAAATGAATTTTAAAAAAGCAATTATATAGTTATTGAGGTGTTACTTTGTAGGATCTAAAAAAAACAGGTTAAATGTAAAAACTATTGTTAGTCTCTGTTCAAAATACTTTTTATCCGTTTAGAAGGGGGGATAATTTGAACTGTTTTTGTATAAAATTTTAGTTCTTCTAAATTTATATTATTTCTTTAACATGTTCTGTATTTGATATTTCCTTTTGCTAATTTTTTAACCTATGTTAGTGTGAGTTTTTAATGGTTGTAAATATATTGGGCTTGTTTTGTTGCTTTCTAAGCAATGTAATTGTTTTCCTTGCGTTAAATTCTCTAAATGAATGATGTCTGATTTTAAATAAAATATAGGGATTCATTTATGAAAGTCAGTTGCCTTGTTTTTCAGTTAAACTTTTCTAAAGTAAAAATTTATTATCAAATTTTGTATACCTTTGCCATTAATATGAAGCAAATTTCACATAAAATAATGTCAATTGTAATGGCTGTTGTAGTTCTATTTTCTACGATGTCATTCACTGTTAGTATGCATTATTGTGGTGATACTTTAGTGGAAACTGCTATGCTTCAAAAGGCAGAAGGTTGTGGCATGGATATGCAAAAACCTGCCACCAAAGACTGTTCAATTACAAAAAAAGATTGCTGTAATGATGAACAAATAGTTGTAGATGGTCAAGACGAATTACAACTACAAGTAGATACTATTTCTTTTGAACAACAACTTTTTATAGCTTCATTTGTTTACACGTATATCAATCTTTTTGAAGGTTTAGAAAATAATGTATCTTCATACGAAGCGTATCAACCACCTCTCATAGACAAAGAACTCTTTAAGCTAGACGAGACTTATTTAATCTGATTTTTTTAACAATAGACTGTATTATCCTATGATTTATTTCATTAGGATGATTTCTTGTATTCGATGTTTTTCTAACATCACTTTCTAATTGTTTTAAATATCAGGCTTTATGCTAAATAAGATTATTAAATATTTAATAGAAAATAAAATCGTATTGGTTTTATTATTGGCCCTTTTTATTGGATGGGGAACTGTAAACGCTCCTTTTAATTGGGATACTGGCTTTTTACCAAGCAATCCTGTGGCTGTAGATGCCATTCCGGATATTGGCGAAAATCAACAAATTGTATTCACAAAGTGGGATGGTCGTTCTCCACAAGATATTGAAGACCAAATTACCTATCCATTAACCTCTTCTTTACTTGGTATTCCTGGAGTCAAAACCATTCGTAGTTCATCGATGTTTGGCTTCTCTAGTATTTATATCATTTTTGAAGAAGACATTGAGTTTTATTGGAGCAGAAGCCGAATTTTAGAAAAACTAAATTCGTTACCAAGTAATTTATTACCAGAAGGAATAAATCCTGCTTTAGGGCCAGATGCTACAGGTTTAGGTCAGATTTATTGGTATACTTTAGAAGGTAGAGATAAAGATGGAAACGTAACTGGTGGTTGGGATTTACAGGAATTACGCAGCATACAAGATTACTATATAAAATACGGTTTGTCTTCTGCAAGTGGGGTTTCTGAAGTTGCTTCTATTGGTGGGTATGTGCAAGAATATCAAATTGATGTCAACCCAGAATTGATGCGCCAATACAGCATTGGATTGAATCAAGTTGTAAAAGCGGTTAAAGAAAGCAATAAAGATATTGGTGCACAGACATTAGAAATTAATAAAGTTGAATATTTAGTTCGTGGTTTAGGCTATGTAAAATCAATTGAAGATATAGAAAATGCAGTCGTTACTTCTAAAGATTATACGGCGATTAAAATTAAAGACATTGCTAAAGTTTCTTTAGGTCCTGCCGCTAGACGCGGGATATTAGACAAAGAAGGCGCAGAAGTTGTTGGTGGTGTTGTCGTAGCTAGATATGGCGCAAACCCTATGGAAGTGATTACGAATGTAAAAGCCCAAATAGAAGAATTAAAAGGTGGTTTACCATCTAAAGTTTTAGCAGACGGACGTACATCTCAATTAACAATCGTTCCTTTTTATGATCGATCAGAATTAATTGTAGAAACTTTAGACACGCTTAGTGAAGCTTTAACCTTAGAAATTTTAATTACTATTTTGGTAATTATTGTGATGGTTTTTAATTTAAGAGCTTCTATTTTAATTTCGGGCTTGTTACCTGTTGCTATTTTAATGGTGTTTGTTACCATGAAACTCTTTAATGTTGATGCCAATATAGTGGCATTATCTGGTATTGCAATCGCTATTGGTACCATGGTTGATGTTGGAGTTATTCTCGCCGAAAACATGATTCGCCATCTCGACGAACAAGAGAATGTCATTTCGACAGAGCAAGGCACGAGCGACGAGGAATCTCATAACAAGAAACTATCCATAAACGAAGTTATTTACAACGCTACTGCAGAAGTTTCTGGCGCTATTTTAACTGCTGTTTTAACGACTATTATCAGTTTTGTGCCTGTATTTACAATGATTGGTGCAGAAGGTAAATTGTTTAGACCTTTAGCGTTTACTAAAACAATGGCACTATCAGCTTCTTTAGTGATTGCTTTGTTTATAATTCCGCCTTTAGCAGCTTTTTTATTCCGTAAAACAACGCTAAAAAACTCGTTTAAATACATTGTAAGTACTGCTTTAATTCTTGCAGGAATTGTAATTGTGATAAGCGGTCATTATTTAGGTCTTATAGTAATCGCTTTTGGAATTTCTGCCTTATTAGGTGTTTTAGGAAAGCTAGATGCTAAAAAAGTAAATCTTCTTAATATCATTATCTCATCAATTGCCATTGTATTTCTATTGGCAGAATATTGGAGACCTTTAGGTTTTAATCGTAGTATTTTTATAAACTTAATTTTTGTGTCTATTATTTGCTTCGGAATTTTAGGAATATTCTCAGTTTTTAGAAAATATTATGGCCGAATTTTACAATGGGCTTTAGCGAATAAGATGTTGTTTTTAATGGTTCCGATAACGGTTCTTATTTCTGGGTTTTGGATTATGAACAACACAGGAAAAGAATTTATGCCTTCTTTAAATGAAGGCTCTTTTCTACTCATGCCTACTTCTCTTCCGCATGCTGGAGTTGAAGAAAATAAACGTGTGTTGCAGCAATTAGATATGGCGGTTGCGACCATTCCAGAAATTGAAACAGTGGTTGGTAAAGCTGGTAGAACAGAATCTTCTTTAGATCCTGCTCCTTTGTCGATGTACGAAAACATGATTCAGTATAAACCGGAATACATGCGTAATTCCGAAGGAAAAAGACAACGTTATAAAGTAAATACTGATGGTTTTTTTGAGTTAAAAACAAAACGTTTTATTACTTCAGGAACATCCGTTGAAAACGCTCAATTAATAGAAGACAACGACGGAGAATTCTATAGAAACTGGCGACCAGAAATTAAAAGTCCAGATGATATTTGGAAAGAAATCATTAAAGTTACCAAGTTACCAGGTGTTACTTCTGCACCGAAATTACAGCCCATAGAAACGCGATTGATCATGTTACAAACAGGTATGCGAGCGCCCATGGGAATTAAAGTAAAGGGACAAGATTTAAAACAAATTGAAGCTTTTGGGTTGCAATTAGAAAGTCTTTTAAAACAAGCCGAAGGCGTTAAAATAGAAGCTGTATTTGCGGATAGAATTGTTGGGAAGCCTTATTTATTAATTGATATTGATAGAGAAAAAATAGCACGCTATGGCATTTCTATAGAGGATGTACAAAGTATACTAAAAGTTGCTATTGGTGGTATGGCTTTAACCCAAACGGTTGAAGGTAGAGAACGTTACGGCGTTCGCGTACGTTACCCAAGAGAATTACGTGGCAACCCAGAAGATATTAAAGATATTTATATTCCTGTAGAAAAAGGAAGTCCTGTACCCTTAAGTGAATTAGCGACGATTAAATATGAACAAGGTCCGCAAGTGATTAAAAGTGAAGATACTTTTTTAGTGGGCTATGTTTTGTTTGATAAAATAGATGGTTTTGCAGAAGTAGATGTGGTAGAAAATGCGCAAGCTTTGTTTCAACAAAAAATAGATTCCGGGGAATTAACGGTTCCAAAAGGCATCAGTTATAAATTCACGGGTACTTATGAGAACCAATTACGAGCAGAAAAAACATTAGCAGTGGTAGTTCCTTTAGCATTGGCTATTATTTTCTTGATACTGTATTTTCAGTTTAAATCGGTAACCACATCATTAATGGTATTTACCGGAATTGCAGTTGCATTTGCCGGTGGTTTTATTATGATTTGGTTATACGGACAAGATTGGTTTTTCAATTTTAGCTTCTTTGGCGAGAATATGCGAGACCTTTTCAATATGAAAACCATCAATTTAAGTGTGGCCGTTTGGGTTGGTTTTATTGCCTTATTTGGTATTGCAACAGATGACGGAGTTGTCATGGCAACTTACTTAACTCAGACTTTTGATCGTGAAAAACCATCAGATAAAATGAGTATTAGAGTTGCTGCTTTAGAAGCTGCTAAGAAACGTATTCGTCCGTGTTTAATGACAACAGTAACTACTATTTTGGCATTATTACCCGTTTTAACATCCACAGGAAAAGGAAGTGATATTATGATTCCGATGGCAATACCGATTTTTGGAGGAATGGTTATTGACATTACCTCCTACTTTATTGTTCCGGTTTTATATAGCTGGAGAGAAGAGTTTCTTTTAAAAAGAATAGAGAGAAAAGAGCTTAGAAAATAGAAATAAAAAATATACAATGAAAAACTATAAAAATCATATAACACATAAAGTAGTCTTGTTTCTTTGTTCTTTATTCTTTGTTCTACAAGGAAATTCTCAAGAGCTAGAAACCTACATTAACATCGCTTTAGAAAATAATCTTGAAATTCAAAAATTTGAGTTACAGTATCGAATTGCTTCAGAAAAAGTAAATGAAGTAAATACCTTACCAAACACAGAATTTAGTGCTGGTTATTTTGTGTTAGAGCCAGAAACACGAACAGGAACACAGCGTTTTAAAGTATCAGCAAAACAAATGTTGCCTTGGTTTGGAACCATCACATCTCGTGAAAATTATGCGAGTTCTTTGGCCGATACAAAGTACGAAGATATTGTAATAGCCAAACGAAAACTGATGGTTTCCGTATCTCAATCGTATTATAAATTATATGTAAATAAAGGCAAACAAGCTATTTTAGTAGAAAACAGCAAACTGCTTAAAACTTATGAAATATTGGCATTAAAATCGATTGAAGTCGGTAAAGCTTCTGCAGTAGATGTTTTAAGATTGCAAATGCGTCAGAATGAATTAGAACAACTCAAATTGGTTTTAGAACAACAGTATTTAGCAGAACAAACCGCTTTTAATAAGCTTTTAAATAGAGAAAATACGATTAAAATTGATGTTGTTGATGCATTAATAATGCCTTCCGAAGATTTTGAAATCAATACAAAAAACCTTGCTTTGCATCCTGAATTGCTGAAATACGACAAACTGTTTCAATCTGTAGCACAATCCGAATTGATGAATCAAAAAGAAAGTCACCCTTCCTTTGGTTTCGGATTCGATTACATCAATATTAATGCAGGACCTGACATTACTTTTAGTGAAAAAGGAAAAGATATTTTGATGCCAACTGTGTCGTTATCTATTCCGCTTTTTAATAAGAAATATAAATCGAAAACGAAGCAAAATGAGTTGCAACAACAAGAAATTGAAGCACAAAAACAAGAACGTTTAAATACTTTAGAAACGCTATTAGATAAAGCTGTAACCGATCGAATTTCTGCAAGCATCACGTATAAAACACAAGTTAAAAATATACAGCAAGCCAAAGATGCAGAAGATATTTTAATTAGAAGTTATGAAACCGGAACGATTGATTTTAATGACGTTTTAGACATTCAAGAATTGCAATTAAAATTTCAAATGAATCAGATTGAAGCTGTAAAGAACTATTATGTTCAAACCACAATCATCAATTATTTAATCAATTAAATTATGAAAAAATATATCATTTATATAGCTGTGTTAGCTGTTGGTTTCCTTTTAGGTTGGATGTTTTTTGGAGGTAATACTACATCTACAGAGACAGTGCACAAACATAATGAAGCTACAGAAACAAATCAAATGTGGACTTGCTCCATGCATCCTCAAATTATGCAACCAGAGGCTGGAGACTGCCCTATTTGCGGAATGGATTTAATTCCTGCTGCAAGCAGTGAAGAAGGATTATTAGCAGATCAATTTAAGCTTTCTAAAAACGCGATGGCTTTGGCCAATATTCAAACATCAATAGTAGGAGAAAGTGTTTCTAATGAAAATTTAGGTTTTATTTTATCAGGAAAAATTACCGAGAATGAGGATGAAACAGCAACAATGCCTGCCCATTTTAACGGTAGAGTTGAAAAACTGTTTGTAAATTCTTTAGGAGAACGTGTACATAAAGGACAAGCAGTTGCTCAAATTTATTCACCAGCATTAATTGCTGCACAGCAAGAATTAATTACAGCTTATAAATTAAAAGCATCGCAACCACAATTGTATAATGCCGTTAAAAACAAGTTTAAAAATTGGATGATCCATGGTAAGCAATTAGAGGAGGTAGAACAAACCGGACAAGTAAAAAATAGCTTCACCATTTATTCGCATGTTTCTG
Organism: Polaribacter sp. HaHaR_3_91; assembly: GCF_019278525.1. Classification (NCBI taxonomy): domain Bacteria; kingdom Pseudomonadati; phylum Bacteroidota; class Flavobacteriia; order Flavobacteriales; family Flavobacteriaceae; genus Polaribacter; species Polaribacter sp. HaHaR_3_91. Next base: position 1,410,649 of record NZ_CP058986.1, read on the forward strand.
GTGTAGTTACCGAAATCGCTATAAATGTAGGTTCTCATATTATGGACGGAAAACCTATTTTTAAAGTATCAAATTTAAACAGCGTTTGGGCAAATTTTGATGTCTATGAAAATCAAATTAGTCAATTTAAAAAAGGGCAGAATATTGTGGTAACCACTAAGGCATATTCTAATAAAGAATTTAAAGGCAAAGTAGATTTTATAGATCCTATTTTAGATAGTAAAACAAGAACGGTAAAATTAAGAGTCGTATTAAATAATAAAAACGAGCTTTTTAAACCAGGCATGTTTGTAGAAGGTAAAATTAAAGCAGTTGATTCTTCTGATAAAGAAGAAGTATTAACCATACCTGCTTCGGCAATTTTATGGACAGGAAAACGCTCTGTTGTGTATCTAAAATCGAATGCAAATGAACCTGTTTTTCAAATCCAAGAAATTACATTAGGGAACCAATTTGGAGATAATTATCAGGTTATGGAAGGTTTAAATAATGGAGATGAAATTGTAACCAACGGTACCTTTACAGTAGATGCTGCTGCTCAATTACAAGGCAAAAAATCGATGATGAATAAAAAAGGAGGCAAAGTAATGACGGGGCATGAAGGTCATTTAGGTATGAATAATAACTCTTCCGAGGTTAAAAAACCTTTAAATAAAAATGAAAGAATAGAGGTCTCTAAGGAATTTAAAAACCAATTGCAGGTCGTTTTTAATGATTATATTAAAATAAAAAATGCGTTAGCAATAAATGACATTAAAGAACTTAAAAATCAATCTAAATTATTATTAAAAAATGTAACTAAAGTTGATATGAAGTTGTTAAATGATAAAAAAGCACACCAACATTGGATGTCATCAGAAAAAGAAATAAAAGCAATGGCTAATTTGATGTTAAATACTGCAGATATAACAATGCAAAGAACTTACTTTAAGCACTTATCATCTAATATGATAAATATTTTAGAAGTTTTTGGCGTTAATAAAGAAGTATATCTTTTATTTTGCCCAATGTCTGATAATAATAAAGGTGCTTATTGGTTAAGTACAACAGAAAAAGTAGTAAACCCGTATTTTGGTGGTGCTATGTTAACTTGCGGAGACGTAAAACAAGTCATAAAATAATAAAAACAATCAAATCTTTAAACAATGAAAAAAGTAATTTTAAGTCTTGCTATAATAGCTACAATAAGTTTTACAAGTTGTAAAAATGAAGCCAAGCAAAATGTAGAAAAAACAACAATAAATAAAGGAATTGCTAATGCTGATGTTTCTTTTGGAGTACGTGGAAACTGTGGTATGTGTAAACAAACTATAGAAAAAGCCGCAAACGCTCTTGATGGTGTTATAAATGCAAATTGGAATGTAAATAAAAAGAAAATTGATGTATCTTTTGATGATACAAAAACAGATGCTACTGCCATTCATAAAGCTATTGCAGCTTCTGGTTATGATACAGAAAAAGAATCTGGAAGCGAAGACGCATACAAAGGTTTGCCTGCTTGTTGCAAGTATGATCACGAAATGGCTATGAATCAATCTGGAGAAGAAACAGCAGGTGGTCATACTAATCACAATTAATCTAAAAGAGTACTTTTAGATTTTACTTCTAATATCGTCAGTTTTATATTAGATAAATTACACTCGCACTTTGCTGTGTAACTCAAAATTACAGGATTAGACTTTTATCGTTTAATCCTGTTTTGATGTAATAAAGTAGAGCTAGTGTTTGTATATATTTAATTAGCTATTTTTATTCAATAAACAGTTTTTTTTGCATGGGGAAGCCATTGTAAATTAAATTTTAATCTTTTAAAAATACAGTAAGGCTTAAGGCACCGTGGGCACCAATTACTAAAGATTGTTCTATATCTGCCGTTTTAGAAGGGCCTGCAATAAACACACCAAAATCGGCCTTTATGTTGGTTAATTTTTCATACGCTTGATGCATATATGGCACAATGTCTTTTTGTGAAATAACGAGCATTAAATGCTTTGTAATAAATGGTAATACACGCACAGGAATCTCTGAATCTGAGATCCAAATAGCACCATTTTCTGCAACGGCTAATTTACTTTCTAAAATTAAAATATCTAAATCTTCTAAATCATGTGGCTTCTGTAAGGTGGCTAATTTTATAGTGTTAAAAGAAGCGGTATCTGCTAAATTAGAATACTTTACTTTGGCATCTGTAAATGTTTTATCTATTTGCTCAATAATCTCTTGATTAGAGTTTACAGAAATAACGTTACCACCAACGACTTCTACTTTTTTAGTAAATTCTTTAAGAAGATCTAAGCCTTCGTCAAAAAGAGAAATATTGATGTTTGGTAAATTGATAAGTGCCGGTTTATTGGCTTTAATTCGGTCTAATATTTGATTTCTGCTACTCATAATTTAACTTTTTTTCTCGTTTTCTCTATCTTTAAACCATTGATCGAAACTTTTCTCTGGGCCCAAAGGTAAATCTCTGGTATGCCCCCAAACATTTGGTTTGGAGTTAATCATTGCTTTTGGTAAGTTTCTTAAAGACCAACGTGCAATTTTACCGACAGTTTCAAAACGATTAGGGTGTGCAAAAATATTTCCCATTGCCTTCATAGCTTGCTTTTTAACAAACGGTTGAGGTGTTTCTTTGGTGATTATTTGTCGCCATTTATACAACTGCGAATGAATATCTATTTTTACAGGGCACACATCGGAACAAGAACCACATAAGGTGGATGCAAACGGAAGTGTACTGTGTTTTGTTAAATCTTTTCCTGGTGATAAAATAGAACCAATTGGTCCTGGAATGGTAGCATCATAACTATGGCCGCCACTTCTTCTGTAAATAGGGCAGGTGTTCATACAAGCACCACAACGAATACAGTGTAAAGAGGCTCTAAAATCGGGTCTACTTAATTGTTCAGATCGTCCGTTGTCTACAATTACAATGTGCATTTTTGCACCTTTTCTTGGTTTTTTAAAGTGAGATGAATAGGTGGTTATTGGTTGTCCGGTTGCAGACCTTGCCAATAATCTTAAAAATACACCTAAGTGTTCTTGCTTTGGTATTATTTTTTCTACACCCATACAAGCAATATGTACAGGAGCTAAATGTGCGCCCATATCAGCATTTCCCTCGTTGGTACAAACTACAAAGCCACCAGTTTCTGCAACAGCAAAGTTAACACCTGTAAGAGCTGCATCTGCTTGAATAAATTTGGTTCGTAAGTGTTTTCTTGCTTCACCAGTTAGGTATTGTGGGGCTCCATCGCAAGGTTTTGTGCCTAAATGTTCTTGAAACAATTCATCTACTTCATGCCTGTTTTTATGTATGGCAGGCAATACAATATGACTTGGTGTTTCTTTTGCTAATTGTACTATGCGTTCTCCTAAATCGGTATCTATTACCTCAATTCCATCTGCCTCCAAAGTTGGATTTAAATGACATTCTTCGGTTAACATCGATTTACTTTTTACAATTTTTTTAGCATTATTGTCTTTAAGAATTTGAAGTACAATTTTATTGTGTTCTTCTGCATTTGCAGCCCAATGAACTTCTACACCGTTCTTTTTGGCATTTTCTTCGAACTGAATTAAATAGTTGTCCAAGTTGGACAGCATGTGAGCTTTAATTCCATGGCCTAGGTTTCTTAGTTCTTCCCAACCTTTTACATTATGAACAGATAGATCTCTTTTATGACGGACAAACCACAAGGCTTTGTCGTGCCAATCAACCCTTTTTTCATCTTTATTAAAAATACTTGCTAATTTAGAATGACTCATTTTATAGTATTTTATAGGTTGCTATTTAAAATTTCTGCGATGTGCAAAACTTTTAAAGGTTGTTTGTTTCTATTAATTAATCCTTCTAAATGCATTAAGCAAGAAGTGTCTGTAGCAGTAATTACTTCTGCACCACTTTCTAAATGGTCTTTAATTTTGTCTTTTCCCATTTTAACAGAAACGGCCTCTTCTGTAACTGCAAAGGTGCCTCCAAAACCACAACATTCGTCGCTTCTTTTTAAGGTGACTAATTCTGCTCCTTTTACTTCTTGTAACAATTCTTCTATATAAGAATATTTTTTACCAACCACTTCCGAGCAAGAACCTAAACGCAAACCTCTTAATCCATGGCAACTTTTATGAACGCCAATTTTGTGAGAAAAAGTAGCACCTACGTCTTTAATTTTTAAGATATTTAAAATAAAATCGCACAATTCATATACATTGTCTCTTACTTTTGTAACTTCCGTTGTTTGAGGAATGATATTGTAGTGTTTTTTTACATGATATGCACAACTTCCAGACGGAGTAACAATATAATCGAACTCTTTAAAATTGTCTACAAAGTTATTACATGCACCAACAGATTCATATTCGTAACCTGAGTTTGCCATAGGTTGACCACAACAGGTTTGCCCTGACGGATATCCAACATCAACATTTAATTTTTCTAAAAGTTCTATAGTTGCAATTCCAACTTGTGGGTATAACTGATTAATGTAACAGGGGATAAATAGACCTACTTTCATGTGGAAATGATATTAATATTTATAGATACAATAGTACAAAAACTGATTATTGGAGTCTTCCTAAATTTTGACCATTAATGATACTTATTTTGCCTTATTATTTAGATTGATATCAGATAAAGCAAATAAAAGCATAAATATTTAAGTTTTTATCTAGGATTAACTAGATAAAAAGAGAGGGTTTTTCCTTTTAAATTTAATGTTTAACACTATATATTGTAAAAGCTAATGAAATAACGTTAGCACTAATTAATTACTGCCCGGAAATTTTGGATCTATACTTTTTTAAATAGTTAGAAGGAGTGGCATTCATCACTATTTTAAATTGACGATTAAAATTAGATATATTTTTAAAGCCAGATTCATAACAAATTCCGGCAATATTAAATTTGTCTTCCATTAACATTTTACAAGCGTATCCTATTCTTATTTCTGTAACGTATCTAGAGAACGTTTTTTTATTTATACGTTTAAAATAGCGACTAAAAGCAGCTGTATTCATGTTAGCAATAGAAGCAGCGGTTTCTAAATTAATTTCTTTATTGAAGTTTTTAAATATGTAAGCTTGTACTTTATCTTGTATATCACTTTTAGTAGATTTAAAAGAATTAACAAACCCATCACTGGCTAATTTTTTTGTAGATGTGTGTTTTGCTAGTTTATCTAATATAATTAAAAATGAGATTGTTTTATTAAATCCTTCTAAATCAAGCATTTTTTTAATATCGGTGATAAGGCTAGTATCTACATTTAAGAACTTTATACCATACTTAGCTCTTTCAAAAAGGGCTAATATATGCTTCATTTCTGAAGCTTCAAAAAATGAATCTCCCAAATAGTTTTGCTTAAAATGAATCGCAATAGCTTTTACTAATTTGGTGGCGTTTTGATTAAAATAATCATCACTATTCACCCACATGTGAGGTAGGTTTTTACCAATTAGGATTACATCTCCAACATTAAACTTTTCAATACTATCACCAATGAAACAAGTACCTTCACTTTTTAAGATCACCACTAATTCGAATTCGGCATGATAATGCCATATTTTTAAAAAATAAGGGTATTCATTTACTTTTGTAGTTAAAGAGCTATTACTAATACTGCTTCTATCTAAGCGGTGTAATTTCATGAAAAAAATATTTTGTATAAAAAAACAGAAATTTAATACCCTAATAAAGGTACTAAATTTCTGTTATAATTAAAAAAATAAAATATTAGTATAAGAAAAATGTAGTCATTATTGTTTGCTATTTTATTAAATGGTTCGGCAAGTTTTTAACATGTTCGCAGCATAATTGCTCCATAACTTGCTGAAATTCTCGTTTCATTAAAGAAATGGTATGGTTACCACCTTCTTTTCCTAATGCACCAACACCATACATAAAACTACGTCCCATAAATGTAAATTCTGCTCCGTTAGCCATCGCTCTTGCAATATCTGGACCTCCACGCAGGCCTGAATCGACCATTATTTTTATTTCATTCTTAAACTTTTTAGCCAAATGCGTCATTGGTACAATAGAAGATTGACCAGCGTCTAGTTGCCTTCCTCCATGATTAGATACAATTAATCCATCTACACCTAAGTTAATGGCTTTTTGTGCATCCATTTCATTTACAACACCTTTTATGACTAATTTACCTTTCCATTGGTCTCTTATAGAAGCAATTCGGTCTTCATTTAATCGACCTGAAAAAGTTACATCCATAAATTCACCTAATTTTTTTAAATTTAATCCTTTAGGCATATACTTTTCCATGGTTTTAAAAGCAGGTTGTCCATGAATTAAAGTCTGTATAGCCCAATCTGGTTTTTTAAATACTTCAAGAATATTTTTTACACTCATAGATGGAGGCATTGCTAAGCCGTTTCTAACATCTCTTGGTCTATAACCAAATGTAGGTACATCTGCTAAAATAACTAAGACATCTGTTCCTGCATTTGCAGCTCTATCTAACAAATCTCTTTTAACACTTTCTTCTGCAGGATGGTATAATTGAAACCAAGATTTTCCTTCTGTTAATTCTGCTACGCGCTCAATACTAGAAGTAGTAACAGTACTTAAGATAAAAGGAACATTATGATCAAAGGCTGCTTTTGCTAAAATTTCTGGAGAATTTGGCCACATTAGCCCTTGAAGTCCAACTGGTGAAATTCCAAAAGGGGCATCATATTCATGACCAAATAATTCTGTTTTTAAATTAGATTTATCAAACTTTGATAAATATTGAGGCATTAACTCTATTTTCTGAAGGTCAGTACGATTTTTATCTAAATTAATATCTTCGTTACATCCACCATCTAAATACTCAAAAGCAAATTTTGGCATTTTAACCATTGCTCTTTTTCTTAAATCTGTTACAGAAGGATATTTAGGGTTTATTTTTATTTCCATTTTTTTATTTATAAATTTTCATTGTTCTGTATCCATAAAGTGCTATAAAACAGAAACAGATAAAAGGTAAAATAAATGAAAAGTTGACTCCCGTAAATGGACCAATTTTTTCCATATCTATCATTGAACCTTGTAATATTGGCATTAAAGCGCCACCTACAATTGCCATAACCAAACCTGCAGCTCCAAGAGCCGAATCCTCTTCACTTAATCCGTCTAAAGCAATTCCGTAAATTGTAGGGAACATTAAAGACATAAATGCTGAGGTTGCAACTAGCATATATAAACCAGCCATTCCTTCAATTAAAATAACTCCGGCAGTGGTAACCATTGCACCAAGTGCGAAAATCATTAGTAGTTTTTTTGCGTTGATGTATTTCATCATAAAAGTACTTATAAACCTACTTCCTAAGAAAATAGACATGGCAACAATATTAAAGTTTTGCGCTGTAGATTTAGGGATTCCTAAGTTTCCGGCATACTGGATAATAAATGTCCAACACATAATTTGTGCTGCTACATAAAACATTTGTGCTAAAACACCTTCTTTGTATTTTCCGTTTTTAAACAATCTTTTAAAAGAATCTGCGGCACTAGAGTACGTTGCATTAGTGTTTCTTTTAGGCATTTTAGTAACTGCAATTAAAACCAACATTGCTATTACAACAAAACCTAATATTACATATGGATTTCTAATAATAGCTAAATCGTGTGTTCTAATAATTGCTTTTTGAGCTTCATCTAGTGTACTAAAAATTAACTCACCTGCTTCATTTCTTTTATCAGAATCTAAAGCGACCAAAATAAATTTAGATGCTACAAACATTCCGAATAAAGACCCAATAGGATTAAAAGCTTGTGCTAAATTTAAACGTTGTGTAGCCGTTCTTTCATCACCCATAGAAAGGATATACGGATTTGCTGTGGTTTCTAAAAACGCCAATCCGAATGTTAAAATATAAAGTGATCCTAAAAAGAAACCGAAGACTTCAAATTGCGCTGCCGGAAAAAATAATAAAGCTCCAATTGCGTATAATGTTAATCCTAAAAGAATTCCTTTTTTATAGCTGTATTTTCTTACAAATAAAGCAGCAGGAATTGCCATTGTTGCGTACCCACCATAAAAGGCAAGTTGTACTAAAGCAGCTTTTGCAGTAGATATTTCCATAACGGTACCAAACGCAGCAACCATGGGATTTGTAATATCATTGGCAAAACCCCAGAGTGAAAATAAAGAGGTAATGATGATGAAAGGAATTAAAACTTCCTTGGAAACTACGGGGATTTTTTTTGACTCAGCCATAAATAAAGTTTTGTTGTGTGTATAAAAAAAGCACTTTTAAAAGATCTATATTGGGGGGAGATCTTTAAATTAAAAGTGCTTTTGTAATATTATGAAATACTACCTATATTGAGCATAGATAACTTTTGTTTGTAAATATTCTTCCATTCCATGTTTACCATCTGCACCACCTAAACCAGATTTTTTCCAACCAGCGTGGAAACCTTGAATTGCTTCAAAATGCTCTCTGTTAATGTACGTTTCTCCGTATTGTAATTCTTCTGCAGCATGCATTACTTTGTTAAAGTTTTCTGAGAATATAGATGATGTTAATCCAAATTCACAGTCATTTGCTAAAGCAATTGCTTCGTCAAGAGTACTAAATTTCATCACAGGTAAAACTGGTCCGAAAACTTCTTCTTGAATAATTTGCATGTTTTGAGTTACGTTGGTTAATAAAGTTGGTTGGTAAAAATAACCTTTATCAAATCCAGGAGTTCTAGTTCCTCCTACAACAACTTCTGCACCTTCTTTTTTAGCATATTCTACCATTTCAGAAACTTTATCCAATTGCGCTTTAGAAACCAAAGCACTCATATCTGGGTTATTCTCAGAAAAAGCATCTTCTACTTTTAAAGTTTTCATTTTTGCTGCAACCATATCTAAAAATTGATCATGTATAGACTCTTCTACATATAAACGTTCTGCACAGTTACATACTTGTCCGCTAAAGGTAATTCTAGAAGTAACAACAGCATTAACAGCCAATTCTAAATTAGCATCTGCACATACAATAGCTGGCGCTTTACCACCTAACTCTAAAGAAACTTTAGTAATGTTTTTAGATGCAGCTTCCATAACCATTTGACCAGCACCAACACTACCTGTTAAGCTAATAATACCAGTAATAGGACTTTTAGAAAGTGCATTACCAACAATACTACCTTTACCACAAACATAGTTTAATACACCTGCAGGAAGTTGTATTGCTTCTATTAATTTAGCAAATGCCATTACCGTATTTGGTGCAATAGAACTTGGGTTTATTACACATGTATTTCCGGTAATTAAAGAACCAGCAACTTTTCTAGCCATTACAAAGAACGGAAAGTTCCAAGGCAAAATACCTACAGCAACACCAATAGGTGCTTTGTGTAAAAAGATATGCTCTTTAGCACGGTCACTTTGTATAATTTCTCCTTCTATTCTTCTTGCAAAACCTGCATAATAGTCAAAGTAATCTGCGGTAACATCAATTTCTACTTGTGCTAAACCCATTACTTTTGCTTGCTCTGCTGCTAACGTTTTTGCCAAGAAAATTCTATTCTCACGAATTACATTAGCCATTTTATTTAAATAGTTAGCTCTTTGAATTGCTGGAAGAGATTTCCATGCATGTTGAGAAGCTTGTGCTGCTTCTAAAGCTAATTGAGCATCCTTTACACTTCCAATAGGCATTAAAGCTAACACCTCTTCGGTACAAGGATTTAAAATTTCAATTACTTCTGTAGAGGTAGATTTTACAAATTTTCCGTTGATATACTGTTCAAATTGCTGCATAAAATATTTTTTAGTTAATTGTTTTTATATTAAATGAAGTCAAAAAAATAAGATAATTTTTAAGCTTCTTCTGCTACTAACATATTGGTCATAAAAGACATTAAGCAAACTTATAAATATAACTGAGTAAAATTTTATCCATAATATGCAATAATATGTATAATTTAAACATAAGTATATTTAAAAAGGTGTAATAACCCTATAATAATTACTTGTAGAGATGTTTTTTTGTGAATATTATAAAGTTGATTTTGTGTATGTTCTATGAATGTTTTTGTCTGAATTGTGTTTTTAGTTTAAATTAATATGTTACAATGTAATTCCAATTATTTATAGATAATAAAATGTGTCGAGATCATTTTTTTCTATTTTATTGATGATACTTATTCTAATTGAGAGCCTTCTTTTAAAATGTTTAATTGTTTAGTAACTATCAATTTTCTTATATAGAAGTCCAATCTAAGGTAGCATAATGGTTTTTTAGATATGCTTTTACAATCGCAATATCATCTTTAGAAGATAAATCTGGTACGTGTTCCGAAAGCGGAATTCCTACAACTTTATTTATAGTTTCTGTAATGTAATTTAAAAGAGAGCTTTGCATTTCTTTTTCATTTCTAATAGGGTGCACGGGACAATTTTTTAAAAATGGATAAAATTCTTTGCCATCAAATTTAAAAATATTCATACTCACTCTTAGCTTTCCGTCTCTGTCATAAAAATTAGGCACCTCTTCTTTCGAAGGTTTTTCAAGAATGTTGATGAGGTTATTTTCAGCATCTAATTTTGTCAATGCAAATTTAGAAATTCGTTCTAACGGAAATTCTAAAGCATCTCTATTATAACTTATAAAAGCATTTTTGTGTTCAGTTTTTCTTAATGTATAAAGTGCTTCTGTAGAGTATAAATTATCGCTATTACAAACCGTATAAAATTGATTATTCAATTGGGGAAATTGTTCTACAGCTTGTAAAAGTGCGTCTGCAGTACCAAAAGGTTTTTCTCTGTTTTTAGGAACATACTGTATTGGAAAAGAAATGTTTAATCCGTTAAAATCGTTATTTTTATCTTTACTACCGTAGAACTCTTTAAACAAACCTCCTTTTTCATTGATAACAATATAGATGTTTTTGTAACCCGCTTTTTTTGCATTATATAACAGATAATCTAATACCGGTCTCCCTGTTTTATCTAAGCTAATTAAACTTTTACTTCTGTTGTTAGCTTGTGCAGTTTCAATAGAATCTATGGTTTTAGAAGTTGCTGGTTTCTTCATTCTAGAAGAGGCTCCGCCAGCTAATATTATCAAGTTATTGTGCATGTAAATTATTGGTTTTCTTTTTTGACTTTTTAAAAGTAATCAATTCAAGTTAAAATTGTATTTTTATTTCATGGATTTATTTTCTTCAGAAACAATACAAAATATTTTACCTTATGATGGAGTTACAAATTATCACGGAATAATTCTGGATAAAAAACAATGTGCGTTTTATTATCAGAAATTAATGGAAACCATTAACTTTAAAAATGATGAAGCAATTATTTTTGGTAAAAAGATATTGACCAAAAGAAAAGTAGCTTGGTACGGAGAGTCTGAATATTCGTATACCTATTCTAAGATAACAAAAACCGCCAATATTTTTACAAAAGAATTGTTAGCTCTTAAAGAAATCGTAGAGCAGGAGAGTGGTGAAACGTATAATTCTTGCTTGTTAAATTTATACCATTCTGGTGATGAAGGAATGGCGTATCATTCCGATGGAGAAAAAATGCTAAAGGAAAACGGAGCTATTGCTTCTTTATCTTTAGGAGCAGATCGTAAGTTTTCTTTTAAACACAAAGAGAACAAACAAAGAATAGATATTATTCTAGAAAAAGGGAGTTTATTGGTTATGAAAAAAGGAACACAAACCAATTGGCTACACAGATTACCACCAACCAAAAAGGTAAATTCACCTAGAATTAATTTAACTTTTAGAACAATAGAATTGTAATATTAATTATCAATTTTTTTGATAAAATCGTCTCTATAATTTAATCCAATAGGTATCCAGTTATTATCAATAATAATTCTATTTCTTTGCACAGAATAAATGTGTTTTATAGAAACAATGTAGGATTTATGAACACGGATAAAATTCACTTTACCTAATTTTTCTTCAAAACTTTTAAGACTGCTAAGTGTTAATATAGGTTTTTCTCTATGGGTATGAATTTTAATATAATCTTTTAACGACTCTATATATTTTATGTCTGCTAAGTTTATTTTTAAATTCTCATATTCAGATTTTACAAAAATAAACTCAGGAGTTGTTTCTAAGGTTGTAACAAGTGTTTCTTCTTCCGTTTTAGACTTCAATAAACTTTGTGCTCTTGTTGCCGCTTTTAAAAAACGATGAAAAGGAATCGGTTTTACTAGGTAATCGATGGCATTTAAGTTAAAACCTTCCACGGCATAGTGCGAGTATGCAGTTGTAAAGATAAATAGTGGTTTGTTGTCTAAAGATTTTATAAAATCGATACCAGAAAAATCTGGCATTTCTATATCAGAAAAAATTAAATCTATTTTTTGTGATTGTAAAATAGTTGTTGCTTCAAATCCACTAGAGCAAGAACCTATTAATTCTAAAAACGGAACTTTAGAAATAAAGTCTTCTAATAATTCTAATGCTAGCGGTTCATCATCAATAATTATACACTTCATTTTTTATTTTTTTAAGTTGATTTTTAGATTTACTTCAAATGATTTTTTAGTATTCGTAATCTCTAAAGTATGCGCGTTTGGGTACAATAAATTCAATCTGTTTTGTATGTTTTCTAAACCAATACCAGAGTCTTTGTTTAAGGCGTTTTGTAGTGATGATAAATTATAAACATTTAAATGTAATTGATCATCATTGGTAGAAATTTTAATAGTAATATCTGTTTTTCCTTTATAATCTGTTCCGTATTTAAATGCGTTTTCTATAAAAGAAATAAGTAGTAGAGGTTCTATTCTGTAGTTTAAATTTCCATGCACGTTTATTTTTACACCACTAGAATCCTTTAATCGTAATAACTGTAAAGAGATATAATTTTTTATGTATTCTATTTCTTTTTCTAGGCATATATAGTTTTCATTGGCCTCATAAATCATATATCGCATGAGTTCCGAAAGAGTTACAATGGCAACGGTAGTGTCATCAGATTTCTTATTAGCTAAAGAATAAATACTATTTAATGTATTGAATAAAAAATGAGGATTTAACTGTGCTTTTAAAAATGATAATTCAGAATTTACTTTTTGAGAAGCGGCAATAGTTCGTTCTTTTTCAGATTTATACCATTCTGCAACTAGCTTTACACAAGTACTTAAAGCAAAAAATATCAGCAGTAAAATAGGTGGTCTTAAATTGAAATTACTTTCTCTAGGTCCTCTAAATTTAGGATTAAATTGGCCTTCCGGAAAAGGTGGTCTTAAAGAAAATTTTAAACAGAATTTTATTATAAAAGTTATAGAAAATATAATTCCTAATGAAATTAGAAGGTATAAAATAATTTTTTTATTCAGTAAAAATTTAGGGATTAACACTAAATAATTCAAATAAAAAACAGCAATAAAAGTGAAGTTTAAAATATAAAACTCATTCGGAATTGTGCTTAGTCTAGCATAAGACTGAATGGCGGTTATCACCAAAAAGAAAATCCATATAAGACAATGGACAATTATTATGGTGTTATTTTTTTTTAATAAAGGACTCAATGTTTTCATTATTTAACAAATGCAAAATTATATGAGACGTTTCTTAAAACTCTCCCAATAAACTGTTGTTTTTATCACAAAAAAGGTTGAAAATTAAGTTACTAGGAATAAGTAGCTTAATTTTCAACCTTAAATATATTTTTAAAAGTAAGAAGTGTTAATCATCTTCATTTTCTAATTCATAAGGTCTAAACTCCCAAACATCATCAAAATAATAACTACCGCTTCTACCCATTAATACAAATGCTTTTGTATCAAAAGTAAAAGTAGATGCGTTTTGTCTTGCAGATCCTTCAAATACAGGTAATTCTTCCCAAGTATCTGTTGCAGGGCTATATTCCCAAGCATTGGTGTTGATAGAACCAGCAATACCAGTAGTTACATATCCTTTTCCGTCTAAAGAAAATGCTGCACCACTGCTTAAAAGAATGCTATAATCGTCATCATCATCTTCGTCATCATCTAAATCTGTTAAACGTGTCCAGGTAGTTCCGTTAAAAGCATAAAAATCTTCTTCGTAACCACCATTATGAATTCCTAAACCAATATAAGCAACATCATCTATAGTAAAAACAGAGGCATTCTGACGCTTTTGTCCACCAAAACCTACAGATTGTTCCCAAGTATTAGAAGCAACATCGTATTTCCAAAAATCTTTTTGCTCACTACCATCATACCCGGTTCCAATATATCCATCATTACCAATAGCAAAACCAATAGCACCATATCTTGCAGTACCTTCAAAATCTGCTTTTTGAGTCCAAGTGTCAGACGTTGGGTCATATTCCCAAAAATCATTTAATTTATCTACACCGTCATAACCAGTACCTAAATATCCTTTACCGTTTATAGTAAAACCAACAGCACCACTTCTTGCAGTACCAGGAAATGCAGCTTTCTTTACCCAGTAATCACTATCAGAATTATACTCCCAAGTATCAGCTAAATAATCATCACCATCATAACCAGTTACTAAATACCCTTTAGAACCAATGGTAAAACTTACAGAATTCGCTCTAGAATCACCATCAAAAGTAGAACTCTCCACCCAGTTTCCGTACTCATCATCATCGTCATCATCACTACACCCTATAAAAAATAGAGACATTATTAATGTTGCTAAAAAGAGCATACTACTCCTTTGTATTAAATTTGTTTTTCTCATTAGATTTAATTTATTCATTTGCTTAATTATTAGGCAAACTTAAAAGCTAATAAATAGCTAACATTACAAAATAGACAAACAAGGGTATTTTATAGATAAACATGTAAACCAAATGTTAATTTTCTTAAAAGGTGTTAATTATAGGGTTTAACGGTGTTTTTTAGTGGTAAGTCTATAAAAAAAGACTGTTTATATATTTTATGATTTCTGATGACGGCTCTCCTAATATTTTTGCTTGAAAAAGTAAAATGAGGTATTTAATTTTTAGTATTATAGGTATGGTCTTTTTAGCGTCTTGCGCTACCGACGATACTACTTATGAAGTAGGAGGTGATTTTATTGAAAACACTATTCAGGTTAGAGTTTTAGATACATTTTCTATAAAAACAGGGACTTTTAAATTAGATTCTATAATTACTTCTAACACTAATAGAATTTTAGTAGGTAATGTGGTAGATGAAAACTTGGGTACTTTATCTGCAAAATCTTATCTAGAATTAATAACCTCTAATTTTTCTATAAGTACAGATGCGGTGTATGATTCTATAGGGATGATTTTAAATTATGATAATTACTATTATGGAGATACTACAAAAGTACAAACCTATACACTACATAGAATTACAGAAACAGTAGAGCCAGAAGACGATGCTACTAGTTTTTATAATACATCTTCCTTAGAATACGATGCTGCTATTTTAGGACAACTTTCATTTACGCCAAGACCTAATAAATCTACAGATTCTTTATTTGTTAAAATGGATGACGTTTTAGGAAAAGAAATTTTTGATAAAATTGTAGACAATGATATTAATAATACAGACGATTTTCTACAATATTTTAAAGGATTGGTAATTGCACCAGATACTTCTGTAAGTAGCCATGTTTTAGGTTTTAATGCACAAACTACAACAGGTACAGGGAATTCTATGATGCGATTGTATTATTCTATAAATGATGATGACAGTGAAGATAATGATTATTACATAGATTTTGTAATTTCTTCAGCAGCACAGCAGTTTAATGAAATAAAATCAGATTTGTCTAGTACGGTTTTAGGTGATTTTGAAGATGGTGAAGAAATAAAACTGAGTACAACTACAGATAATTTATTGTTTGCACAATCTGGAACAGGAATTACAGCGAGAATAGAGATGCCGTCTATTAAAAAACTTTCTGAATTGTATGAAAATGCTGCTACTTTAAGTGCCGAATTAACCTTTAACCCGTTAAAAGGAAGTTATAGTGATGACAATCCGCTACCAGAATACTTGTCGGTTTATATTGTAGATCATAAAAATAGAATTATACAACAACTTACGGATATAGATGGTAATATAGCTTCTGCAATTTTAATAGAAGATACAGATGAATTTAATGAAGACACTTATTACTACGTTAATTTAAGTGGATTTGTAGAGCAAATTTTATATTCAGACACCGATTTAAATTATGCCTTAATGATTCAGTCGGAAAACTATTCTAAAGAAGTAAATAACATTGTTATAGAAAATAACGCAAGTACTAATAGAGAAGTAAAGTTATCAGTAAAATATTTAAACTATTAAGATGAGAAAAAAGATATTATTACTAGTATTAGTAGTTTCAGGACACGCTTTGTTTGCCCAAAGTAATACAAATACACCCTATTCATTATTTGGTTTAGGTGTAGAAAATAAAACAGCTACAGGAGGTTTAACCGGTTTAGGAAACACAGGTATTGCACAAGCTAATCCGTTTGAAATAAATTTATTTAACCCAGCGAGTTTAAGTAGTATTTTACCAAAATCTTTTTTATATGAATTTGGTTTAAATGGTACATATTCTACCTTACAAACAAATAGTGTTAGTGAAAGTAGTACCAATGGAAACATCTCTCACCTTGCTATTGCGTTTCCTATAAAACAAGGTTGGGGTATGAGTATTGGTTTGCTTCCGTATACAAAAACAGGGTATAATATAGATGTAGAAAATGCTATTGAAGGTTCTGCAGATACTTATGTTACTAGAATTACAGGAGAAGGAGGTTTAAATAAATTTTATTTATCTACAGGTTTTAAAGTGATTAAAAATTTATCTTTAGGTGTAGATGTAGCTTTTCTTTTTGGGTCTATCAATCAAGAAAGTATAGCGTATACAGGTTCTTTAGTTTCTATCAGTGATCAAAATCATTACGGCGGAGTAAAATTAAAAACCGGTCTTCAATATAAATTACCATCAATTAAAGGTTTAGAAAATACTATTGGAGCTACGTTAGAATTGCCTTCATCTTTAGGAGGAACACAAACAAGAACATCTTATAAAACATCTTCTAACGGAACCTCAATAAGTATCGAAGAAGATGTAGAAAATGATTTAGAGAATTTTGAACTGCCATTTTCCTACGGAGTAGGACTTACTTCTGTGATCAATAAAAAAATTACAACAAGTTTAGATTACCGAAAATTACTTTGGAGCGATACTTCTCAACCGCAAAATAACGAAAGTTATGCAGACCAATCTATCTATGCTTTTGGAGTAGAATATGTGTCTACATCAACAAAATATAATTATTGGTCTAACGTAAAATATAGAGCAGGTATTAATTATAATACAGGTTTTTTAAAAATTTCTAACCAACAAATAGATAGTTATTTTGTGTCTTTTGGACTAGGTTTACCAATGAAAAAATATAGTAATGATAATTTTAATATTTCTTATTCTTACGGTAGAGAAGGTACTTTAGATAGCAATTTAATTCAAGAAAACTTTCATAAAATTACTTTAAACCTAAACTTTGTTGGTCAATGGTTTAATAAAAAGAAAATAGATTAAACAAATAGCTTTGTAATTTAAAATAAGTGCGGTAATCCCTTTAAATAATTTGTATTTTTGCACAAAATTATTTTCTTTTGGATACTACAAATCAAAAATCGACAAACCTTAATAAATATATCAGTTCTTCTGGTATGTGCTCTCGTAGAGAGGCGGAAAAATTTATAAATGAAGGTAGAGTTACCATCAACGGTAAACCAACTCAATTAGGAAACCGAGTTGCTAAAAAAGATGTTGTAAAGTTAGACGGACGATTAGTAGAGCCTAAAAATGTTACGCTATATATTGCTTTAAATAAGCCAGTAGGTATTGTTTCTACTACCGATGATAGAGAACCAAATAACATTGTAAAACACGTTAATTACCCAGAAAGATTATTTCCTATTGGCCGTTTAGATAAACCGTCTGAAGGATTAATTTTTTTAACAAATGATGGAGATATCGTTAACAAGATTCTACGTGCAGGTAACAATCACGAGAAAGAGTACTTTGTTTCTGTAGATAAATCTATCACAGATGATTTTATTGATAAAATGGGGAGTGGAATTCCTATTTTAGGTACTATGACCAAAAAATGTTTGGTAGAAAAAGTAAGCGATAAAATTTTTAAAATCATTTTAACGCAAGGGTTAAACCGTCAAATTCGTAGAATGTGCGAATACTTAGATTACGAAGTAACTAAGTTAAAACGTACTAGAATAATGAATGTTGAACTTGGTTATCTACAATCTGGAGATTGGCGAGAATTAACAGATGAAGAAATGAAAGAAATTAATAAAATGATTTCGAGTTCATCAAAAACACAAGAAGCATCTGTAGTAAAAGAGAAGCCTAAAAAGCAAGTTTCTAAGAAAAAAGCAGCTCCTACTAAAAACGATTTCAATAAAAAAAGTGCTTCTTTTAGAAAATCATCACCAAAAAGTAAAAGAAATAATGCTGGTGCTTCCTCTAAAAAGAAACGCTGGTAATCTTTTTTGGGCGTTACCTTGTAGGTCAGGCTTTACGCTATATCTTTTTTAATAGCATGTATGCAAAAAGCATAAATACTATTAAAAAAGGATGCCACTGCAATCCTTAACGCACATTTTAACCAACAAAAATAAATCCTTAACTTTTTGCCTTTTTTATAACAGTTCATTTTATTTATCAATTCTTAAATAATAGTATCTTTGCAGGCAATGAAATGGAATTTATTTAAAAAAATAAATAAATGAGAGAACCAGATAGTTATATAGGTTCTAAAGTTTTGTAATTAATTATAGTTACAAAAATCATCAAAAATTAAACGATTGAAATTCGACTTAAAAATTACCGACCCAAAAAGTAAGGCAAGAGCAGGAGTAATAACTACTGATCACGGAGTAATAGAAACTCCTATTTTTATGCCTGTGGGAACTGTTGGAACCGTAAAGGGAGTACATCAAACAGAATTAAAAAACGACATAAATCCTGATATTATTTTAGGAAATACATATCACTTATACTTACGTCCTGGTTTAGATATTTTAGAAAAAGCAGGTGGTTTGCACAAGTTTATGAATTGGGATAGAAATATTCTTACAGATTCTGGTGGTTACCAAGTATATTCTCTTTCTGGAAGAAGGAAAATAAACGAAGAAGGAGTAAAGTTTAAAAGTCATATAGATGGTTCTACGCATCATTTTACACCAGAAAATGTAATGGAAACGCAAAGAACTATTGGTGCAGACATTATTATGGCATTTGATGAGTGTACTCCATATCCTTGTGATTATAATTACGCAAAACGATCTATGCATATGACACATAGATGGTTAACGAGATGTATCAACCACTTAGATAAATTACCTTATAAATACGGTTTCGAGCAAACTTTTATGCCAATTGTACAAGGTAGTACGTATAAAGATTTACGTAGACAATCTGCAGAATATATTGCAAATTCCGGTCAGCAAGCAAATGCAATTGGCGGACTTTCAGTAGGGGAACCTGCGGAAGAAATGTATGCAATGACGGAGGTTGTTACAGAAATTTTACCAGAAGATAAGCCAAGGTATTTAATGGGAGTTGGTACTCCAATTAACATTTTAGAGAATATTGCTTTAGGTATCGATATGTTCGATTGTGTAATGCCAACAAGAAATGCTAGAAACGGAATGTTGTTTACAGCACACGGTTCTATCAATATTAAAAATAAAAAATGGGCAGAAGATTTTAGTCCAATAGACGATATGGGAATTACAGGAGTAGACACCATGTATTCTAAAGCCTATTTACGCCATTTATTTGCAGCAAAAGAAATGTTAGGAAAACAGATTGCCTCAATTCATAATTTAGGTTTCTATGTTTGGTTAACACGCGAAGCAAGAAAACATATCTTAGCAGGAGATTTTAGAGAGTGGAAAGATATGATGGTAAAACAAATGGATAAACGTTTGTAATTATTTACATATTCTAAATTACAAAATAAAGCTACGCTTTTGAAAATAATAGACTGGTACATATTAAAACGATTTTTGGTAACTTTCTTGTTCACCTTATTAATCTTGATTCCTATTGCTATTGCCATAGATATATCAGAAAAGATTGATAACTTTTTAGAGCATGCAGATTTAGGATTGTACCAAATTATAGATGAATATTACAAGAATTTTATCATCTATTATGCCAATACATTTATGCCTTTGGCATTATTTATTGCTGTAATTTTATTTACTTCTAAACTATCTAATAATACCGAAATTATTGCCATTACAAATGCAAGAGTTTCATTTACACGTTTTTTATATCCTTATTTTGTTGGAGCTAGTTTAGTAACAATTATTTCTTTAGGAATGAATCATTTTGTGGTTCCTAATAGTAGTAAGGAAAGAAAAAAGTTTGAAAGAGAGTATATTAAAAGTAACAGGCAAAAGCACGAGTTAAAATATGTAAGAGAATTTAGTTTGCAACTTACAGATAGCACCTACATCTTTATACGTAGTTTTGATACAGAATCTAATTCAGGTTATGATTTTACATCAGAAGTATATGATGGTATAGAAATGAAATCGAAACTAGTTGCTGATAGAATAAGTTATAAAAAAACCGATTCTACTTCTACTTTTACCTTATCTAATTGGAAATTACGTAAAATTTTTAAAGACAGAGATAGTATATTTTCAGGGAGTAAAATAGATACTGTTTTTAACTTTACACCAAGAGATTTAATTTATAAATCTGCCTTAGCACAAGAAATGCCTTCTGGAGAATTACAAGAATTTATTGGTGTTTCTAAAAAGAGAGGTGTTAAAAACTTAAATGCATATCTAGTAGAGTTTTATAAAAGAACAAGCTTACCAATAGCTTCTTATATTTTAACAATTATTGCTGTTGCTTTGGCTTTTAGAAAAAGAAGAGGTGGTACTGGAGTCAATTTGGCTATAGGAATTGGGCTCATGTTTATGTACGTTTTCTTAATGAAAATAGCTGAGGTTTTAGGTGCTGTTGCTGGTGTTAACTCTCTACTGTATGTTTGGCTTCCGAATATTGTTTTTGGCTGCGTAGCTATTTATCTCTACTATAATGCAAGAAAATAAGTTAAACAATTATTTACAGTTACACCTTATCGTTTTTATTTGGGGGTTTACTGCAATTTTAGGCGCATTAATTAGCTTAGATGCCATACCGTTAGTTTGGTACAGAATGTCTTTAGCGGTACTTTTTATTGTACTTTATTTTATTATCAAAAAAAAATCATTTAAAGTTGACAAAAAAGGACTTTTAAAGTTCTTTGTAACAGGAGTTATCATTGCCCTACATTGGATTTTTTTCTTTAAAGCCATAAAGGTTTCTAATGTTTCTGTTGCGCTAGTAACTATAAGTACTGGTGCATTTTTTGCCGCTTTAATAGAACCTATTTTCTATAAAAGAAGAATTAATCCATTAGAAATGGTGTTGGGCTTAATTGTTATTTTTGGGCTTTATATCATCTTTAATTTTGAGAGTCAATATAAATTAGGAATTATCTATGCGTTAATTGCATCTTTTTTAAGTGCATTGTTCTCTGTGTTTAATGGTCTTTTTATTAAAGAATATGCTGCAAATACAATATCATTATATCAATTAGTTTTTGGGGTGCTTTTTATAACTGTTTATCTTTTAGTTACAAATGGTTTCTCTGTCTCTTTTTTTATAATTCCAACTTCAGATTGGATATACCTTTTAATTTTAAGTAGTATCTGTACGGCGTATGCATTTATAGCTTCTGTTAAAATAATGAAATATATATCGCCATATACGGTAATGCTAACCATTAATTTAGAACCTATTTATGCAATTGTTTTAGCATTATTTATATTTGGTGAAAAAGAAAAAATGAATCCAGAATTTTATTTTGGAGCATTTATAGTACTCTTTGTAGTTTTATTAAACGGAATTATAAAGAATAAAACGGTGATAAGAAATAAAATTAAAGCAAAGACTGTTAGAAAAAAGTAACTTCTTTTTAAAAAAAACAACTAATTTTATAGTATGTTTGTCTATTCAAACAACTAAAATCAAATAATTACAATATGGAATATTTAGATTTTGAAATGCCTATTAAAGAGCTTTTAGATCAACTAGATAAATGCCAAATAATTGGTAAAGAAAGTGATGTAGATGTAAGTGCTACTTGTAAGAAAATCGAAAAGAAATTAGACAAAGCTAAGAAAGATATATATAAGAACTTAACACCTTGGCAAAGAGTTCAATTATCTAGACACCCTAATAGACCTTATACTTTAGATTATATTAAAGCTATTTGCGGAAACACCTTTATGGAGCTTCATGGAGATAGAAATGTAAAGGATGATAAAGCCATGATTGGTGGTTTGGGTAAAATTGGAGATCAGTCTTTTATGTTTATTGGTCAACAAAAAGGGTACAATACAAAAACGCGTCAGTATAGAAACTTTGGGATGGCAAACCCTGAAGGTTACAGAAAAGCGTTGCGTTTAATGAAAATGGCAGAGAAGTTTGGTATTCCTGTGGTTACTTTATTAGATACACCTGGTGCATATCCTGGTTTAGAAGCAGAAGAGCGTGGACAAGGAGAAGCTATTGCTAGAAATATTTTAGAAATGACTCGTTTAAAAACACCAATTATTACAGTTGTTATTGGAGAAGGAGCTTCTGGTGGTGCTGTAGGTATTGGAGTAGGTGATAGAGTTTATATGATGGAAAATACTTGGTATACTGTTATTTCTCCGGAATCTTGTTCTTCTATTTTATGGAGAAGTTGGGAATATAAAGAACAAGCTGCTGCTGCATTAAAGTTAACAGGTACAGATATGAAGAAGTTAAAATTAATTGACGGAATTATAGCTGAACCAATAGGTGGAGCGCATACTGATAGAGAAGGAGCTTTTAAAGCGGTACAAGAACAAATTCTTACTGCATTTGATGAGTTAAAAGATTTAAATGATACGGATTTAGTTTCTCAAAGAATGGATAAATATGCTGCAATGGGAGTTTACAAAGAGTAATCTCTTATTACTAAGCACAAAAAAAGGCGAAATCTACATGTAGATTTCGCCTTTTTTAGGAATTTATATTTAATTATATATTATCTAAAGACTCTAATAAAGATTTTAATCTAGGATCTGAAGGTCTTGGTGCATTTGCTTCTACAATATTTCCTTGTGGATCAATTAAAATAAATCTTGGAATACCAGAAATTTGATACGCTTGCTGAAAACTAAAATCTTGTCCTGCCCAAAGTTGAACACCACTTAATTCTTTGTCTTTTACAAAGTCTCTCCATTTTTTTTCTGCAGCTTCCCAAGAACCACCACTTCTTCTAGACTCGTCAGTAGAAATACTAACAAATTCTATATTTTTATTATGAAATTCTTTTTCTATACTTTTTAAAGAAGGTATTTCTCTAATACAAGGTCCGCACCAAGTAGCCCAAACATCTATATATACATATTTTCCTTTAAAAGAATCTAAAGATTTTTTACCACCTTTAACATCTACATAATTTTCAAATTTAGGAGAAACGTTTCCTTTTCCCATACTTTTATTTGATACATACGTTTTTTCAAAGTACTCAAACATTTGTGTGTTTTGTTTAGAAGCCATATCTACTAAAGAACTATCTAAATCATCATAAGACGATAAAATACTATCAAAATCTTTTTTTAATGAGGTCATTTTAGCTTCGAAAGCTTCTTGGTCTAAAGCAAAAAGATCTGCAGGGTTTCCTATATTCTCACTTTGTTCTAATTGTGCAATGATAAAATTAGAGTTAGAAGATCCAGCTCCTGAATACTTGAAACTTTTCATGAATTCTTCAGAATCACCTTTTACCGTAATGTCAAACCCATTTTTTAAATATAATGGAGCTCTTTTTTGAGCACTAGTTTGAAATGTATAAACATCTACTTTTGGCACTTTTAAGGTGTCTTTAAAAGAACCATCTTTATTAATTGTAATTGTTTTAAGGATACCTGTTCTACTAGAAATTGTTAGAATAGAATCTGTGTTATTTTCTAATTTACCAGATAAAGAAACGTATTCTTTAGAATGTTCTTTTGTACAAGAAGCAATTGCTAATAGTGTAAAAAGTGCAAGTGTTAATTTTTTCATTTTTTTTATGCTTAAATTTAATTACAAATATATGGTATATGTGTAAATAAAATAGTTAAATAATTTACAAGAATGCAATCGAAATTACTTTTAGAATAGCAATTAAAAAAATTAGCAACCTTTTTATTTAAATTCTCTTCTATTAGATTTTACTAAAATTAAAGATTTTTTTCTTCGGATAAAAAAGTTGGCACTTTTGAATACTGAAATGAAAAGAATAAAAAAAAACTCTAGTTCTTATTTAGTTGATAAGATCTAGAGTTTTATAGTAGAAGAAAAGGTGCTTTATAATATGATATTATTGCAATTTCTTAATTTGTTGCTTTTTTAATTATTGGTTTAAGGCAATTGCTTAAGTAAAACCTTAAACTATTTATTTTTTACAAAAATTAATTTGTGTCTGCTCTTGGAGTTTTCTCTTTGGTCTAAGTCAAATTTACCAATAGACTTAATAAGCGGAGTTAATTTGTCAAAACCATAATTTCTTGAATCGAAATTAGGTTGTTTTTTCTGAAGTAAACTACCTACATCACCAAGAAATGCCCAACCTTCTTCATCAGATAAATCTGAAATAGTAGAAGAGATTAGTTTAATTACTTTTGACGTTATTTTGTCAACGCTATCTTTTTCATTTTCTTTTGTGCTAACACTTTCTTTCTTTTCGGTTTGCTTTCTAAGAATTTCTATATAGATAAATTTATCACAAGCAACAATAAAGGGCGTTGGAGTTTTTTTCTCTCCAATACCAATAACTTGCTGACCTGCTTCTCTTAATCGAGTTGCTAGTTTTGTAAAATCGCTATCACTAGAAACTAAGCAAAAACCATTTACTTTTTCTGAATATAGAATATCCATCGCATCAATGATCATGGCAGAGTCGGTGGCATTTTTTCCGGTAGTATATGCGTATTGCTGTATAGGAGTAATAGCATTTTGTAACAGTAAATTTTTCCATTTAGACAAATGCGGACTCGTCCAATCTCCATAAATTCTTTTAATAGTTGGGTTGCCATACTTTGCAATTTCTTCCATCATTTCCTTAACGTGAGCAGACGGTATGTTGTCTCCGTCTATAAGTACTGCTAAATTTATATTGTTTTGGGCCATTTTTTTATTTTGTAATTACAAAGAACAGAAGTACATCCTGTATTTTTTTTATTCTATTAATTATTAGTAAAAAGTAAAGTTAGTTTTTTGAGGTGATAAAATCAACAAGTACTAAATATTTGTTTTTTGTCATAATTGAACAATAAAACTAATTTAAAGTTTTCATTTTTACTTTAAACATTTTTGCAGCAGATGTGTAGCCTCCTTCTGTACCATCTACAAAGTGTGCGTGTTTTGTTTTTCTATCTAACACGTAACAAGACATTACGGAAGCGTGTGTTACATGGATGCCATAAATAATTTTATTTTCTTTTTCTAGTTGATTTAGGTAGGTTGTAAAAAGATCTATTTTAGGTTGTTCTGCTGTAAATATTGTATTAATCATGCCGTCTAACATAAAAGTATGTGATAATTGACCAATTTGATTTAAGTATTGCTTTCCATCTTCAGACATGTTAAAGTACCATTTACCAATCAAAGTTTTAAACCAATTTTTTAATAAATATTTAAAGTTATTATTGGCAAGTGTAACTTTCATTTCTTCCCATATTTTAGAAATGCTAAAATTTAATTTTAAATTTTTCGATTTTATAGGTTGCCTATTGTTGAAGGTGCCAAAAATAGTATCCATTTTTATAAGTACATCTCTATAAATAGCTCTTTGATCATTTTCGTTTACCGTATCTAACAATAAACAAATCACTTTCTTTTGGGTTTGTCTTGGGTTTATTTCTTTCCACCTACATTCCATCCCTTCTAAGTTTAAAAGGTCTTTTTTAAAATCAATATCTTCTATTTTTGTAAAAGTACTTTTAATGATTTCTTCTGCTTTTTTTAAACCGTTTCCTAAAATAATAGGAATTGCTAATTGATCTGTTAGTTGGTGTTTTACTATTTTTAGATTAGCTTTTTTTTCTGATAATTCTTCTATAGAAATATGTCCAACCCTAAGTATTAAATCGATGTTTTTTTTAATATGAAGACTGTAATTTTCTAAAACCAAGGTAATTTTATTTAGAAGTAACGCTGGTATAATAAAAGTAGCGCCATCTCCTCCAAAAAAATATGGGATTTCTATGTTTTTCTTCTCTTTTCTAATGGTGTTTAATACAGAAATTATTGCTCCGGTTGCTGTTAAGTTTATTTGATGATGTTTTCCTTCATCAACAGCTTTGGTAGAATTTTTAATATCAACAACTACTACATGCCAAGTATTTGGTAATTCTGAGAAATCAGATTCATCTGCTAATAAATCAACGAGTGTTTTACTAGAACTTTTTAATTGGGTGTAATATTTTATATTTTCCATTATTGTAAATACAGATTAATGAGATATATGTGTCGTTTGCTAAGTTAGTTTTTTTTAAAATAAATAAGAAGTTAAATAAGATGTGGGTTTGTTAGTATAATGAAAAGGTTGAAACAAAAAAAAATCTCAAAATGTATATTTTGAGATTTTTTGAAACTAATTTTATGTTTTAAAAAAGGAACGTTTTTATTCTTTAATTATTTTCTTAGAGATATGTAATCCGTTTGCAAACGTAAAGTTGATAAAATATACTCCAGAATGCAATGCACCTATTCGAATGTTTTGATTTTCGCCTACGTTATTCATTTTTTTCTGAATCAATTGCTTTCCAGAAATATCACTAATAAACACGTTATAGTCTTCATTATTGTAGGTAACATCAAAATATAAAATATCCTGAGTTGGGTTTGGAAATAGTTTGATGTCAAAATTGTTTGTAGAGATATCATCGATACTTAAAGTACTAGAATTGATATTCCAAAGTGTCGTAGAAAAATGTACGGTTTCATGATTGTCAACTTTAAGTAATGTAGTTTTATCTTCAATAGTTGCTAGTAGTTGATTATTTTCACTCGTTAAATCTTCTTTTGAAATAGAGACCGTATAGTCTTCACTATTTATTACTGTTCCGTTTAAAGTCCATGAAATGTCTAAGGTGTTTGGAAGTGGATTTATAGTGTTTATTGTAAAATCTATAGGTGTAGATAAATCTATAGAACCTGTATTTTGTGGTGAATAGTTTTCTATTACCGAAGTTAAAGAGTGTATTTGCTCTATAGTTCCCTCTGTACAAACTGAACAAAAAGGACTATTTAAAGATTCCATTTTACAATTTTGATGAGGCTTATACCAGCTTGCAGCCGTTCCGGATGTGCCATGCGGATAAATGCCAACTCCATTTAGGTTCATCCAATTTTTCCATTTTACATTTGTAGGGTTCGTCTCTTGGGTCATGTTTATGCCTTCTCTTACATAAATATCTCCGGGGTAATATTCATCAATAAGATTTGCAAAAGAGTGTCCTAGTTCATGTATAGCAATTTGGTTAGCTGACGCATGTAAGGATGCTACTGCAATTTCACCACCACTACCACCATAATACGGACTGTTTACTAACACTAAAACAATGTCGTAATTAGGGAAATTATTAGCTAAAACAGTGTTTACTTTAGCGTTGTTAGCAACCAAAAGTCGATGAACGTCATATGCATCAAAAGTCGATTCAAAATAATTATCTATAGTAGCTGCAGGTTGATTGTTAGAAGTAGCTTCATCTGATGCTGTACGAGGGTGTTTTGCGCCACTCTCATTAGATGGTACTTTTATGGCATGCACATTAAAATAATTTTTATATTCTTTATAAGGTGTTTCTGCAAATAGAGCATTTGAAAAATTAGTAGCATCTGTTATAAATTGATTCAGTTCTGTACTTTGATATCCGTCTGATAGAATTACAACATTAATTCTACTATCATTAGAGCCAGATTGTGTAATTGTTGTTACATCAAAAGTTTGTGCGGTAACAGATGCGCACAAAAATAGAATAGATAAGAGTAGTGTTTTTTTCATAATTGTATTTTTAAAAGACTGTTATTGGTTTCTCTTAGTAATTTAAGTGTTATAAATTTTGTTTGTGGTTTTAAATCCATTCGAATAGATAGGGTAGTGCTGTCTAATTCGATTGTTTTTCGACTTAATTTACCAGAATCATCTGCGTACTCGAAGTTTTTTATTAATGGATTTTCTATCTGAATACTATCAATAGCTACAGAATTTACATCTTGTTGAATACAGATTAAATCTCCAGGACTACTACTAGTTCTTTTTTTGAAATTCTTTTTAAGACTTCCTGCTGTAATTATTTTATCAATAAAAGTAAGTTCTATATTTTTATCCTTAGAAACTTTATAAGTTAAGAAAATAATTTGAGAGTCTATAGGTTTAGTTTCCTTAATGGTAGAATTGTTCGTAGTATTCTTTTTTATAGAAGTACAACTTGCTAAAACTAGAAATAAAAGTAAGTAAATAGATTTCATTTTAATTATAAATAAGCAAAGTTAGCCTATTTCAATTAAAAGACAATAGAGAGTAAAATGTTCTTTTATAGAAAAAAGAAATCCCAAACTTTCGTTTGGGATTTTTATAGTTTTTAAGATTCCTTTTCGGTCTCTGTCCTTGTTTCAGGTTTCTTTTCACCTTTTTCAATGGTAATGGTGAGTTTGTTTTCCTTCTCATCCAAATCCATATTTATAGTGTCACCTTCATAGAGTTTAGAGTTTACAATTTCTTCTGCTAAAGCATCTTCAATGTATTTCTGTATAGCTCTTTTAAGTGGTCTTGCTCCATATTTTTTATCAAAACCTTTGTCTGCAATGTAATCTTTTGCTTTTTCGCTTAAATTTAAAGTGTAGCCTAAATCTGATATTCTATGTAATAATTTATCTAACTCGATATCTATAATTTTATGAATATCATCTCTTTCTAAAGCGTTAAATACAATTACGTCGTCTATTCTGTTTAAAAACTCCGGAGCAAAAGACTTCTTTAAAGCACCTTCTAGTACGGATTTTGCGTGTTCATCTGCTTGTGCTGCTTTAGTAGCTGTACCAAAACCTACACCACCACCAAAGTCTTTTAATTGACGTGCACCAATGTTAGAAGTCATAATAATTATGGTATTTCTAAAATCGATTTTTCTACCTAAACTATCGGTAATGTGACCGTCATCTAAAATTTGTAGCAACATATTAAACACATCTGGATGCGCTTTTTCTATCTCGTCTAACAAAACTACAGAATATGGTTTTCTTCTCACTTTTTCAGTTAACTGTCCGCCTTCTTCATAACCAACATATCCTGGAGGCGCTCCAATTAAACGAGAGATAGCAAACTTCTCCATGTATTCACTCATGTCAATTCTAATTAAAGAATCGTCAGAATCAAATAATTCACGAGCTAAAACTTTAGCTAATTGTGTTTTACCAACACCAGTTTGTCCTAAGAAAATAAAAGAACCAATTGGTTTGTTAGGGTCTTTTAACCCAACTCTATTACGCTGTATTGCTTTTACTACTTTGGTAACCGCTTCATTTTGTCCAATTACTTTTCCTTTAATTAAGGCAGGTAATTCGTGTAATCTATTAGTTTCTGCTTCTGCAACTCTATTTACAGGAATTCCTGTCATCATAGAAACAACTTCTGCAACATTATCTTCAGTTACAATTTCTCTATTTAATTTAGAATCTTCTTCCCATTGGTTTTGAGCAGAATTTAAAGCAGCTTCCATGTTTTTTTCATCGTCACGTAACTTAGCAGCTTCTTCATATTTCTGTCCGTTTACAGCTTTGGTTTTTTGATCTCTAATAATTTCTAACTTAGATTCTAACTCTAAAACTTGTTGCGGAACAACGATGTTTGTAATATGAATTCTAGATCCGGCCTCATCTAAAGCATCAATAGCTTTGTCTGGTAGGTATCTATCGGTCATGTATCTGTTTGTTAATTTTACACAAGCTTCAATAGCATCATCTGTATAATTTACATGGTGATGTTCTTCATATTTATTTTTTATATTTTGTAAAATCTGTATTGTTTCTTCAACTGAAGTTGGATCTACAATTACCTTTTGAAAACGACGTTCTAACGCGCCATCTTTTTCGATATTCGTTCTAAATTCATCCAACGTAGTTGCACCAATACATTGTATTTCTCCTCTAGCTAAAGCAGGTTTTAGCATATTAGATGCATCTAAAGAACCGGTTGCTCCACCAGCACCAACAATGGTGTGAATTTCATCTATAAAAAGAATGATATCATCATTTTTTTCAAGTTCATTCATTAAGGCTTTCATGCGTTCTTCAAACTGACCACGGTATTTTGTGCCAGCAACTAAGCTTGCTAAATCTAAAGAAACAATACGTTTGTCAAATAAAATTCTTGACACTTTTCTTTCAATAATTCGCAAAGCTAAACCTTCTGCAATGGCAGATTTACCAACACCTGGTTCTCCAATTAACATTGGATTGTTTTTCTTTCTACGACTTAAAATTTGAGAAACTCGTTCTATTTCTTTTTGTCTACCAACTACCGGATCTAATTTTCCTTTTTCTGCTAAATCTGTTAAATCTCTACCGAAATTATCTAATACCGGAGTCTTCGATTTTTTTACAGTTTTTCCCTTTTGAGGTTGGTCAAAAGGATTCGATCTTTCTGAAGCAAATTCATCATCAGAAGGCGTTTCTGCAATAGGGTTTGTCGGTAAATCTATATCATCTACATGTAGTTGTTTGTAAAGCGTTTTAGCTTCATCATAATTTACATGGTATTTGTGAATTAACTTTGTAGTTGGGTCGTTTTCATTTCTTAAAATACAAAGTAATAAATGTGCCGTATCTATAGATTCGCTCTGATATAATTTAGCTTCTAAAAAAGTTGTTTTTAAGGCTTTTTCAGCTTGTCTTGTTAATCGTAAACTCGGCTTATCTGTGCTTTCTGTAAACGTTGGGGTTACAGGGTTTAATTGTTCTAATTTTTTACGCAATAAAACAAAATCAACATCAAATGCTGTTAATATTTCTATTGCTTTTCCTTCTCCTTGTCTTATTAAACCTAGTAAAAGATGTTCTGTTCCAATAAATTCTTGCCCTAAACGTAGCGCTTCTTCTTTACTGAAAGTAATTACATCTCTAACCTTTGGTGAAAAATTATCGTCCATATTTCTATCTGTCTATTATTGATGTGTTGTAAATTTAGTCCTTTTTTTTGTAGATAATTACAAAAAAGATGCCAATGCTAAAAAAACTGACAGTTTGACTAAGATACCAAGGTAGAAAACTCTTGTAAATCAAGCAAATAAATTCTTGTTAAAAATTATGAAATAATGTTGATAACTCTACTGAATTACAAGTGCTAAAACCTTTGTAAAAACAAGTAAAAATAGTAACTTGCCTTGTTTTAAAAAAATGACGTAAAATTAATCAAATATAAATATGGCAGACGGAGAAAAGTTAATTCCGATTAACATTGAAGAACAGATGAAAGCTGCGTACATCGATTACTCGATGTCAGTAATTGTTTCAAGAGCATTACCAGATGTAAGAGATGGTTTAAAGCCAGTTCATAGAAGGGTTTTGTTTGGTATGCACGAGTTAGGGATTAAAGCTACAGGTTCATATAAGAAATCCGCAAGAATTGTTGGGGAAGTTTTAGGTAAGTATCACCCACATGGAGATACTTCTGTATATGATTCTATGGTACGTATGGCACAAAGTTGGAGTGTACGTTATATGATGGTAGATGGTCAAGGGAACTTTGGTTCTGTAGATGGAGATTCGCCAGCAGCAATGCGTTATACTGAGGTTCGAATGCAAAAAATATCAGAAGACATGTTGGCTGATATTGAAAAAGAAACTGTAGATCATCGATTAAATTTTGATGATACTTTGCAAGAACCAACCGTTTTACCAACTCGTATTCCTAATTTATTAGTAAACGGAGCTTCTGGTATTGCAGTAGGTATGGCAACAAATATGGCACCACATAACTTAACAGAAGTTATAAATGGTACCATGGCATATATTGATAATAGAGATATTGAGATCGATGAATTAATGCAGCACATTACCGCACCAGATTTTCCTACAGGAGGAATTATCTATGGTTATGATGGTGTAAGAGATGCATTTCATACAGGTCGTGGACGTATTGTAATGCGTGCTAAAGCTATTATTGAAGAGGTTAAAGGACGTGAGTGCATTGTTATTACAGAAATCCCTTACCAAGTGAATAAAGCAGAAATGATTAAAAAAACTGCTGATCTTGTAAATGAAAAAAAATTAGAAGGAATTGCGAATATTCGTGATGAGTCTGATAGAAACGGAATGCGTATTGTGTACATTTTAAAACGTGATGCAATACCTAACATCGTTTTAAATAAATTATTTAAGTACACACAGTTACAAACTTCTTTTAGTGTTAATAATATTGCTTTGGTTAATGGTAGACCAGAACAATTAAACTTAAAAGAGTTAATTCATTATTTTGTAGAACATAGACATGAAGTAATTGTTCGTAGAACTGAGTTTTTACTTAAAAAAGCAGAAGCTAGAGCACATATCTTAGAAGGATTAATTATTGCTTCGGATAATATAGATGAAGTAATTAAAATTATTAGAGCTTCTAATAATGCAGATGAAGCTAGAGAAAGTTTAATTGAGCGTTTTGAGTTGTCTGAAATTCAAGCGAAAGCAATTGTAGAAATGCGTTTGCGTCAATTAACAGGACTAGAGCAAGATAAATTACGTGCTGAGTATGATGAAATTATGTTAACCATCACTGATTTAAAAGATATTTTAGCAAACGAACCAAGACGATACGATATTATAAAAGAAGAATTAGCACTTATTAAAGATAAATATGGTGATGAGCGTAGATCTGTAATAGAGTTTGCTGGTGGAGATATGCGTATAGAAGATATGATACCTGATACGAAAGTTGTGGTTACTATTTCTAACGCAGGATATTTAAAACGTACAAACTTAGAAGAATATAAGGTTCAGAATAGAGGAGGTAGAGGTCAAAAAGGTGCAACTACAAGAAATGAAGATTTCTTAGAGCATTTATTTGTTGGTACAAACCACCAATATATGATGTTCTTTACTCAAAAAGGAAAAGTATTCTGGATGCGAGTATATGAAATTCCAGAAGGTGGTAAAAACACCAAAGGTAGAGCAATGCAAAACCTTATTAATATAGAGCAAGATGATAGTGTAAAGGCATTTTTAGTAACTCAAGATTTAAAAGATGAAGAGTATGTAAATAACCATTATGTTATTATGGCAACAAAGAAAGGTCAGGTTAAAAAGACTTCTTTGGAGCAGTATTCTAGACCAAGAACAAATGGTATTAATGCAATTACTATTAAGGATGGAGATGAATTGTTAGAAGCAAAGTTAACTACTGGAGACAGTCAAGTAATGTTAGCATTAGCGTCTGGTAAATCTATTCGTTTCGAAGAAGCAAAAACGCGCCCAATGGGAAGAACTGCTTCTGGAGTAAGAGGTATTACTTTACAGCATGAAAATGATGAAGTAATAGGTATGGTTGCTGTAAATGATATGGAGAGCAATATACTTGTAGTTTCTGAAAAAGGGTACGGTAAACGTTCTAAATTAGAAGATTATAGAATTACCAATAGAGGTGGTAAAGGTGTTAAAACTTTAAATATTTCTGAAAAAACAGGTAATTTAGTAGCTATTAAAAATGTAGATGATTCTAACGATTTAATGATTATCAATAAATCTGGATTAACGATTAGAATGGCTGTAGAAGATTTAAGAGTAATGGGACGTGCAACGCAAGGAGTTCGTTTAATTAATATTAAAGATTCAGATAGTATTGCTGCAGTTGCTAAAGTTGCTCATGAAGAAGAGGTCGTAGAAGAGCTTGAAGGAGATGAACTTGAAGGCGAAACAGAGAATGGCACGGAAATTGAAAATGATTCAAATGAAAATCAAGAATAACAATAAATTAATAATTAGTAAAATGAAAAATCAAATATTAGCGTTAACAGTTGGTTTCTTATCAATAGCTTCTTTTGCGCAAAAAGATGAAATTAAAGCTGCTGAAAAGGCAATAAAAAAAGGTCAATTTAAAGAAGCAAAAGCAGCATTGGCTGGTTTAGAGGCTACAGAAGATTCAATGGATTCAAAATATAAAGCAAAATATTTCTTTTTAAAGGGATCTGCTTATGGTAAATCGAATGCAGAGAAAGCGGCGGCAGCTTATAATAAATTAATTGCTTACGAAAAGGAAATAGGGAAGCAGAAATACACTAAGGAAGCAGAGCCTAAGTTAAATGAATTGGTACAGTTTGTTTCTAAAAATGCAATTAAAGCATACAACGAGCAAGACTATAAAAATGCAACAAGTGATTTTTATTTAACATACAAATTAAGCCCTAAAGATACTTCTTTCTTATATAATGCGGCTTTAAGTTCTTCTTTAGCTAAGGATTATGATGGGGCTTTAAAGTATTATAAAGAGTTACAAGATATTAACTATACAGGTATTTCAACTCAATATATTGCTGTTAATAAAGAAACAGGTGAAGAGGAAGATTTAGGAACTAAGGCTAATAGAGATGCAATGATTAAGTTTGGGAAATATACAAACCCAAGTGATAAAAATACCGAGTCTAAGCAAGCAGAAATCATTAAAAATATTGGTTACATATACGTAAATCAAGGTAAACCAGAATTGGCTGTTGAAGCTTTAGAAGAAGCTAGAAAATCTAATCCTAAAGACATCAATTTATTATTAAACCAAGCTCAAATGTACATTGAACTTGAAAAAATGGATAAATTTGGAGAGTTAATGAAAGAGGCTGTAGAAATTGATCCTACAAACCCAACGTTGTTTTTTAACTTAGGTGTTGTAAATGCTCAGGAAGATCATATTGAAGAAGCAATTGGATTTTATGAAAAAGCGATTGAATTAGATCCAGAATACGGAGATGCTTATTTAAATTTAGGAGTTACTATTTTAAATAAAAGAATAGCTGTTATTAATGAGATGAATGAGAATTTATCGAATGAAAAGAAATATACAGAATTAGAAGGTGAGTTAAAAGTTATTTGTAAAGAAGCTTTACCTTACATTATTAAAGCAGATAAGCTTGATAGAACAGAAGGAACTGTAAGTTCTTTATTAAATATTTATGATACTTTAGAGATGACTGCTGAAGCAGATGCTTTAAGACCAGTTTATAAAGAGATGAGAGGTCAATAATTAAGACTTTTAATTTTATAAAAAAAAACCGAAACTAATTTTAGTTTCGGTTTTTTTTTATATCATTTTTTTTATGATTCTTAACTTATGTGTATGTTTTTGAAGTTCGGCATTAAAAATACCACTATGATCTAAAGTGTCTATTCTTACTTTGCCATGGGCGTGTATAATATGGTAGTCACTTAAAATAATACCAACATGAATAATTTCTCCTTCTTCATTATCAAAAAAAGCCAAATCACCAGCTTCACTTTCTTCTATAAAACTTAAAACTTCACCTTGTGTAGCTTGTTGATTAGCATCTCTTAAAAGTCGGTATCCACAAAGCTTATATACCATTTGTGTAAAACCAGAACAATCAATACCAAAAGGTGTTTTTCCTCCCCATAAAAAAGGGGTATTTAAATAATTAAAAGCAGTTTGTGCAATTTTATGTTTAGATTCTTCTTCTGATAAAATAGCACCTTCATATGTGTATAATTCTGAGTTTATTTGAAGCTTACCTGCATTGTAGAAAGGCAAATTAGATCCTAAAGGAATGGTGGTTAACTCATTTTTACTATTGGTGATAAAATCAATCATTTCACCTGAAAAATATTGTTTCTCAGTTTTTAGTTTTGAATAGAAATCAGCAGAGATTTCTGTATACTGTTTATTATCTATAAATCCTTCATAGTTGTCAAAAGTCAAACGAATTTTACTCCATTCTTTCTGTTTTCCAGTCACTTCAAAAACTTCACCAAATAAAACTTGGCTAGTC
Source organism: Polaribacter sp. HaHaR_3_91 (assembly GCF_019278525.1). Taxonomy (NCBI): domain Bacteria; kingdom Pseudomonadati; phylum Bacteroidota; class Flavobacteriia; order Flavobacteriales; family Flavobacteriaceae; genus Polaribacter; species Polaribacter sp. HaHaR_3_91. The sequence continues at coordinate 1,446,682 of NZ_CP058986.1, forward strand.
ATTTCTGATTGGTTTGATTCTTCTGCTCTTAAAGGAACAATGCTTAAATTACAAATGCCGTATAACAAGTTCTGGGTTTTGGTTTTTAATGTTAAATTAAATTTTTTACGAAATTCGCTCTATAACGAATGCACTTGCTCCACCACCACCATTACAAATAGCTGCAGCGCCAATTTTAGCATTATTTTGTTTTAATATAGAAGTTAAAGCAATTACTATTCTAGCTCCAGAAACTCCTAACGGATGTCCTAAAGAAACAGCACCACCATTTACATTTACTTTATCATCTGTAATACCTAAAATTTTCATATTTGCTAAACCAACAATAGAAAAAGCTTCGTTTAATTCAAAATAATCTACATCACCTATAGAAATATTTGCTTTTGCTAAGGCTTTTGGCAGTGCTTTGGCTGGTGCAGTTGTAAACCACTCTGGCTCATGTGCCGCATCTGCATAACTAATTACTTTAGCTAGAGGTGTAATGTTTAATTCTTTTGCTTTTTCTGCAGACATTAATACTAGTGCAGCGCCACCATCATTAATTGTAGAGGCATTGGCTGCAGTAACAGTTCCGTCTTTTGTAAAAGCAGCTCTTAAGGTTGGAATTTTATCCATTCTTACATTGCTGTATTCTTCATCCTCAGAAAAAATAATTGGTTCTCCTCGTCTTTGAGGAATTTCAACAGATACAATTTCATCAGCATATTTTCCATCACTCCAAGCTTTTGCAGAACGGTTATAAGATTGTATCGCAAATGCATCTTGATCTTCTCTAGAGAAACTATATTCAGTAGCACAAGTATCTGCGCAAACACCCATTGCAACATTGTTATAAGCATCTACTAAACCATCTTTTTGAAGTCCATCCTCCATTGTTATAGCTCCAAACTTAGATCCTCTTCTTGCATGTTGGTAGTGCGGAATAGAACTCATGTTTTCCATACCACCTGCAACAACAATATCAGAATCACCTAAAGCAATGGTTTGTGCTGCTAACATAATAGATTTCATACCAGAAGCACATACTTTATTTACGGTAGTACAAGGCACTGTATTAGGTATTCCTGCAAAAATGGCCGCTTGTCTTGCAGGCGCCTGACCTAAGCCAGCAGAAACAACATTACCCATAAAAACTTCTTCAACCAAATTAGGGTTTAAGTTTATTTTCTCTAAAGCTCCTTTTATAGCAATTGCCCCTAATTTAGGAGCAGGAATGGTAGATAAACTTCCCATAAAGCTTCCTATTGGAGTTCTAGCTACAGATACAATTACGACTTCTTTCATAAATATAGTGTTTATTTTGAGTAAGATTTGTTGTGCTAAATTAACTATTTTTAATCAATTTAGGTTTTATTATTCAACTTGAATTTTTGAGCTTAACTTTTTTATGGTAAGTTTGTAGTAAGAAGATATGTTCTATGAGTAATATAGTTAATAAACTTTACCAAAACAATGCCATTATTTATAAGGTAATTTTGTTTTTAGTTGCCACTATTGCAATTGTTTATTTGTTTCCAAAAGGAGGACAATTTAAATACGATTTTAATAATGGGCAACTTTGGAAATATGATAATTTATATGCGCCTTTTGATTTTTCTATTCAAAAAACTGCAGAAGAAATTGCATTAGAAAAGAAACAAATTTCAGAGAACTCAAAAGTTTATTTTTTACAAGATTTTGATGTTGAAAAGAGTGTAAAATCAAATTATAAAAGAAGGATTTCGCTATTAAAACAATCCGATTCTTTAAGTTCAGATGAAATTGTAAACATATCTAAAATTGGTCAAAATGTTATAGATAATATCTATAAACGAGGTTTTTTAGAGGTAGTAAGTCAAGAAAAGGTATCAAATAAAAACGAAATAGTTGCGCTTAGAAAAGGGAATGAGGTAGAAGATATATTGTTTAAAAACCTGTTAACGTCTAAAGAGGTTTTAGAAATAATTAGGAGTAATTTAGAAGCAGAAAGATCTTTTTATGGTAAAAAAATATTATTAGATTTATTATCAGAAATTATAAAACCCAACATCTATTTAGATACAATTTATACCGATAAAGTAAATGAAAATGCCATAAAAAATATTTCTTATACGAAAGGAATTGTAGAAGCTGGTAAATTAATTATCTTAAAAGGAGATATTGTAGAGGGAAAAAAATTAGCCATCCTAAATTCTTTAAAAACTGAATCTGAATCTCAGGTTTGGACGGACTCAAATTATAATTGGATTATTTTAGGGTATACAATCTTGGTTTCTCTTGCTTTATTGATGCTTTTATTATTCTTAAAAAAGTATAGAGTAGAAATATATGACAATAATAACCAGGTAACCTTTATCTTTTTCAATGTTTTTTTGATGATTTTTATACAAACGTTGGTTATTAAATATAATGCAGATTATTTGTATGTTGTTCCTTTAAGTGTACTTCCTATAGTTTTAAAAGCTTTTTTTGATGCGCGTTTAGGCTTGTTTACACACGTTTTAACAGTATTGCTTTTAGGGTATATTGTACCAAATAGTTTTGAGTTTATATATTTACATATCATTGCAGGTATGGTTACGATACTTACGGTTTCTGAGTTGTATAAAAGAGGTAACTTGTTTATTTCTGTAGCGCAAATTACGCTTATTTATATGGTAACTTATTTTGCTTTTTCTATCATTAAAGAAGGAAATGCCTCTCAAATAAATTGGAATTATTTTATGCTTTTTGCTGCCAATGGTTTGTTGTCCTTTTTGTCAATAATTATTATATATATGTATGAAAAGGTTTTTGGTTTGGTGTCTGATATTACTTTACTAGAGCTTTCTAATACAAATGCTAAGCTTTTAAGAGAGTTAAATGAAAAAGCTCCAGGTACGTTTCAGCATTCCATGCAAGTAGCTAATTTAGCAGAGGCAGCAGCTAATGAAATAGGAGCGAACTCTATGTTGGTTAGAACAGGTGCTTTGTATCATGATATTGGTAAAATATTAAACCCAATGTATTTTACAGAGAATCAATCTACAGGTGTTAATCCTCACAACGATTTATCTGCAAGAGATAGTTCTAAAATAATTACAGATCACGTTATTAAAGGAGTAGAGCTAGCTAAAAAGTATAAGTTACCAGATCGAATAATCGATTTTATAAGAACGCATCATGGTACAAGTTCTACCTATTACTTTTATAAGAAGGAACAAGAATTGAATCCAGATACAAAAGTAGATATAAAGAAGTTTCAATACCAAGGACCTATTCCTTTTTCAAAAGAGACAGCGATCTTAATGATGTGTGATGCATCGGAGGCAGCGTCTAAAAGTTTAACAAAACCAACAGCTTTGTCTATTAGTAATTTGATAGATAAAATTATAAGTAAACAAATGGCTGATAATCAGTTTTTGAACTCTAATATAACCTTTAGGGAGATAGAGATTATTAAGAAAGTGATCAAGAAAAAGCTGATGAATATCTATCATTTAAGGGTAGAATATCCAGAATAAAAAAAATAATTTAAAAAAAAATCAAAAAAGGCTTGTGTAATCCTTTTAATGTCTTAAATTTGCACTCGCAATTTCAAGGTTATGTTTTTAACGTAACGCCGAAAGGAGAGATGGCAGAGTGGTAATGCAGCAGATTGCTAATCTGTCGACCTTAGGGTCGCCAGGGTTCGAGTCCCTGTCTCTCCGCTAAGAAATTGCACTCGGGGTGTAGCGTAGCCCGGTCATCGCGCCTCGTTTGGGACGAGGAGGTCGCAGGTTCGAATCCTGCCACCCCGACACAGTTGGTCGTAACAACTTAAAAATTACGGGCTCTTAGCTCAGCTGGATAGAGCACCTCCCTTCTAAGGAGGCGGTCGAAGGTTCGAATCCTTCAGGGCTCACTTAAACCTTACTAGAAATAGTAAGGTTTTTTGTTTTATATAGGTTTTGTATAATTATAGGATCCACTTAATATTTTAGGATGAAACTTCAAATAAAAGGATTATTATAATTAATAGCTTAGCCTTCAATAACTAAGAATACAACCTTATTTTTATCATTAATTATAGCAACTATTTCATCAAGATTAAACAACGAAAAGTATATATTCGCACTCCATTTTTTTAATTTACTAACCTAGAATTCTAAATATATACATGAGCAACGTAAAAAACTGGTTAAATTATTATAAAAACAGTTTAACAGACAGTGAAAACTTAGCAGTAGACATTTCTAGAATTAAAAACTTATTTCATCAAAATTATTGCGATTTAAGCAAAGCAACCATTAGTGCTAAAAATGCTACTGAAATGCTTGATGTAGAAGAGAAAAGAATTAATAGGTTAAAAGGAGTTACTAAAAAAGATAGCGATAATTGGCATCAAGTATTTGATGCCGAAATTATTATAGCACCTTTTCAGTTAGATTTTCAAACAGACGATCCTAATTTTAAACAAAAAACAATTCACCCCTTTTGGATTACGGCAAGAGTAAACCGTTTAGGTCAATTATCTGCCCCAAGAGAAATATTTCCATTAATAGTTCGTAATTATTTAGACCCGATAGCGGAGGTTGGTAACGATTTTATTTTTTCATCCATAGAAACAATCGCAGAAGCTAGAGATTTAGAACAACCAGAAGTAGAGGAGGAAGAAGAGTTAGATTGGGCTTCTTATTGGGAGTATATTAGTTTAGTTTTTTCAGAAATTACTGGTATCGGTATAGAGGATTATAGGGCAGAAGGATATAAAACCAATAACAAAGTCACTTATTTTGCACGAAGTTCTAAAATATCAGCAGCAAAAAGCATTCTGTTTCTGTATGAGAATTTAATAAATGAAACAGAAGAACTTCCGTTAATTTCAAAAATAATAAACCCAAGAAACAGAGAGCGAAGAGATCCAATTACCGATAAAGGCTTTTTAGATTACAATCATTTGCATTTAGGGCAAATGTCTAACGAATTTCCGCTTTCTATTAGTCAGCGTAAAACTTTGTTGTCTTATTTAACAGCAGAAGAAAATGGAATTACAGCTGTAAACGGACCTCCAGGAACCGGAAAAACTACTTTATTGCAAAGTTTGGTGGCCACGGAAGTGGTGCGAGCTGCAATTAATGGAGAAGAAGCTCCTGTTATTTTGGCATGTTCAACAAATAACCAGGCGGTAACCAATATTATAGATAGTTTTATAAATTCTAAAAGTACTATGGGGAATTTAGCTGAACGCTGGATTCCTGGTTTTAATGGCTATGCTACGTATTTGCCATCAAGCTCTAAAAGTGAAAAATCTTTAAAAGATATTAATTATCTTAAAGGAAACATGTTTGGTAATGAAGGTACTTTGTGTGATTTAGAAAATGAGAATTATATACACGATGCCAAGAATTTCTTTTATAGTAGATATTTAGATTATTTTGGTTTCGGAGCTAATTCATTAGAAGATATCTGTAATCACCTGCAAGAAGAAATTTCGGTGATAGAAGATAATTTAATGGAGGGCGTTCAAATCTCTCAAGATTATTTATCCTCTATAGAAAAGGTGAATAATTTACTACTCAATAAGGAAAATCACATTAAAAAAAATGTAATTAAAATCTCAAAATTACAAGAGTGGAGAGATATTATTGTCAAGATAAAGTCGCTAGCTAAAGAAGGTAATTTTATCAACGAAATAAAACGTTATTTTAAAGTAGATTCAGAAGAAAATAGCAAAGACCAAGAACATCTTTTTATTATAAGTAAAGAAACTCTTACAGATGATAAAACAGCACTAGCCTTTATAAAAAAATGTATTACAGATTTTAATTTAGCGTTGTCATCAAACTTAAGGTTAAAAAACTGGAAATACTTAAATGAGATTACAGGCTATCCCTTTATTTCAGAAGAACAAATGTGGGAGTTCGAATATGAAAAAATGGATTCTAAAGATAAAACACATCGATTTTTTTATGATGAAATAGATTTAAGTTTACGTCACAAAGCGTTTTTATTAGCAACGCATTATTGGGAGGCAAGGTGGATTCTAGAAACAGAAGATGTTTTAGAAAATGAAACGGAAAAGGGAACTGGAGAAAAAACGGTCATTGCAAAATGGAAACGAAGAGCAATGTTAACGCCTTGTTTTGTGGCAACGTTATATACAGCACCAACACATTTTTTATTCAGCCAATTTCAAGGAGAGAATGAAAACGGAAAACCAATTTTCGAATACCTGCCGTTATTTAATTTTTTAGATTTATTAATTATTGATGAAGCTGGTCAAGTAACACCAGAAGTCAGTATTCCAATATTTTCATTAGCTCAAAAAGCAATTGTAGTAGGAGATTTAAAACAAATAGAACCAATTTGGTCTATTCCTCCAAAAATCGATTACGGAAATTTAACCGATCAAAATATTGTTACAGATCTAGCGCAAAAAGAATATCTAAATAACATTGGGTTTTTAGCATCAAGCGGAAGTATCATGAAAATGGCTCAAAATGCCTGCGAATATGAAACTCCATTAGTTACTACAAAAGAAAATGGATTATTGTTGTTAGAGCACAGAAGGTGTAATGATGAGATAATAGGATTTTGTAATGAACTAGCCTATGATGGTATTTTAAAACCGATGAAAGGGAAAGCGCATGAGGATCAGGTTTTTGCGTCCATGATGGCGTACCATGTAGAAGGTTATAGCGAGCGAAAGTTTAATAGTCGTCATAATATGAATGAGGTAAAAGCCATCATTTTATGGATCAATAGACACAAAGAAGATATACAAAAAGCGTATAATGTAGATAAAATAGAAAGTGTTTTAGGAATCATTACGCCTTTTGCTAGTCAGAAAACAGAACTTTCAAAAGCATTAATAGAATCTGGTTTTAAGGTAAACGAGATAAAACTAGGAACCGTTCATGCTTTGCAAGGAGCAGAGCGCAACATTGTCTTATTTAGTTCTGTATACACTAATGAAGACGAAGGTGTCCTGTTTTTCGATAGAGATAATAAACCAAACATGTTAAATGTAGCGGTATCCAGAGCAAGAGATAGTTTTATTCTCTTTGGAGATACCAGAATTTTTGATGAAACAAAAAGCACACCATCCGGAATTTTGAAAAAGCATTTAAATATGTTCGAAATGCCTACTTAAATTAATGTTGAATTACTTTTGTAGAGTAAGCTGTCTTGTTAAAGAAAAATAGTAAATTTTTAGTATTATAATAATATTTAGAATGAAAAAAGAAGTTGTAATTCTGTTTATACTTTTGATAACTAGTTCATATAATTTCGGACAATCTTCAATAAGATATTTTGTAAAAGGAGGTTTAAACCTTTCCAATACAAATTTTAAAGTGATTGAAAAAGGAGTGTCCTCAAGTAGAGAATTCGATAATCGAAAATCTTTTTATGTAGCAGCGGGAATTAATTTTCCATTAACAGAAGAAAAAGACAATATTTTATTACAAGTTCAATTGGCGTATTCAGAACAAGGATGGGTTTATAATTATACTGAACCAGGAGATTTTACCACGCACGAAATCAATCAAATTAATTTACCTATTTATTTAAAAGCAAGAGTTCATCATAATTTTTATTTTAACATCGGAACTTATTTAGGATATGTTGTACATTCGAAAGAGAAAAGCAGCCATAACCCTAATAGATTTGAAGTGGATGACTATAAAAATTTTGATTCGGGTTTACTGGCAGGTTTAGAATATCATTTTAATTTTGGATTATTTTTAGAAACTAAATATATGTTTGGTCTATCAGATATCTCTAAGGTCGCTTATCCTTCTTCGTTTATAGAGCATTCATATAAAAATAGAGTACTACAAATAGGTTTAGGTTACACGTTTTAAATTTTAATATTACATTTTTAGAGTGATTTTTTTGGGGTGTTCCCACGCCGAAAAAAGCGTGGTCGGGCTTTGCACTATATCTTTTTGTATGCTTATTTCTGCTATCGCATCAATAATCATATAAAAAGGATGCCGTTTCAATCCCTAACACAACAAATTTGCAGAATGAAGTTCCTTTTGAAGGTTTCCTCTTTAATATAAGTACTGGCTTAATACGCAAGAAACATTATAGATTACTTTTGCAATATTTAAGCAGAACTATTACCAAGACCTCACAGTTTTTAAAACCTGTGAGGTCTATTAGTTTTAATGAACTGACAATAAGTGTTTTCTTTTTAGGAGCTGTTAGTTTTCATATAGATTATATATAAGTCTCAACCAAATTCATCTTATTCGATACTATTTACCCAAACAAAATACCATAAACTACGTTCCTATGTATTAAAAAAACTTGCTTAATCGTTTTTTTAGAGTAGTAAGATGATAATGATCCTTTTTTTACCATTTGTAAAGC